>JAEZGB010000178.1 GCA_023437485.1 Bacteroidota bacterium
AAGCACCTCTTTTTTGCGCCCGGTTGATTTGATCTGGACAATCGGACCATCTTCAATAAACAAACCTGCAATATCAACCACGGTCTTTAATGATCCGCCACCGTTATCGCGCACGTCCATAATAATGCCCTGTACTCCGGCCTTTTTGAGCCGTTCAACCTCGGCGGCGATATCCTTGCCTGCGTCGCGGCTTGAATTGTCTTCAAAATCTATGTAAAATTTGGGAAGGTAAATAATCCCGTATTTGGCTCCGTCCTTTTCGACAACGCTGGATTTGGCATAAGTCTCCTCAATTTCCACCTGATCGCGGATAATTGAAATCACCTTCATTGTGCCATCGGTTTTCTTGACCGAAAGGCGCACCTCAGTTCCTTTTGGCCCTTTGATTTTTTTGACCACGTCATCAAGCCTCATCCCTACCACATCAACCGCCTCCCTGTTTCCCTGGGCAACCTTGAGTATAACATCTCCCGGTTCCAGTTCTTTGCCGCGCCAGGCCGGGCCGCCTGAAATCAGTTCAGTGATCTCAGTATAATCATTCTTCTTTTGAAGGCGTGCGCCGATGCCTTCCAATTTACCGCTCATGGTTATGTCAAAGCGATCTTTTTCTTCAGGTGCAAAATACGAGGTATGGGGATCAAACCTGGATGCAATTGCATTTATATAGACTGAAAACCAGTCATTTCGGTTCAAATCATTAATAAAACTGAAGTACTCATTGAGGGATTTTAGCGAACTCTCGCGGGTTTCCTTCTCAAGTTCCTCAAAAGACTTTTTGATTATCTTGACTTCTTCTTCCTTCTTCTTTTTGTCGGCGGCCCGTGCTTCATCTTTGAGTTCGTCGGTCACTTTGGCCGCCATCGGGGTGTCGTCTGATTTGCCTCCTTTTTCCTGAAGTTCAAGTTTGTCGCTCAATGAAGAAAGTGTGGACAATTTGATTTGCTTGCGCCACTTTTCCTTCAATTCCTGAGTGTTTTTGGCGTACGGAAGTTTTTCATAATCCGTATTGAATTCTTCGTTGACATTATAATCAAAAGGTTTGGACAAAATCCCTTTATAATATTCCTGGCTTTCCTTTATCCTCTGCATCAACCGGTTATAAGTCAGATCAAAAAAGGAAAGATCCTTGGTGCGGATCATGTCATCAATACGGTTCTCATACGCCGCGAATTGGTCAATGTCGGCCTGCAGGAAAAATCTCTTTGACGGGTCAAGCGCCTGAATATAATCCTTGTAAACCCCTCTTGAAAAATTATCGTCAACCACCGCCGGGTCATAATGCCCCCGCTCAATGACAAACGTCAGCAATTCAATTAGAAGCTTATCTTTCTCGGGGTCGTTCTTCTCGCGTGGGACAAAACTCCAAAATGCCACCGCCAGGGCCACGATGACAAGCAATATTTTATAATTCCTTTTCATAAATGTGATAATAGTATTCATTGGGTATTGAAAGCCGCTGCCTTCCTTTAAAAATTATGCCACGTTTCCGGCATTTTAGCCAACTTGCGTTAAAGATATAAAAATAGGTCCGGTGTGGGTAATTTGCCTATTTTTGTTTTTCCAAAAGTATCAATTTCCCTGCGCTTGCGGTGTTAAACTTTTTACAATACCTCGGGCCATTTGGACTAAGGCCGACGGTTTGTCGGCAAAAACCTCAAAATGTTACCAAATTATCATGAACAGGCCCCTCATCCTGGTTACCAATGACGACGGAATCACCGCGCCCGGTGTCCGCGCCCTGATTGAAGTTATGCAAACCCTGGGCGAGGTGGTAGTGGTTGCGCCTGACAAGCCGCAAAGCGCCATGGGACATGCCATCACGATCAACAACACGCTTTACCTGAACAAGATTGAGATGGACGGCCGGACAGAATACGCCTGCTCGGGAACTCCCGCCGATTGCGTCAAGATGGCCGTCAGCGAAATCCTGGGACGCAAACCGGACCTGTGCGTATCGGGTATTAACCACGGTTCCAATTCATCCATCAACATTATTTATTCAGGGACTATGAGCGCCGCGGTCGAAGCGGCCATCGAAGGCATCCCCGCGATTGGTTTTTCACTTGCCGATCTGGACTGGAACGCTGATTTTGAGCCTTTAAAACCCTACGTAAAGAAAATCGCTTCGCAGGTTTTGGAAAACAAATTGCCGGAAGGTGTCCTGTTAAATGTCAATTTCCCCAGAATTCCAAAAGATCAAATCCAGGGAGTGCGGGTTTGCAGACAGGCCAAGGCGATGTGGATGGAAAAATTCGACAAAAGGCAAAGCCCGGGAGGCCGGGACTACTATTGGCTCACCGGTGAATTCGTCAATCAGGACAAGGGTGATGATACTGATGAGTGGGCGCTGGACAACGGCTACATCAGTGTGGTACCCGTCCAATTTGACATGACCGCTCATCACGCCATGCAGGTGCTCAACACTTGGAAACTCAATGAATAAGATCGATTTAATATACGGAGTGCTCATCGGGTTGGCCACATCCATTTTGGGAAGCACAATTTTTATCATGGCTTTTACTGATTACGGCGTGGTCGAAGGATTTGGCCGACTACGTGCAGGCGGCGCCTTTGGAAAACTGCTGGCGCTGGGTGCGGTGCTGAATATTTTGGTCTTTTTTGCGCTGTTGCATTTCCGTAAAGAAATGATGGCCCGAGGCGTGGTACTTTCTCTCATACTGCTGTCCATCTACACCTTTTTTATATGAAGTACTACATCATTGCCGGCGAAGCATCGGGAGATTTGCATGGTTCGGGGCTGATTCGCGAATTGCGGTTGGTTGATCCCGAGGCAACCATAAGGTGCTGGGGCGGCGATTTGATGCAGGCCGAAGGCGCGACACTGGTAAAGCACTACCGCGAACTTGCCTTTATGGGCTTCGCCGAAGTTGTGATGAACCTTCGGACCATTTTTCGAAACATCGACTTCTGCAAAAAAGACATTGCCGAATTTAAGCCCGATGCGCTGATCTTTATTGATTACCCAGGTTTTAACATGCGTATTGCACGCTGGGCCAGGAAAGCAGGGATTCAAACGCATTTTTATATTTCACCGCAAATTTGGGCATGGAAGGAAAACCGTATTAAAGACATAAAGCGTGACATTGATTTCATGTACGTCATCCTGCCTTTTGAACTTGATTATTACCAGAACAAGCATCAATACCGGGTAGATTTTGTGGGCCATCCGTTGATCGATGCAATTTCTCGAAGGCCGATGCCCGACGCCCAAACCTTCCGGCTCGAGAACAATCTGGACCAAAGGCCGGTTATCGCACTTTTACCCGGGAGCCGGAAACAGGAAATATCCAAAATGCTGACTGAAATGCTCGCGGTGGCGAATAAATTCCCCGATCATCAATTTGTCGTGGCTGGGGCGCCAGGGCAGGAACCTGAATTTTACGATAAATTTTTGGGAGGAAGTGATGTGAAATTGCTTCGAAACAAAACCTATGACCTGCTTTCAATTTCCACCGCAGCGCTGGTCACCTCAGGTACGGCAACGCTGGAAACCGCTCTGTTCAAAGTACCGCAAACCGTGTTGTACAAAGGCAGCTGGGCCTCTTACCAGATTGCCAAACGCGTGATTTCACTAAAATATATTTCACTTGTAAACCTGATCATGGACAAGCCCGTGGTTACTGAACTGATTCAAAACGATTGCAATCCTGAAAACATTTCATCCGAATTGAGCCGCTTGCTCGATCCCTCTGCCCGGAGCAAAATGCTTCACGATTACGATGAGCTGGAAAAAATGCTGGGCGGTCGGGGAGCAGCGCGTAAAACAGCAAATTTAATTTACTCCCGAATTGTTAAAAATCATTGATTTAGCGCCTGGTTATCAACAGCATACGTTTCTCTTGTTGGTAAATAAGTCAGAATTATTTGCCCAAATGTGGTAATTCTGTTAGATTTACGGAAAATTGTATAATATCCTGCCATTCGGGA
>JAEZGB010000194.1 GCA_023437485.1 Bacteroidota bacterium
GAGTAAATCCTGTCACGTCAAGGGTCATTCCCAACTTGCCTTCAAGGAAAAATTCGTCCAGGATCTTTTCGGTGAGAATCTGGTCGGGAATCCCATCGGAAAGTTTGCCGTTGAGTTTTTCATATTCAAAACGGCCTTCGTGAAACCCGAGGATAAACGCTTCATTGTTGTAATGTGGCGCAATCCTCAGCATATCTTCACAATCATGGAACACGGGGAACAGCCCAAAAGTATAACCCTGTATGTACTTTTGCCTGTAGGCGGGGTTAAAAATATTTTCCATTCGTATGCATTATCGGCTGCAAATATAGTAGGAGGGAAATGGATAATGTGTTAATTTTCGGAAGATTTTTTAAGCTGATTTTCAACATGTTTGTTAAAACCAAACGCATTTCAAAACCTTCAGCCCTGGAAATTTTTCCACTCCGGTGCCCTTTGACGTTCCTAATGATTGTGTGGATGCTGATTTTTACGGTTTCCTGTCGCAATCACCGGGAAAGGCTGCTTGCCAACTTTGCCGGCCACGACTTTGAGCAGTTGGATCTGGTCAATAAACTGGAGGGTTATGACGAGTATTCCGATGCGGCCTACTTCGCGTCGATGTATCATATAGCCTCTTCAGATGCCACAGTCATGGCCAAAACACTTGACCGGTCGGCCGACGCGGCTTTTTTTGCAAAATCTGAAATGCGGCCACTGCTCAAATCCGGAACGCGATATCAGTACAAACTCGACACTGACAATGGCGAAACTACCGCGTTGTTGTTGGATCCCTATGCGCAGGTAATCATCTTTTACCATTCGCGCGCCGGCCACTAGCGGCAATTGTGTAACTTAGCAGGATGCACCTGACTGCCGTCCAGATAATTCTGTTTGTTGCTGACCAACAACGTTCCCGGGACTTTTATTCCGGTCTGCTCGAACTCGACCCGGTAACTGACGTGCCCGGAATGACTGAATTTGCCCTGCCCGGAATTCGGCTGGGGTTGATGCCAGAGTCCGGGATCATAAAAATTTTAAAAGATGCGGTCCCGAATCCGGCAGAGGCAAGCGGCGTGCCCCGGTGCGAACTATATCTGGGTTGCACTGATGTTGATGCCGCTTTTCACAATGCCCTTAAAATGGGCGCCGTGCCGGTAAGCCCTCCGCAACCGCGAAATTGGGGCGACACCGCCGGTTACGTCGCTTGTCCCGATGGCCATATCATCGCATTTGCTTCAAAAACCAATCAAGATGGATAAATACATTATTCCCGCGCAAACCCGCATCGGGCATGTCCACCTCAAAGTTGCCGACCTAGAACGGGCACTGGATTTTTACTGCCGAATCCTCGGTTTTGAACTTATGCAACGCTACGGAGCACAGGCAGCTTTTATTTCGGCAGGCGGCTATCACCACCATATCGGACTCAATACCTGGTACTCCAAGAACGGCCCGAAGCCCGACGGCAATGCGACGGGGCTGTTCCACACTGCGATCCTCTACCCTACCCGGCGTGATCTGGCCATAGCCCTCAAAAGGTTGCTGGACGCCGGATATCCCTTGACTGGTGCGGCCGATCACGGCGTTTCCGAGGCGTTGTACCTGGATGATCCCGACGGCAACGGGGTTGAGTTGTACTTTGACAGGCCAAGGGAAGAATGGCCTTTTGACGCCCATGGCCTGGCGATGTTCACCAACGCACTGGACCTGGAAAATCTGCTGGCCGAAATCTAAACACAGATTTCGTATTTTGCGCCGATGAAAAAACAAATCAGGTTGTTGCTGCGCTTTGCGGGGCTTTTTGGAACGGGTCCGGGTTACAGGTTGTGGCGTCAGGTCCGAGCCAGGAAATTGGAAAATATCCGGATACCCAACGCCAGATTTCCCATCGCACTGCGCGAAAGAACTTCGGACCTTGCAACATTTTACCAGGTATTCGTAAACAATGAATACCGCATTGAATTCCCGCAAAATCCAAAAGTAATTATTGACGGCGGGGCCAATGTGGGAATGTTTTCAGTTTATGTCAAAAACAAATATCCGCAAGCCATGCTCATTGCGGTAGAACCTGACCGTACCAATTTTGAGGTGCTTGCCAAAAATATGGCCAATTATGAAAATGTGCATTGCGAAAATGCCGGGCTGTGGAGCAAGGATACAGGGCTTCGCATCCATGACAAATACCAGATGGGAAAATGGGCGATGGTTGTTGAAGAAACCACTGACCGGCCTGACTTGCAAGCCATTTCGCTTTCCACACTGTTCTCCAAGTACGGTTTGGAACGCGTCGACATCCTGAAACTGGATATCGAAACCAGCGAAAAGGCCGTCTTCTCCGAAGGCTTTGAAGAATGGTTACCCAAAGTGAAGATGCTTGTGGTGGAACTCCATGACTGGATGGAACCCGGTTGCGCAAAACCCTTTTTTGAGGCCGTGAACAAATGTTTCGGCAACTACAAATATTCAATGAAAGGAGAGAACACCATCATTACCAACCTTGATTTGGAATAAAAGAAAAACCACCCGGGAGCACAGGTGGTTTCTCAGCAAAAAACAATGAAATTTTCTATTCTGACCAGGATGCATTGCTGCAATTCTGATTTTTGTCATAGTCAGTGAGCATGTATTGTGCCGATGTGAGCGCCAGCAGCCCGATGTGGAAAGCGAGTGCCCTGCGGTCCTGGCGGAAGGGTTTTGCAAGAGACATCAGCGCCAGGGTCCCCAAAGTTGCCAAATCGGCTTTCTTGTGGGTTCCGCATGACATTACTTTTTTGAGACCTACCGGTGTATCGGTGAGTGCATCGACAACCAAAAAATTGGCAGCCAGCCCACCGTAAGCTTTTACGGCATCCGAATTCAGGCCAATTGCCTTGGGCAGAACTGCAAGGGCTCCTCCCATGACGTAATCAATTATTCCGTGAACCTTGGGTGATATGGGTTTGTTCATGATGGTGGAGATTGGCTTTTGTAAAACTACCATCATCACGCGCAAATCCCCTTACAGGATTCGCCACTAAGTTTACAATATTTTACACAGACTTCAAGGCCTGGATCAGATGGTCAATTTCTTCCACGGTATTTTCATGGCTGAAGGAAATGCGCAAACTGGGTTTTTTAATATCGTGTTCTGACAGGATTTCGGCCAATACATGCGACGGCCTCGCGCTCCCCGACTGGCACGCGCTTCCGCGGGAGAGCGCAATCCCCTTCAAATCCAGCGTAAAGAGGATCATCGAGGTTTTTTCCTCCGAAAATGGAAAGCAGATATTGACGATGTTGTAAAAAGTGTTTGCCCCGTTGATCCTGGCTCCTGGAAATTCCTCGAGCACGCGGTGAGTCAGGTATTCCTTGAGTTGGAGGATGTGGGCTTTTTCTTCCTGATGATGAATGTGCGCCAGTTCAAAAGCCAGCGACATACCGGCAATATTGTGCACAGGCTCAGTGCCCGCTCTTAGCCCTTTTTCCTGTTCACCGCCATAGATAAGAGGCAGCAGCCCGATACCTTTGCGGATAAACGCAAACCCGATGCCCTTGGGACCGTGGAATTTGTGCGCGCTTGCCACCATGAAATCAAGCGGAACGGCCTGCAGATCCAGAGGCTCCTTCCCCGCCGATTGCACTGTATCGCTGTGAAAAAATGCGTTGTACTTTCGGCAAAGCCCTCCCACGGCGCCTAAATCAAGTACGGTCCCTATTTCATTGTTCACGTGCATCAGCGATACCAATACCGGGCCCGGCTGCTGCAACAGATGTTCCAAATGATTCAGATCCACTTCGCCTGTGGGATTGATTTTCACGTAATCGACTTCAAAGCCAAATTCGTTTGAAAGTGCTTCAAGGGTATGCAACACGGCGTGATGTTCAATCCTGCTGGTAATAACCCGCCTGATACCAAGGCCTTTCACCGCGCTTCGGAGCAGCCAGTTATCGGCCTCGGTCCCTCCGCTGGTAAAAACGATTTCCTGTGCCTGGCAGTTGAGATTTTTTGCGATGGATTTGCGCGCCATTTCAACTACTGAACGCGCGCTTCGGCCAAAGGCATGAGTGGATGACGGGTTTCCAAACTCGTTTTCAAGCACGCGGACCATTTCGGCAATCACTTCAGGGCGCGGACGGGTCGTGGCCGCATTGTCAAAATATATTTTATTCATGGGTAAAAAAACTGATCGCGGTACCACCACCGGCCGCGAGTTCCAATTTAAGTTTGCTTTTTGAGGTGACATTCACTGTTCGGATGACGTACAATTTTGGATTGTCTTTCCAATGCGCGCCTTTGCCGTCAGCATAGATAACGGCTTTGTATTTCTTGCCCGGTGAAAGAAAGTCGAGCTTTAAAGTAGTTGTCCGCGGGTTTTCATCCGTTATCGCGCCCAGGAACCAATTTTCGGATTTTTTGTCCTGCCGGGCAATGGTCACGTAGTCGCCGGGTTCGGCTTCCAGTACAACGCTTTGGCTCCAATCGGCCGGGACATCTTTGATAAACTGGAAAGCGTCCAGGTGCTTTTCATAATTTTCAGGCAAATCAGCGGCCATCTGCAAGGGCGAGTAAAGCGTTACGTACAGCGCCAATTGTTTGGCCAAAGTGGTGTGCACCTGCTCTTTTTTGGACGGGTCATAAGTGCTCATCCTGATTTCAAAAATACCCGGCGTATAATCCATCGGACCGCCCAAAAGCCGCGTAAAGGGCAAAATGGTTTCATGCATGGGCGGATTTCCATTGCTCCAGGCATTGAACTCGTTGCCGCGGGCTGCCTCGCTGGAAATCCAGTTGGGCCACGTGCGGTGCATCCCCGTAGGCCTTGACGACTCGTGCGAGTTCACCATGATACGGTAATCGGCAGCGCGTTTTACAACATGATGATAATGATTCACCATGGTTTGGCCGTCGTGGTATTCGCCGCGCGGAATGATTCGCCCTACATAGCCGGTCTTTACCGCATCATAACCATACTTTTTCATGAAACCAAACGCTCGGTCCAGGCGGCGTTCATAATTGGCCACCGAACCCGAGGTTTCATGGTGCATGATCAACTTGACGTTTTTTTCTTTTGCGTACCCGGTCACCTGCTCAAGGTCAAAATCCGGATAAGGTGTCGTAAAATCAAACACCTCCTCTTTCCAATTTCCAAACCAGTCCTCCCAACCTGTGTTCCAGCCCTCGATCAGCACGGCGTCAAACCCATGCCCGGCCGCGAAGTCGATGTAGCGTTTGGCGTTTTGGGTGGTAGCCCCATGCTTACCTGAAGACAGCGGCGAGCCGTTATTTTGGGCATTTTGTAACCCCGCGTAATCCCACGTCGATTTTCCTACGTGCATCTCCCACCAAATACCGACATATTTCATTGGCCTGATCCAACTTACATCGGTTAACCTTGAGGGCTCATTTAGGTTAAGGATCATTCGGGAGGCAAGGATTTCCCTGGCATCCATCGTAGCCATTACTGTCCTCCAGGGAGTATTGAAGGGCGCCTGTACATAGGCAATATCGCCAATGGCATTGGGCGCGAAAGCCGCGGTAAACGCGTATCGGCCTGGATCCAGTTGAAGGTGCATCACCGGATAATTGTCAACCGCCGCTTCAAAAATATTGATATACATCCCCTGAGCAGTTTTCATCTGCAAGGGCGATTGCACGCGGGTATCGGCCAACGGCCCTTTAAAACCGATGCCGTTGTTCATATCAAGCCTGCTTACATCAATTCCGGACAAAGGGGTTTCATTATAAACATATTCGTTGCTGTCAAAATCGCCGGGAATCCAAAACGCGTTGTAATCTCCCGTCAGGCGAAACTCGGTAGCCTCGCCTGCCAGCACCAGGTAATTGGATTTGGGCTGTATGGGCAGTTCATACCTAAAGGCAAGCCCCTCGTTAAACAGTCTGAATACAATTGACATTTTGCTTCCGGTCAAGTCATGTATGAAGTTCAGCTTTAATTCATTGTACCAATTCCTGATTTGCGACTCTTCACCCAAGACCGGGCTCCAGGTTTGGTCAACGGTCCGCGATTCGGTTCCCACAAGCCGAAGGCCTGCCGAGAAAGAGTTGTTGTCCTTGGCAAATATCCCCAACCTGCTTTTCTCCAGTACCGGTTTCCCGTCAAGGGACAGCGAGTAGAACGGCGTCCCGTCTTCCAAAAAAAAACGGGCCTGAAGCTTCCCCGATGGCGATTCCAGAATCTGTGCCCCGCCGGCAAGGGACGCGAAGAGTGTGATGAGCAATAATTTCATGTTTTATGGAAAGGGGCCAAAGTTAAGCATAACCAGCAAATTTTGCCCGGGCACAGCAGCAATGGAGGTCAAAAAAAAAACTATTTTTGCTTAAAAGATGCCATGAAAAAGTTTGCGGCTTTCACTGCTTTGCTGATTTTGTTGATTTCCTGTGATGACGGTGAGGTGACGGTTGACGAAATCGATTTTTCAACTGCGACTACACAGCGCTGCGCAAACCTGATCTATAAGATTGCAGGCAATGAGGCCCTGATTCTCGAACTTCCCAATCAAAACGCTTTTGCCGATGATCCCACGCCCCCCGGGGAACCGCTGGAATTTGAAATCAGCGCAACCAACCGGGTGGTTTATCGGTCCTACAATGGCGCGGTATCATCGGTAAACATCTGCGGAACGCTTCCGCCGGCGAGCCCCGTGGTTGTTGAAGAATGGACCGCGAGCTCGGGAACCGTTGAGATCGTGACCGTGGCAGTCACTACGCCCAGCACTGATTTTGAAGGCGGCGAGATTATCACCGATTACCGGCACACCATCGTGCTTCGGAACGTCATATTTGAAAAACCCTCGGGTAGCCAACTCTTTGAAACCTTTAATTTTGGTATCCTGGAAACTGATGCCACCAGCCTGCCCTTCAATTTTGACGGAAGCCTGGCCCGTTGCGGTGCCGATGGCCATTTATTTGACTATGTGGGAGAAGAGGGCATTCTGCTCAACCTCGATCCCGGGTTGCTGGCCAATGAGATTACCCCCAGTGGACAACCCCGCACTGCGCTCGTGGGAAGCGACACCAATCAACTGGTGTACAGGCTTTATAGCCAACAGGGTGGCTCGCTTACTAATGAGCATTTTTGCGGCCAGGCTCCTTTGCAACCTGAAATAGTACAGGTTTGGACCGGGATTGCGGGAGTGGCCGGCACCAGTGGGATTATTGAGGTAACCACCACGACAAACGGTGCAAATTTCCTGCATGAGGTCCGGCTAGTGAACACTTACCTGGCACGCGGCAACAGTGTGTTCAAAATCGCCGACAACTATCTGTTGGGACAGATCATCACGACTCCTTAGACTGCCTGAAAACAACCTCAGTTGCGCCCTGCCCGTATTTCTGGTAAGACGCTTCGCGAAAATCAAGATTATCGTAGCGCCCGAGCATGAAATCCAGTTCGGCTTTCAGCACGCCTTCACCAACGCCGTGGATCAGGATGATTTTGGGGATGCGGTTCCGAATCGCGAATTCAATATGCCTTTTTGCCGTTTCGGTTTGAGTGGAAAGGATGTCGAAATTGGACATGCTTTTCCAATTCCTGACCAGTTTTTCAATGTGGAGATCAAATATCGGCGGTGGAATTTCGCCCCTGACTTTGGATTTAGGTGTTTGTGAACCGGGTTTTCGCATTGGAACATCCTTGCTTTTTGATTCTAAATCAATTCTTCCGGTATTTGATGTTAAAATACTGGAATTGTTAACTTTAATTAACTCATTGACTAAATATGTCATTTCAAATCCTTCGCTGGTTAGTATTGTAGCCTGCCCCTGGCTGACCGAAAGTACAGTTCCGGAAAACGCATCGTCAAGGACCATGACCTGGTCGCCTTTTTCAATCGTGTTTTTGTTCATCGTCAATATTTTTACTCTTTGTCCTCGAACTCAGCTTCATCATCGCCACCATAAAAATCACAACGCATACTGAAACCAGGATCACGTCCGGTTTAGCCGTTTTCATTTGATAGAATGCCACGATGGCTGCCAGGACACCCAGGATATAAATAATTTTCCACATGGCTCAAAAGTACGTTTTTGATTTAGGAGTAAATCTTAATTTTACGGCAATGGAGAAATGGATGCTGCCCTGTTTGAATAAATACCTCTTTGGGTTTGATTGCCCGGGATGCGGCATGCAGCGTTCCATCGCACTTTTGCTGCAAGCAGACCTGCCCGGCGCAACCCAGATGTTTCCTGCCATCTACACCACAATCCTGTTACTCGTCCTGATCGGGCTTCACGCACTGGACAAGTCCCGCCGGTACCACAAAGCCATCATTGCATGTGCGGTGGCCAACGCGGCCATTGTTTTATTTTCCTATTTTTACAAAATGACTAACCAAATAATCTGAAATGGAAAGAAAAAAATTACCTAATGCCACGGCCGTCCTTGTCCTTGGAATCCTGTCAATAATCCTTTGCTGGTGTTACGGCGTCATCGGCGTGATCTGCGGCGGTATCGCGCTTTATCTGGCCGCGCAGGATATGAAACTTTATAAGGAAGAGCCAGAGGCCTACATTAATTATCAAAATCTGAATATTGGTCGGATCCTGGCCATCATTGGCCTAGTCATCAGCACCATCTACATGATCTTTACCATTTATATGCTTGTGGTGATCGGCGAGGACGGAATGAAGTCGTTTATCGAAAACCTCGAAGCCAAACAGGAACAAATGGAATCGGTGGATTGATTCTGCCTATCAACAAAAAATCCGTCGGTTGACGGATTTTTTTTATTTCTCAAAATTCTTCAAAGTCTTTTTGATGATGTCGGCGCAATCCATCAACTGCTCGCGGTTCATGACCAGTGGCGGCGCAAATCGAATGATATTGCCATGTGTGGGTTTTGCCAGTAGCCCATTGTCGCGCAGGGCGATGCAAATGTCCCACGCGGTTGAACTTTCTTCAGTATCATTGATCACAATCGCGTTGAGCAAGCCCTTGCCACGGACCAGGGTGACAATGTTGGAGCCATTGATGTAATCCTGCATTTCCTTGCGGAAGAGTTCGCCGAGTTGCTCAGCATTTTCAGCAAGCTTTTCCTCGCGGACCACTTCCAGGGCTGCGACTGCGACAGCCGCTGCCAGAGGATTTCCGCCAAAGGTGCTTCCGTGTTGACCGGGTTTGATCACGTCCATGATGGCGTTATCGGCCAAAACTGCCGAAACCGGGTAAACACCGCCCGAAATCGCCTTGCCCAGGATCACAATATCAGCGCGCACGCCTTCATGTTCGCAGGCCAGCATTTTTCCGGTCCGGGCAATTCCTGTCTGGACCTCATCAGCAATAAAGAGAACATTGTATTTTTCGCAAAGCGCCTTGGCCCTGGACAAATAGCCTTCGTCCGGCACGTAAACACCCGCCTCGCCCTGAATGGGCTCCACAAGGAAGCCGGCCATATTGGGTTCGGAAGCAAGCAGTTGCTCCAGCGCGTCAAGGTCATTGTAGGGGATGCGTGCAAAACCATCGGTATAGGGCCCAAAGTTGCGGCGCGCGTTTTCGTCGTTTGAAAAAGATATGATGGTGGTGGTACGTCCGTGGAAATTGTTCTCGCAAACCGCGATGACGGCCTGATTTTCGGCAATTCCCTTGCGCTCATACGCCCATTTGCGGGTAATCTTGATCGCGGTCTCTACGGCCTCGGCGCCGGTGTTCATCGGCAATACCTTGTCATATCCAAAGGTATCCGAAAGATATTTTTCATATGGACCGAGCCTGTCGTTATAAAAAGCGCGTGAGGTCAGGGTCAGTTGCCTGGCCTGAGTGGTTAACGCGCCGACAATCCTTGGGTGGCAATGGCCCTGATTGACCGCCGAATAGGCAGAAAGGAAGTCATAGTATTTCTTGCCTTCGACATCCCAAACATAGACACCTTCGCCTTTGCTGATGACCACCGGCAGCGGATGATAATTGTGCGCGCCGTAGCGTTGTTCGAGTTCCATGGCCAGGGCCGAACTCATCTTTTCCAATAATTCCATAATAGGGTATTAACATGAAAACTTCTGATTCCTGCTTGTGGGGAGAAATCACCCGATACAAATTTACGCAATTCACTTAAGCTTACCCTCACAATTAATATTTCAGGTGACGCTATCAGGGTGTCGGATAAATTAAGCATTTTGACGGAATCTTCGCTAAATTAGTCTTAAAACAACGGTGCTGAGTACGTTAAAAATCTAACTTTGGCTTAAAATAAAACCTATGAAAAGATTGCTTACCCTACTAATCATCGCAGGAACAGTGCTAACCTCATGTTCCAAAGACGATGACAACCCAAAACCAAAATCCCAGGTCAAGGCGACTATTGAAGGTGTCGAAATCACCTTTAACACCGTAAACGTCGAATTGTACCACTACCCCCAGGAAGGCTACACTGATGTGGAAGTGACCGCATCGGTTAACAACGACCCGACCAGGCTGATTACCTTCATCGTAACAAGAAACGTGGTAGGCCCGCACGCCAGCTGGTATTTCAGTTATTTTGAAAACGCCACCGCCTTCCCGAAAGTGGAAGGCGAGTTCTCAACGGTAGTCAATGAGAATACGCAAACTACTTTAAAAGGTACTTTCTCAGGAACTGTCCGATCAGTGGGGAATCCGGTGGAGGAAAACCGCACACTGGCCAACGGAACCTTTGACATCACTTACAATCAAAATTAACAAAGCCCCGGTAAGGGGCTTTTTTTTATGCGTTTAGAGTCGCGGCAGACGAAATTTGCGCCGTCAGCAATTTGGAAACGGGGCAGTTTTTTTCGGCCTTGGTAACCAGTTGCTGGAACTCGTCGTCCTGGATGCCGTCTATTTTGGCCGTCAGTTCAAGATGCGACGAGGTGATGGTCCCATCGTTGATCTCAATGGTGCACTTGGTTTCCAGCTGCTCCGGGTCATAGCCCGCTTCTCCCAAAAATGCCGAAAGCTGCATCGTGAAACAACCTGCGTGCGCCGCGGCAATGAGTTCCTCGGGATTGGTCCCTTTGCCTTCTTCAAAACGGGAATTGAATGAATAGGGTGTTTGTTCAAGCACCGTGCTCTGGGTGGTAAGCGTGCCCTTGCCTTCCTTGACCTTGCCGTTCCAGACGGCCGTTGCGTTTCTTTTCATAGTTGGAGTGTTTGATTCCTAAAATTACAAAATTCAACCGGCAATCGAGGCCACCTCAAGAAGTTTTCGGCAGGTATTAACATTGCGGGCCGTGCCTGTAACGCCCAACTTTTTTTCGATGAGATTAATTGTAAGCTTTGAAGTCCCCGCTGAATCGCCGTAATGTATATAAAGTACTTGTCCCATTAATTTTACGCAATCACTCCCAAACTCTAGGCTGTTAAAGTGGTCAAAGGCAGCCAACGGGGGTTCGGACGAAAGAAACACTGCGAATACCTTGTTGCCGGGCCCGTCAAAGGGAATTGCCGCAACGGCCTCGCGAAGTTCAGCAACACTCAACACGATTACCTCTACCTCGAAACCAAAGGCATCGGCGATGATCGTGCGCGTCGTTTTGGCCATCACATCATGCGTGCCATCCGCGCGGACCACGATGTTTCCGCTCTGGATCAGTGTACGCGCCCCGGGAAATCCCGCATCGGCGAAGGCCTTGCGCAAATCCTCCATTTTAATGAGTTTTTGCCCGCTGACGTTGATGCCGCGCAAAAGGACAATGTGCGTTTTCATGTCCTGAAGATATGAATCACAATCGCTACTTTTGCACCATGAAAAGAAAAAATGCCGACAAGGCCGTATTTACCAATGTCGAAGTGCTCGATGCCGGCGCCAAGGGCGTTTGCGTGGCCAAGGCCCCCGACGGTAAAGTGATTTTTATCCCCAATGTGGTTCCCGGCGACGTCGTGGACGTGCAGACCTTCAAGAAGCGCAAAGCCTATTACGAGGGCAAAGCGGTCGCGTTTCACGAGTATTCCCAGCACAGGACCCAACCGGTGTGCATCCACTTTGGCACCTGCGGCGGCTGCAAATGGCAGAACATGAAATACGAGCGCCAGCTTTTCTACAAGGAAAATGAGGTCGTCAACCACCTCAGGCGCATCGGCAAGGTCGAATTGCCCGCCGTGGAACCCATTTTGGGAAGTGCCGATGAGTATTTCTATCGGAACAAAATGGAATTCTCCTTTTCGAATAACCGCTGGCTCACCGACCAGGAAATCGCCACTGCCGAAGATGCCGGCGACCGAAACGGGCTGGGCTTTCACATTCCGCGGATGTGGGACAAGATCCTTGACGTGAAAAAGTGCTGGCTGCAACCCGATCCTTCCAACGCCATCCGAAACGAGGTAAAGGCCTTTGCGCTGGCCAACAACATGGCGTTTTTCAACCCGCGCGAACATTCGGGGCTTTTGAGAACGATGATGATCAGGACCGCCTCAACCGGCGAGGTCATGGTGGTAATCCAGTTCTTTGACGACGACGCCGAGGCCCGCAACCTGCTGCTCTCGTTTTTGGCCAACCGCTTCCCCGAGATCACCTCGCTGCAGTTCGTGGTCAACCAAAAGGCCAACGACACGCTTTATGACCAAAACATCGTGCTTTTCTCCGGCCGCGATCATATTTTTGAGGAAATGGAAGGGCTCAAATTCAAGATCAACGCGAAATCGTTTTACCAGACAAATTCGGCGCAGGCCTACCAGTTATACAAAATCACCCGTGAATTTGCCGGTCTGACGGGCATCGAAACGGTTTACGACCTCTACACCGGCACCGGCACCATCGCACAGTTCGTGGCCAAAAACGCTAAAAAGGTAGTGGGCGTCGAAGCCGTTCCAGAGGCCATTGCCGACGCGAAAGAAAATGCCAGGCGCAACGACATTGACAACTGCACCTTCGTGGCCGGCGACATGAAAGCCGTCTTCAACGACGAGTTCATCACCCGCCACGGCGCACCTGATGTCATCATCACCGATCCGCCTCGCGACGGCATGCACAAGGATGTCGTGGACCAGATCCTCAAAATCGCGCCGCAGCGCATCGTGTATGTGAGTTGCAACTCGGCGACCCAGGCGCGTGACCTTGCACTTTTGGACCCGATGTACAAGGTGGCGAGAGTTCGGCCGGTGGACATGTTTCCGCAGACGCACCATGTTGAAAATGTCGTACTTTTGGAAAAACGCGAACCATGAAAAGGGCTTTTTCCCTTGTTTTGCTGATGATAATGGCGTCGATGCTGACTTTTTGCGAAAAGGACGACATCTGCGACGCCAACACGGCCACGACGCCACGGCTGATCCTTCGTTTTTTTGACATCAACAATCCCACCGAACCCAAGAACGTCACCAACCTGGCGGTTATCGGCGAGGGATTGGAGAACCCCATCAGCACGTTTAACGGCAATAAGATCGAACTTCCGCTCAGGACCGATGCCGACCTCACGGCCTATCGGTTTATCCTCAACAGCACGGACCAGAACACCGACAATGAGGACCGCATCAGCTTTAATTATGCCCGAAACGATGTTTTTGTCTCGCGCGCCTGCGGATACAAGACGCTTTTTGTGCTGGACGATGTATTGCCTTTTGAGCTGGACCCGGTGACCGACGGGGCCTGGATCCAAAATATTACGGTGGAGCAGCCGTCAATCCAAACCGAAGATGAGACACACCTCAATATTTATTTTTAGTATGTTCCTGGGGCTATCGTGCCTGGCTCAAACCCCAAAAGATTCGGCGGTGGTAAAAACCGAACGCTATGGCATACGGGTGGGCGCCGACCTGTACAAACTGGCCAGATCGATATACGACAAGAATTACCGCGGATTTGAGATCGTTGGCGATTACCGCTTTTCCAAGAAGATTTACCTCGCGGGCGAAATCGGCAACGAAAAAAAGACCACCGACGACGCCAGGCTTAATTTTAGCACAAGCGGCACCTATTTCAAGGCGGGATTCGATTACAATACCTACGAGAATTGGCTTGGAATGGAAAACCTGATCCACGTGGGGCTTCGCTACGGCGTGAGCAGCTTTAGCCAGACCCTTAACAGCTATGACGTTTATAACCCCTACCCCTATCTGGGCGAGGCGCCTACGGTGGTGTCGGGACAGGAATTCAAGGGGCTCAGCGCCACCTGGGCCGAAGTGGTCGCCGGCGTTAAAGTGGAAGTATTTGACAATATTTTCGTGGGATTTTCGGCCAGGCTAAACCGAATGGTGACCAACAAACAGCCGGATAACTTTGCAAACCTTTACATTCCCGGTTTCAACAGAACTTATGACGGCGATTTTGGCGTCGGGTTCAACTACACCGTTTCCTATTTTATTCCGATTTACAAAAAACAGGTGGTTGCAGCCGCAAAGCCCGAAAAAGAGTAATTACATAATTTCTCGAGTTCCTTTCATAAAAATCCAGCGCATGAACAACTTCTCGCCGTCCCTGGTGCGGACCGCCTGGAATTTTGGCGCAAGCAACGTAGATATGGCAAAAGCCGTAAGCGGGATCCACAATCCCTGAAGGCCCGTGTACATATCAATCAGCAGCCTTGAGATGATGAAAAGCACCGCGAAACACGCGAGTTGGTAAAGAAGCGCCCTGACAGTTAAGCTCATGATTGTGTTGGAGTATTGAATTTGGTGCGTTTGCTGCCCTCATACATTTCGTACTTGACGAGTTTGGTTTCCAGCCCCGCGTTGTAAAGCGTGATTTTTCTTGAAGGTCGCAACCCGACGAATTTAAGCGCATCCAGGTTCGAGGTGATAAACCACGCCTGCGTGTTGGGATAACTCTGCTTGAGGGTGTCGCCGATGGAGGCGTAAAAGCGTTCCATGTCAATGTCCAGCCTCTCGCCATACGGCGGGTTGAATACCATGTGTAGCGGGCCGCGGGTTTGCTTTTGCGTCTCGAAGAAATTGCGTTCGCGGACGGTCACGTATTCATCGAGGTTGGCGTTGCGGATGTTGTCCTTGGCCTTGGCCACCGCCGATGGAGCCTTGTCATAACCCGTAATTGTATAGTGAAACTCGCGGACCTTCTTGAGCAGCGATTCGGTGATCAGGTCAAAGAGTTCGTTGTCCCAGTCTTTCCACTTTTCAAAAGCAAATTCGCGGCGGTTGATGTTTGCCGGAATGTTGCACGCGATCATCGCCGC
>JAEZGB010000013.1 GCA_023437485.1 Bacteroidota bacterium
CCTTTCCACGGTTATGTCAACGTCAATCTGGGCGACTTTTTCCTCAACTTCCGATTTTTTTGCGCAGGAGATGAATAGCGTAATAAATAGGAAAAATAATATAAATCTTTTATGCATCGTTTGCTTAATTTAGCCTGAGGCCGCACGCGGGGCCATTTTTTTTAAACGGGGATTGGCTCCGTTTATTTTTGCAAATATATCGCGTAACGGTAATCCATCAAGACGAAATGGTTAAAAACAGTACGATCAAAGTACCGGAAGTTGCGGCACACATTACCCGCTGGCTGGCCGATTACGCCGGGAAAGCCGGAGTCAACGGTTTTGTTGTGGGAATTTCGGGCGGAGTTGACTCGGCGGTGACATCGTCTTTGTGCGCGGCAACGGGATTGACCACGCATTGCATTGAGATGCCCATCCATCAGCCACCCAGCCACGTATCCCGTGCCCGCGAGCACATTACACTGTTGCAACAACGCCATTCCAACGTAGTTCCGGGAATTGCCGACCTTACCCCCGTTTTTGAATCATTCCGCCAACAGGTGCCGGCGAATCCGGCCACGCATGTCGATTTGGCACTGGCCAATGCGCGGGCGCGCCTGCGGATGACTACCTTGTACTATTACGCAGGGCTGCACGGTCTTTTGGTTGCGGGTACGGGAAACAAGATTGAGGATTTTGGCGTAGGGTTTTTTACGAAATATGGAGACGGTGGCGTTGACCTTAGCCCAATTGCTGATTTAATGAAGTCAGATGTTTACGCGCTAGGCGAATATTTGCAGATTCCCGAATCAATCATGCGGGCCAAGCCTGCCGATGGCCTGTTTGGCGATGACCGAAGCGACGAAGACCAGCTTGGGGCAAGTTATGCCGAACTCGAATGGGCAATGCAGCAAACCGAGGACGGTAAACAACCATCCGATTTTGAAGGCCGGCATAAACAGGTAATGCAGATTTATCTTAAAAAAAACCTGGCGAACCGGCACAAGATGAATCCGATTCCGGTTTGCATCATTCCGGTTAACCTCAAAATCTGAAATTTTCGTAAACAGAAGATTACAATTTTTATTAAATTTACTAATACCCTGAATCGATAAACATTATAAAAAATTACAATTATGATTAACGTATGTTTAGCGGATAATTTTCCGGTGGTTCACTATGGTGTAAAATCTTATTTCAGGGAACATGCCGAAATCAATGTAGTGTCAAACGTCGGCAATTTTTTCATGATTCCCGAAGCGCTGAAAAACAAGGAAATCGACGTACTGATCATGGATCTGGAACTCGACGGCCTTACCAGCATCTATGAAATAAAAGCCATCATCAAAAATCATCCGAAAACCAAAATCATCATATTTACGAGCCTCTCGGAACAGATTTACGCGCCCAACGCAATCAAATCAGGTGTTTCGGGGTTTGTGCATAAATCATCAAAACTGGAGCAACTGGGCGTCACCATCATGAAGGTCCACCAGGGAACCATCGTGCTCAGCGACGCCATCAAACGCAACCTGGCACTGATTGCCAAACAAAACAAAAGCGAGCGGCTTTACCGGAAGCTGTCCAACCGCGAAATCGAGGTGTTGCGATACCTGAGCGACGGCAAGAAAAACAATGAAATTTCCAAAATCCTGAACCTCAACGAGAAAACGGTCAGTACATATAAATTGCGGCTGCTTACCAAACTCAACGTCACCAACCTGGTAGATTTGGTCAACAAGGCAAAAACGCTGGAAATCGTTTAACTGTAGCGGGACATTACCCTGCCCAACTTATCTGAAAAAGTGGCTACAAGCTTGGTATACTGGACGGCCATTAACATAAGTTCGGCATTGTCGGCGGCCGGATCAGTTGAAAGGGATTGCTTGAGCTCCTCAATTACGCGATTTACAAGATACCATCGAAGCGAGAGTATGGTTTCATTTACGTATTGGGAGACGGTCTGTTCCTTGCTTTTGACAAATATTTGCCGAACTTCCCAATTACCCAGTGAGAGCCGTTCCTCGCGCATCAGAATATCGGTCACCTCGGGCTGAAGTTCTTCCGGAAGGCGCCCAAGGTATTGTTCGAGCTGAAATTCGTCACTTTGATTGTATTGAGAGATCAGGTCGTCATAAATTTGCCGGAACAACGGGTTGGCGAGTTCAATCTCATCTTCCTGCAAACTCAGGAAAATATGTTCAAAAACCTTGCATTCCTTAACTATCGGAACATATTCTTCACCTCCGTTTTCATCCGTTTTTAGTAAAAGATCCTCGAACTGCTCAGTGCGGTCACCGTAGAGCAAAAGTATTTCAATGATCTTTCTTTCAAGCTCAAAGAGGACGTCAACCTTTTCAGTTTGTTGCGGCTCGTTGCGCACGACTTCAAACGCGGTTTGCTGCTTTTTGAATTCTTTGCCGGCCTGTTCTATATCCTTTCGGACCAATTGCGCCAGCGTACTCATCAGGACCTGCTCTGAGATGTCCATGATACGGGCGGTTTCCTGGATATAGACCTCGCGTTGGATCCGGTCGGGGATTTTGGCGATGCTGCCCACCATGTCGCGGATCAGGTCGGCTTTTTTGATGGGATCCTGCTTCGCATCGTCCATAAGAAGCGATGCCTTGAAGCGGATAAAATCGGTAGCGTTTTGCTCAAGGTACGCGGCAAGTTGGGCAGGCGGGGTTTTCCTGGCAAAGGAATCCGGATCATCGCCATCAGGAAAAGTGCAAACCCGGACGTTCATGCCCGCTTCCAATATGAGATCAATTCCACGGATCGAGGCACGCAAACCGGCCGCATCACCGTCAAAAAGCACGGTAATGTTTTTTGTCAGGCGGGATACCAGCCGAATCTGATCAGGGGTCAGCGCCGTTCCTGACGAAGCCACCACGTTCTCGATGCCCGCCTGGTTGAACTGGATCACATCGGTATAACCTTCAACCAGGTAACAGTTATCCAGTTTGGCGATGGCCTGTTTGGCCTGGAATATCCCGTAAAGGACCTTGCCCTTATGGTAAATTTCGCTTTCAGGCGAATTCAGGTATTTTGCGGCCTTTTTGTCATTGCCCAAAATCCTGCCGCCAAAACCGAGCACCCGGCCTGACATGCTG
>JAEZGB010000060.1 GCA_023437485.1 Bacteroidota bacterium
GGTTCACGATATCGATTCCCTCATCAAAGTCGGAACGCGCAATTGAGGCCTGTGGCACTCCTTCAAAAACTTCAAGAAAAGTTTCTTCGTCAAGTTCCATCAAATCCTGCTGGCTGCTATTGCCAAAAAGGATAGCCGACGCTTTGACCGCGCGCTCGAGCTGTTCGGTTCCATGGACAAAAGTCGTGACCTCGGCGGCAAGCTTTTTTTGCAGCGTGCGCAAATGCGGGGCCTGTTGGTGGTCCGATATGAGGCTTTCGGTTTCTTCGCGGCTTAAAAAAGTAAAAATCTTAATGTATTTTTCGGCATCAGCATCGGTGGAATTGAGCCAAAACTGGTAAAATTTATAAACCGAAGTCTTGTCGGCATCCAGCCAGATATTACCGCCTTCGGTCTTCCCGAATTTGGAGCCGTCGGCCTTGGTGATCAAAGGTGTGGTTAACGCAAATGCCTTGGCATCAGAGTTGGGATTCATGCGCCGGACGAGTTCGGTACCCGTGGTGATATTGCCCCATTGATCTGATCCGCCCATCTGCAACATACAATTGTAATGTTTGTGCAGATGATAAAAATCGTAACCCTGAATGAGTTGATAGGTGAATTCGGTAAACGACATCCCCTCGCCAACTTCACCGGTAAGCCGCTTTTTGACCGAATCTTTGGCCATCATATAATTAACGGTGATGCGTTTGCCCACATCGCGCGCAAAGTCGATGAAGGAGAAATCTTTCATCCAGTCATAGTTGTTAACCATGACCGGATCATTCTCGCCTCCTTTTTCAAAATCCAAAAACCGGGAAAGCACGCGCTTGATTCCGGCCACATTTTGGGCCAAAATTTCTTCGGTCAGCAGGTTTCGCTCGTCTGACTTTCCCGACGGATCACCAATCATTCCCGTCGCGCCGCCCACCAATGCAAGAGGCCGATGCCCAAAATTGCGCAAATGGCAAAGAAGGATGATCTGGACCATGCTCCCGATATGAAGCGAATCGGCAGTGGGGTCAAACCCAATGTAGGCAGTTACGGGGCCTTGCAATAGCAATTCTTCCGTTCCGGGCATCGAATCATGGTATAGTCCGCGCCAGCGAAGCTCTTCAACGAGATTTTTCATAAAAAATTTTTGCAAAGATAGCCGCAAATGCCCCAATCCGCAACGCAAGGCCAAAAAACCATCGGCGCTTCGTAACTTTGCGGGATGATACTTGTAACCGGCGGTACCGGGCTCGTGGGCGCCCATCTCCTCCTGCACCTCACCACGATGGAAAAATCCGTTCGGGCCATTTTTCGCAGCGAAAAGGCGCGTGCCAGGACCAAAAGATTGTTCGATCTCTACCGGGCTGGTGACCGGTACGGCCAAATTGAGTGGTTTAAGGCCTCGGTAACCGACATTCCGGCTTTGGAAGATGCCATCAGGGGATGTCAACAGGTTTACCACTGCGCCGCACTGATATCATTTGACCCGGGTGAAGAAGACAAATTGCGAAAGGTGAACATTCAAGGCACGGCCAATATGGTCAACCTGAGCCTTGCCCTCGGTGTTAAGCGGTTTTGCCACATCAGTTCTACCGCGGCCCTTGGCGATCTGAAACCCGGGGAGCACGTCGTGACCGAAGACACCGAATGGAATCCCGAAATGCCCCATAACGACTATTCCATTTCAAAATATGGCGCCGAGATGGAAGTTTGGCGCGCCGCCCAGGAAGGGCTCGAGGCGGTGATAATAAATCCTGGGATAGTGTTGGGCCCGGGATTTTGGGATTCGGGAAGCGGCAAAATATTCTCGGGGGTCGCTCGGGGCATGAAGTACTTCACCCGAGGGATCACAGGATTTGTCGATGCCCGGGATGTTGCCAGAATCTCGGTGCGCGCCATGCAAAGTGAAACCCTCGGCCAACGGTACATCGCGATTTCGGAAAATCTTGAATATGGACAGGTTCTTTCAAAGATTGCCCGCCGAATGGGAAAAAGAGAACCCCATATCTATGCTTCGCCGTTTTTGACAGGGCTAATCTGGCGTGCCGACTGGTTGCGAAACAAACTCCTTGGCGGCAAACGTAGGCTCAGCAGGCATGATGCGAGAGCTTTGCACGATCAGTCCACACTATCTAATTTGAAGTCGGTCAATGCCTTTGGATTCCAGTATATCCCAATTGACCAAGCTATTGACAACGCGGTAACTTTGGAATTGGGATCAGCGGACAACCGGGTCATCGGGGCTTGATGCCGGAAGTTGCCCACTTTTTTTAAGTTGCTTCTCCAACGTCACTTTTTGCGTTTCCAAACGTTTATCAACCGATTCATAAATGCGTTTGTACCGGGCAACATCTGATGCGTAAAACTTGTTGCTCTCCACAAATTGGATGGAATCGATATCGTACTTCTGATAAATATACGATAGTGGGTCAATGTTGTGTGTTTCCATTGACATTGGCCGCTGGCTCCGAATAGCCTCAAGGAGCGACAGGTCATAGATGATGTCTTTCATCTTATCCTCCGGAATCAGATTGTCGGGTTTTGGCACCACCTGTTTTCGGCAGGACGCCAATGCCAAAACCAAGAGCAATAACAGCGCGAATTTTCTCATCGGTTAAACAATAATCGGTTGGAGTTTCTCTCAAGCAACCCTTCGCCAGCACTAAACGCCAGCGCGCCATTGACAAAGGTATGGGTCACCCGGGCATTGAATTGCTGACCCTCAAATGGCGACCAATTGCACTGGTAAAGGATGTTATCAGGTTTAACGGTCCAAGCCGATTCAGCATCCACCAAGACCAGATCGGCAAAATAGCCTTCGCGGATAAAACCGCGATCGCGAATCCCAAAAAGGATCGCCGGGTTGTGGCACATCTTTTCCACCAGCATTTCAACCGCGATGCGCCGGTTGCGGACTGCCTCAAACATTGCCGGCAAAGCGTGCTGCACCAATGGCCCGCCCGAAGGAGCGCTCAGGTATGGTTGCTTTTTCTCGTCCAAAGTGTGCGGGGCATGATCGGTAGCAATCACGTCGATGCGGCCGTCCAGCACCGCCCGCCATAGGGCCTCACGGTCATTTGCCGTTTTCACCGCAGGGTTCCATTTTATCAAATTTCCCTTTTGCGCGTAATCGGCATCGGTGAACCACAAGTGATGGACACAGGCCTCGGCCGTTATTTTCTTTTGGGCAAGCGGTATGGAATTGTCCAGCAGATCCAGTTCAGCGGCAGTCGACAAATGAAAAATATGAAGTTTGGCACTCGTTTCTTTTGCAAGTGCAATAGCTTTTGACGATGATATGAAACAGGCTTCAGCGCTCCTGATTTTGGGATGTAGTTCCACCGGAATATCATCGCCATAAATCCCTTTATAATGTTCAAGGTTCCTGCGGATGGTTTGCTCATCCTCACAGTGCACCGCAATGATCGTGGGTGAATGTGTAAAGATGGCCTCAAGAGCATCGTCGTGGTCTACCAGCATGTTCCCGGTACTGGATCCCATGAATATCTTGACCCCTGCAATGGTTTCGGGGTTCAATGCTTTTACCTGATCAATGTTGTCATTGGTGGCACCCAGCATGAACGAGTAATTGACATGCGAGCGCTCCTTTGCGATGGCGTACTTTTGTTCCAGTATTTCCAGCGTGACCGCATTCGGGACAGTATTTGGCTGTTCAATAAACGATGTGATCCCGCCGGCCGCGGCCGCACGTGACTCGGAATAGATAGTGCCTTTGTGCGTAAGTCCCGGCTCGCGAAAATGCACCTGGTCATCAATTGCGCCCGGAATGAGGAAGGTTTCGCGCGCATCTACCTCTACAACATTTTCCCGCCGTTGCAGCATACTTCCTATGGATTCGATCCTCCCGTTTTTGATCAGGACGTCGCCTTCCCGGATTTCACATTCATTGACAATTCGCGCGTTTTTGATCAGGAAGCTCTTCATAGTCGTTTACAAACGGTTAAAAATGTTTCGGATCCTAAGCCACACCACGCCAAAAACCGCTTCGGTAATTATGGCGTTGCTCATTTTGGACTGCCCAAGCGTCCGGTCAGTGAAGATGATGGGGATTTCCCGCAATTTGAACTTGTTCACGAAAGCCCGGTATTTCATCTCAATCTGAAAGGCATATCCAATAAAACGGATTCGGTCCAATCCTATGGTTTCAAGTACATTGCGCCTGTAACAAACAAAACCGGCCGTGGCGTCGTGGATTTTCATCCCGGTGATGATTTTAACGTAAATTGAGGCAAAATAGGATAGCAGTACCCGGCTGAGCGGCCAATTTACAACATTTACACCCGTGATATACCGCGATCCGATTGCCATATCGGCCCCTTCCAGACAGGCGTCGCGCAATCGCACCAAGTCATTGGGGTTATGTGAGAAATCAGCGTCCATTTCAAAAACCAGCTGGTAGCCCCGGGCAAGTGCCCATCGGAACCCGTGAACATACGCAGTGCCCAATCCCGATTTCTTTTTTCTGACCTCGATAAAAATTCGTCCCGGAAACACAGTCGCGAGATTTGAAACCGCGGCGGCCGTTCCGTCAGGTGAATTGTCATCAACGACCAGGACGTGGAAATTGCCTTCGAGCAACATCACTGTACGGATAATGGCTTCGATGTTATCGATCTCATTGTAAGTGGGGATAATAACGATGCAGCTGTCCATATTCCGCTTTGCGCAAAAGTAATGCATAACGCAAAATAATGAGCCAACCTCCGGGGATTTCTGGATTTAATTATTTGCAAACATTTGTACTTGGATGTTAAGCGATTGCCTAATTTTGCCGCATGACCGAACAGCTGATGGAGCCGCGCATTATTCCTTCCCAGGATTGGGCTACCGCGATCTTTGTACTGGCCGTGGTGCTTATCGCCATCACCAGGACGGTATTTGAAAAGCGTTTTGCCGATTTTGTCCGGCTTGGCATATCCGACAAATACGTGAAGGTTTATCGCGACCCCAGTCATATCACCGGCGGGTTTACCATTTTGCTTTTCTTTGTTCAGCTCATCTCGCTTTCTCTGTTTATTTTGTTGGCACTCGATAAGTTTGGATATGCCCAAAAGACCGATTGGCTGCTTTTTACCATGATTATTTCACTACTGGGAACTTTTATCCTGGCCAAATTCCTGATTGACAAGATCATCGCCGCATCGTTCAATATTGACGAAATTGCCGAGCAATTCAACTTATCCAAAGTAAGTTACCGAACCTATATTGGATTGGCATTGCTCCCGGTGAATGGCATCCTGTTCTACAATGATCTTCCCGAAATTGCATATTTTATCATAATCTCTGCATTATTGACAACCAATCTGTTAACTTACTTGTTGGCATTGAGGAATTATCAAAGTATAGTTGTCGAGAAGTTGTTTTATTTTATTTTGTATCTTTGCGCTCTTGAAATAGGACCCTACTATTTTATGTATTATTGGTTTACCCGGAATTAATACAAGAGACCCACGTTTATGAAAGTGAAAACAATTTTGGTGTCGCAGCCAGAGCCCAAAGTCGAGAATTCACCATACTTCGAGCTTCAGCAAAAACATAAGGTGAGGATAGACTTCAGGCCTTTTATCCATGTTGAAGGTGTAAGTGCCAAGGATATCCGGCTTCAAAAAATCGACATCGGAAATTATACAGCCATCATCCTGACAAGCAAGAATGCGGTGGATCACTTTTTTCGCGTGGCCGACGAAATGCGTTACAAGGTGCCTGAAGGATTGAAATATTTTTGCCAGTCGGAGGCTATTGCCTATTACCTTCAGAAATACGTTGTGTACCGCAAACGCAAAATTTATGTGGGCCAGAAAGATTTTGCCGACATGAGCGCGCTTATCAAAAAATATAAGGACGAAAAATTCCTGCTTCCGGCATCAGACCAATTGAACACTGAGGCGCCCACCACCCTCAACAGTCTTAAAGTAGATTGGACCCAGGCAACCTTTTACAAAACCGTGATGAGCGATTTGTCAGACCTGGCAGATGTTTATTATGACGTGCTGGCTTTTTTCAGCCCGACGGGAATTAAGTCACTTTTCAAGAATTTCCCTGATTTTGAGCAAAACAACACCCGAATCGCCGTTTTTGGCAGCACAACTCAAAAAGAGGCCCTGGATCACGGGCTGCGCGTGGATATCATGGCCCCAACCCCGGAGGCGCCCTCAATGACCATGGCTCTTGACAAGTATATCACCAAAGTCAATAAGGAGACTAAATAACAAATCTTATTTAAGAAAAAAAGAGCTGCCCAATTGAGCAGCTCTTCTTATTTGAATTAATAATCAATTATCCGCGAGGGGCTCCTGCCATGATCTCATCATTGGCGAATTCCTCAAATTTGGCAAAATTGTCCCTGAATTTTTGGGCCAATTCCCTTGCCTTGACATCATATAATGCTTTGTCTGTCCAGGTATTCCGGGGATTCAGGACCTCACTGGGAACATTGGGACAAGTTTGCGGCTTGGCAATTCCAAACACCTCGTGCTCGGTATACTCCACATTGTCCAGCTCGCCATTGAGGGCAGCCGTGATCATCGCCCGGGTGTACTTGAGCTTCATCCGGCTTCCTACGCCATAAGGCCCGCCGGTCCAACCTGTGTTGATCAGCCAAACCTTAACATCGGAATCTTTCATTTTCTTACTCAACATTTCGGCATATCGCGTGGGGTGCAAAGGCATGAACGGAGCCCCGAAACACGCCGAGAAATTAGGCTGCGGCTCATTCACACCGGCTTCGGTACCGGCAACCTTCGCGGTATATCCGGAGATAAAGTGGTAAGCAGCCTGGCCAGGGGTAAGTCTTGCGATTGGAGGCAGGATCCCGAATGAATCAGCGGTCAGGAAAAAGATGTTTTTGGGATTGTGGCCTATGGAACCGGGCTGAATGTTCTCAATGTGATAAATTGGATAGCTCACACGCGTATTTTGCGTTATCGAAACATCGTCAAAATCAACTTCATTGGTGCCTTCCTTGAACACTACGTTCTCCAGGATCGCGCCGCGTTTGATGGCCCTGAAAATATCCGGTTCATTCTCTTCGGTCAAGTTGATGACCTTGGCATAGCATCCGCCCTCAAAGTTGAAAACGGTATTCTCGCTGGTCCATCCGTGCTCGTCGTCGCCAATAAGCTTCCGATCAGGGTCAGCCGAAAGCGTGGTTTTACCGGTTCCCGACAATCCAAAAAAGATTGCCGTATCGCCTTTTTCGCCAACGTTCGCGCTACAGTGCATCGGCAGTGCATTTTTGTCAACCGGAAGAATGAAGTTCAAAGCCGAGAAAATTCCCTTTTTCATCTCGCCTGTATAACCCGTACCCCCAACAAGGGCAATTTTTCGGGTAAAGTCCAGGATCGCGAAATTGTGCTGTCGTGTACCGTCAACGGCCGGATCGGCTTTGAAACCCGGAGCGCAGATCACATGCCAGTCAGGAGAAAAGTTTTCCAGTTCCGAAACCTCGGGCCGCAGGAACATATTGTAGCAAAACAGGTTTGACCAGGCGGTTTCAGTCACCACCCGAACATTTAGCCGGTAATTGGGATCAGCACAAACATAACTGTCACGCACAAAAATTTCCTTATTGGAAAGGTACGCAGTCATTTTGTCGTACAGCGCGTTGAATTTCTCAGGTTCAAAAGGAAGGTTCACTTTTCCCCACCAGACCTTGTCGGCGGTAATGGAATCCTTTACAATGAACCGGTCCTGCGGAGACCTGCCGGTAAATTCACCGGTATTGATGGCGAGCGCGCCGGTTGAAGATTCAGTCCCCTGTCCTTTTGCGATGGTAATATCGTGAAGTTCATCAGGGGTAAGTTGGTACTGTACGTTGGCATTTGTTATTCCAAGACCTTCTAG
>JAEZGB010000103.1 GCA_023437485.1 Bacteroidota bacterium
CGGCAAACAGGTAGTCCCGAACATCGAAACGCTCAGCGATGGCACTGCTTTCCAATAATTTGCGCCTTACCTCGCGGGCCGAAGCATCGGCTTCAAGCGCAACCATTGACGATGAATTGTCAGTAAGTATCGGGAGCAGCGCCTTTTGGACTTCATGACTCTTCCTTGAAATAACGGGATTTATCAACAGCAGCAAAAGCGCCAGTACAGACAAAAACCTAAGGCCCGCCAATAAAACCACGTTTCGCCCCCGGGCCGTGGTCCTAAAATAATATTGGAACCAGGAAACCCCGGCCGCGAGTATAATGTAAAGAAACAGCAGCGCGACGGTCTGGAAAGTCATGGGACTGGCTTATGTAAGCATGCCGCCGTCCACGTTCATCACCTGGCCTGTCACATAGGCACTCAGGTCGCTTGCCAGGAAAAGGCACGCGTTGGCCACATCTTCAGGTGATCCGCCGCGTTTGAGCGGAATTGAATCACGCCAGCCCTGCACCACATCCTCGTTGAGTTTGGCGGTCATCTCGGTTTCGATAAAACCGGGCGCGATGGCGTTGCATCGGATGTTGCGCGAGCCAAGTTCAAGTGCCACTGATTTGGTAAAACCAATCACACCCGCCTTTGACGCGGCATAGTTGGCCTGGCCCGCATTGCCCTTGACGCCCACTACCGAACTCATGTTGATGATTGACCCTGACCGTTGTTTGAGCAGCTGGCGCTGAACCGCCTTTGTCATGTTGAAAACGGATTTGAGGTTGACGTCAATCACCTTGTCAAAATCTTCCTCCGACATCCGCATCAGCAGGTTGTCTTTGGTGATTCCCGCATTGTTGATCAAAATATCCACTGTTCCGAATTCGGCAATAACATCGTCCACAAGTTTTTGCGCCTGGCCAAAATCGGCGGCATCTGACTGATAACCTTTGGCCTTGATACCCGTTTCGGTGAGTTGCTTTTCCAGGGCCAGGGCTGACTCGGCCGATGAACTGTACGTAAACGCAACGTTTGCGCCGTTCCTGGCAAACACCTCGGCAATTCCTTTTCCAATTCCGCGGCTCGCGCCGGTAATGATGGCCGTCTTTCCTTCAAGTAATTTCATAATGGCTGATTGGCGGGAGGGCCCGCGTGGTTAATTTATATTTTGGAATACAAATATAGCCTATTTCACGAACCTTGGAAACTTAATGAAATCAGCCGGTCTCAATTCTTCACAAACCTCGTCCACTGATCGCCTGCAGGCCCCGCAAGCCTTACCTGATAAACCCCGGAGGCCAGGCTGGAAATGTCTATGGCCGCCTCATGGTGCGGGTCCTGATAGATCGCCACGCGTTGCCCGAGCAGGTTGTAAAATGCCAGTTCAGAGAAGTTCAACTCAGGATTGAGGGAAAGGGTAACGATTGAATTCCCCGGGTTTGGCACCAGCCGCAAATGGGGCACCATTGCATTTGATGCGGTTGACAGCGACTGGATTGTTGTGGTAAAAGTATTGGTTGTAAAGGGCGGTTGCTGATCAAACTGTACCATTGCCGAATTGGAAAATGTATCTCCCGCCACAAGGTTATCCGAGGTCCTGATCCGGTACAGGATATAACCCTGGTTCTCAATCCCAATCGGCAGCCCGATATCATCCAGCGTAAAAACCAGCGTGTTACCGGTAATTCTCGAATGGAAATCGTGACTTCCCTTGATCACCACCAGCGATTCAAGGTCAAAGTGCGCCGGGTTGATTTCGCTGGTAATCACCAGGTCCTGGATGGCCTGATCGGTCAGGTTCTCAAAACGTACCAGGTAATGCACAAATGACCCAATGCTGGATGTGCCCACGGTTTCGCCTTCCACGCAAATCATCTGCAACGAGTTGGCGCTCCCCAACACGTTTTGCGTCAAAGCATAACTGTTGTCGTTGGGATGCGCATCCTGCGCGATCAGTCCGTTAGCAGTCAAATTCAGTTCCTGGCCCGCCTGGCCGGTTACGGTAAAGTTTACCAGTATATGATTTGCGCCAAAGGGCGTGATCTCGTCAAAATTAAAGCTCAGGTATCCGGCGGCCTGATCCTCGGGAGCCGGGTCACTCGAGGCAAAGGCTATCACTAACGGGTCATAGGTTAAATTTAGGCTTCCGCTTTGCACCTGGTTTCCCTTATTGCGGTAAATCAGCGCGAATGTTGCGGTTTGGCCTGCCACGGCGTCGCTTAACGGTACCACAACAACTTCAATGTCGTGATGGACACCGTTGGGATTGACGCAAAAATTGCGCACTGCCGGAGTGGCGTCCTGCGGAAAAGTGACCGTAATCTGAGAGGGGGAAATATTGAAGTATTCGGGATTTTCAAGCTCCGGGGTCAGGATGTGCACGCCCTCGGCCAGGGGCAATGCATATTCGCCGGAGCCGTCCGAAATTATGATGCCTTCCTGCGTACCCTGTAAGGTGAACCGCAAATTCGGGAAAGCCGGATCATCGCTTTCACATTCACCGATTCCCAAATTAAATGAGTTGTTGCCTTCCAGGATGTATTCTTCAGTTCCGCTGCTCTGCGCCCATCCGCCGCAATAACAGAGCAATAACGCCAAGTAAAGATTTTTCATGTCAGTCGCTTTAATTCCCTTAAAATTAGGCAAAAGCGTACTCTTGAAGTCTTAAGAAGGGCTTAAAAATTGGCGACGCGCAGCCCGGGCGGTATGCTCCTTTATTTAGCCGTTACGGCCTGCAACAGCAGTTGTGCGGTCGCTTCATTGGTGGCCAATGGAACATTGTGCACGTCGCAAACCCGGATAAGCATGGTGATGTCGGCTTCGTGCGGGTGATTCGCCAAAGGGTCTTTGAAAAAGAAAACCATTGAGGTTTTGCCCTCGGCCACCCGGGCGGCAATCTGAGCGTCGCCGCCCAAGGGACCGGAAAGCATTTTTTTTACCTTGAAACCTGCTTTTTCAGCCTTGCTCCCCGTAGTTCCCGTGGCCACAAGCCTGATGCCTTCGGCGGCGAGCAATTCTCGGTTCCGGTTTAGGAACTGCACCATTTCGGCTTTCATTCCATCGTGTGCGATAATGGCAATCTCTTTCATGGATTATGCGAATGATACTGGATAAGGCCATCAATGGGCCGCCTTAGCACATTGCCCAAAACAAGGCCGTGGCTGGCCAGCACCGCACCAAGTTCCTCTTTCAGGTAAAAGGCAATCGATCCGATAAAATGCACCGGGACCTCCCGTGCGTTGTCGTACTGCAAAATATAATTTGAAACAAAATCTTCCATCCCGGCTTCAATAATTCCCTGGCACCAGGGATGATCCTTCTGCTGGATCAAAAATTTTGCAAATGTGGCCAGATAGGCGTTCGGGTTGGGCTCTTTGTACAAATGGTGCTTGATCACGTCGGCATCAAGGTCATATTGCTTTTCAAATTCGGAGGCCAGTTCCGCAGGCATCTTTTTAAAATAATAACCCCGGATCAGCTGCCTGCCAAATTGGTTTCCGCTGCAATCGTCCATCGCAATATAGCCCAGCGACTGAACCTTTTGGTGCAACTTCTCTCCATCAAAATAACTGCAGTTTGAACCCGTGCCCAGGATGCAGACAATCGCCTTCTGGCCCCTGGGGGTTGTGGCGTACACCGCCGCGTAGGTATCTTCCTGCACGCTCACACGGGCATTGGTAAAATATTCCTGAAAAACCCCTGTCAAAAAATCCTTCATGCGGTCAGTACCGCAGCCTGCGCCGTAAAAGTGCAGGTCAGTCACCCGGTTTTTGTTTTGCGAGATGTCAAAGCGTTGGTCAAGCCGCGAAAGAATCTCCTCCCGCTCCAGCACCTCCGGGTTCAACCCCAGCGATTGCGTGGTAAAAAGCACTTTTGAGTCCTCGCTAAGGGCAATCCAGTCGGCCTTGGTTGAACCGCTGTCGGTCAATAATTTCATCCGAATGTTTTTGGGCGTTTCCCTGCGGGCCGGGCTGTTCGCGGTACGCGGTACCT
>JAEZGB010000114.1 GCA_023437485.1 Bacteroidota bacterium
ATCATTGGGGCGGTTACCCTGGTTATTGGCGCCACCACTGTATTTGCCGATATCCAGGATTCCATCAATACAATCTGGCGGGTCAAGGCCAAACCCAAGCGCGGGTGGCTCAAGGTGATCAAGGACCGTTTGCTCTCATCGTCGCTGATTGTGGGCCTTGGCTTCCTGCTGGTGGTGACACTGGTGGTAAACGGGGCGCTCAAGGCAATGAACGATTACCTGGTGAGGCACTTTCCTGATGTGACCCTGATCCTTTTCACCGTGTTGGATATCATAGTGAGTTTTGCCGTGATTTCAGTTCTTTTTGGCATTATCTTCAAAGTATTGCCCGACGTGAACATCAAATGGAGGGATGTCCGCGCGGGTGCGTTTTTTACGGCATTACTGTTTATGGTCGGTCGATTTTTGATTGGCCTGTATATTGAAACCGCCGGTACTGCATCGGCTTACGGCGCGGCGGGATCCATCATCGTGATCCTGGTATGGGTTTACTATACTGCCGCGATCATGTACCTGGGCGCCGAATTCACCCGGGCCTATGCTGACCATGTCGGGTTACGCATCGAACCTGCCGAATACGCGGTTTATGTTGAGCAAACCGAACGCGAAATGAACAAGAAATCAATCCCTTTGGGAGAAAAAAAAAAGATCAAAATTGACTGACTCACTCTCGACTGACGGTGAAGCCCGGCCAAAACTTGCCTAGAACGGCACTTCGTCGTCGTCGCGGTTCAGGTTGCTGCCAAAGGCATCATTGGCCGAAGGCAGGTTTCGGGTCATGAACGGGTGCTCATCGTGGTTCATTTTGGATTCGATATCGCCGTAGCCTCCGCCGTAATCGTCAAGATTGTCAAATTTACCCAGGCTGCCGATGAACTTAAGCCTGATATTTTCAAGTGATCCGTTACGGTGTTTGGCGATGATGAATTCGGCCTGGCCCTCAGTTGGTGAGTGCTCATCGTCATCCCACTCATCAATTTTATAATATTCGGGACGATAGATAAATGATACGATATCGGCATCCTGCTCAATCGCGCCTGATTCACGGAGATCTGAAAGCAATGGCCGCTTGCTTGCCCCGCGGGTTTCGACCGCCCTGGAAAGCTGCGAGAGCGCGATCACCGGGACGTTGAGCTCCTTGGCCAGGGCTTTGAGGTTTCGGGAAATGGTGGAAATTTCCTGTTCGCGGTTTCCGCCTCCGCCCTTACCGGTTGATCCGGCCGTCATCAGCTGAAGGTAATCGACAATGATGAGCTTGATCCCGTGTTGCGACGAAAGCCTGCGCGCCTTGGCACGAAGGTCAAAAATGGACAGCGAGGGCGTATCGTCAATAAACAAGGGTGCCTTTTCCAAATCCTTTACCTTAATGGATAGCTGCTCCCATTCGTGTTTTTCGAGTTTCCCGGTACGCAGTTTTTCGGATGAAAGCCCCGTTTCGGACGAAATGAGCCTGGTAATGAGCTGTACCGATGACATCTCCAGTGAAAACAGCGCAACGGGTTGCTTGAAATCAATCGCCACGTTTCGGGCCATTGACAATACGAATGCGGTTTTACCCATACCCGGGCGCGCGGCAATGATAATCAAATCGCTGGGCTGCCAGCCGGAAGTAATCTTGTCGAGTTTCTCAAAACCGGTCGCAATCCCGCTCAAACCTTCCTTGTTGGCAATTTCCTCGATGCGCTTTTTGGCCTGGATCACAAGGCTTTGCGCGGTTTCGGAAGAACGTTTTATATTGCCCTGGGTGACTTCGTAAAGTTTGGATTCGGCCTTGTCAAGCAGGTCAAAAACATCAGTGGTTTCGTCGTAAGATTCTTCGATAATCTCCGATGAAATTTTGATCAGGCTTCGCTGGATATACTTTTGCAGGATGATGCGCGAGTGAAATTCAATATGCGCCGATGACGAGATCTTTTGCGTGAGCTGGATCAGGTAAAAATCACCGCCGGCAAGGTCCAGTTTGCCCATTTTTTTTAACTGTGCCGAAACGGTGAGCAAATCCACCGGCTGCGAATCAGTAAAAAGCTGGAAGATCGCCTCAAAAATATGTTTGTGGGAATCCTTGTAAAAAGCGTCGGGCTGCAATATGTCAATGACCTCGTCAACCCCTTTTTTATCAATCATCATTGCGCCCAAAACCGCCTCTTCTAGTTCCACCACCTGTGGCGGCAACTTGCCTTTTTCCAGGTTAATGATGGTGGTCTTGTCGACTTTGACGGGATTGATGTGCCTGAACTGTTCCATAAGGCGAAAGTAGTTTTTTTTGGGCTGCCGTGTCTTGAGAGTTATGCAACGCCGACTGTTGAAAAATAGTGCTTTGGTGTTGATAAGCCAAAAAAAATCCGAAACCGCTGGGCTTCGGATTCAATATGATATTGTAAGATTTTACTCCTTGAACTCGCCCATTCGGCTGTATTTGTCCATTCTTTGGGCCACGAGGTCATCTGTTGATAAGTCCTTTAACTCATTGAATGCCTTGATGATATATTCACCCGTGGTCTTGAAGGTGGTTTCGCGGTCATAATGCGCGCCGCCAAGCGGTTCAGGAACCACATCATCTACAAGGTTTTGCTTTTTCATGTCTTCCGACGTCAGTTTGAGCGCCTCGGCTGCCTGCTCCTTGTAATCCCAGGATTTCCACAGGATCGAAGAACAGGATTCGGGCGAAATCACTGAATACCAGGTGTTTTCCAACATGTAAACGCGGTCGCCCACTCCAATTCCCAAAGCGCCGCCCGAGGCACCTTCGCCTACGATTACAGCAATGATGGGAACCTTGAGGCGGATCATTTCAAGGATGTTGCGCGCTATGGCCTCGCCCTGGCCGCGTTCTTCGGCTTCAAGGCCGGGAAATGCACCCGGAGTATCAATAAACGAAACAACCGGAATCCCAAACTTTTCGGCCATCTTCATGAGCCTGAGCGCTTTGCGGTAACCTTCGGGATTCGCCATCCCGAAATTCCGGTATTGCCTTGTTTTGGTATTGTATCCTTTTTGCTGGCCGATGATCATGAACGACTGCCCGCCAATTTTGCCAAGCCCGCCAATCATGGCTTTGTCGTCCTTGAAATTCCTGTCGCCAAACAACTCCAGAAAAGTATCGCCGCACAAAGCCCTGACATAGTCCATCGTATAAGGCCGGTTTGGGTGCCGCGACAGCTGGACACGTTGCCAAGCCGTCAGGTTTTTATATATCTTTTTCTTGGTTTCCTCAAGCTTTTTCTCGATTTGCCGGCAGGTGTTGGACACGTCAACATTGGATTCCTGTCCAATGACCTGGCATTTGTCAAGCTGGTCTTCCAGTTCCTTGATAGGAAGTTCAAAATCTAAATATTCCATAGGTCGGTTTAATTCGAAATGCAAAGATAGGGGAATGGATTTGAAGAATTCAAGTCTCGAATTACCCAATTAGCAAATTAGCGACTTAACGAATTAGCGAATGTATAAGGAATACTCCTTGAGCATGTCCGAAATGATTACATTCTATGACCGGATTGACGTCGATGAAACAATATCAATTCGCTAATTGGCTAATTGGCACATTCGCTAATTGGCTTTCCTTGTCTTCAAATACCCGTTCAGCACCACCGTTACCAAAATCACGGCGGCGCCAATGTAAAAAGCGGTGCTCATACGCTCTGATTCCCCCAGGATGAAATAGGCCATCAGGATCCCATATACCGGTTCCAGGTTGGTGGTGAGCATGACCGTGTAAGGAGTAAGCCTTTTCATGACGCCCACCGCGGCCGTGAAAGCGTAGGCCGTGCAAACCGACGAAAGCAACAGGAGCAGCCACCAGTCATTGGCCGAAAGCTCAAAGAATTCCGGTGTGAACCGCTTGTCAAACGCAAGGTAAACCGTAACCAGCAACAGCCCCGCGGCAAATTCATAGATGGTGATTACAGTGGAATCGTGCCGCTGGATGAGTTTTCCGTTGGCAAGGGTAAAAAAAACGCCCATCAGCACCGAGAAAAGAGCCGCCAGCGCACCGTTGATGTACCGCACCTCAACCTGCATGATCACGGCCAGGCCCGCAACAATGATAAGCCCGAACAAAACCTCGTACCAAAGCATCCTGCGTTTGTAAAAAATGGGTTCAAGCACAGAGGCAAAAAAAGCCCCGGCCGAGAATATCGCCAATGTCACCGATACGTTCGAGATGTCAATCGCCAAAAAGAAAAAGATCCAGTGCACCGCGATAAGCATTCCCACAAGCACCAGTTTTCCCACGTCTTTCCAGGGAAGGTCCAAGGGCTTTTTTGCCAGCGCCGCATACCCCATCAGGAAAATAAGGGCCAGCAGCATCCGGTACCACACCAGCGACGCGTCGGGGATGGTGATCAGGTCACCCAGCACAGCCGTGAAGCCCCAGATAAAAACAATCAAATGGAGGTTCAGGTAACTTTTAAGATTACCGCTTGGCATTTCGCAATAGATAAATGGCCAGGATACCGAAAACCACATTGGGGATCCACACCGCTATGATTGGCGGGAATGAAGACTTTTCGGCCAATGTCCCGAAAATTTTGTCGAAGAAGATAAACGAGAAGGCCAGCAGGATTCCGATGGCAAGATTCATCCCCATTCCGCCGCGCCGTTTCATTGACGATACTGCCACCGCGATGATGGTAAGGATGAAGGCCGAAACCGGAATGCTGTACTTTTTGTACAGTACAACCAGGTAAACATTGATGTTGGCATTGCCGCGGCTTTTTTCCTTGGCGATGAATTTGTTGAGTTCTCCCAGGGTAAGGGTCTCGGCCACATAGACCACCGGGGTCAAATCTTCCAGGTCGAACTTAAAAATAGTATCCTGCCGCGGCCCCTGGACAATTTTATCGCCCAGATCGCCCACCTTGCGTTTGGTGAAATTGAACATGGTGTAGCTGCTGTCCTTGGGATTCCATTTTAGCCTTCCGGCCGTGATTTTGTAATCCAGTTGTTCACCTTTGAACCGCTCATAAGTGAAGTTGAACGCTACCTTGGTTCCCTGGTTAAAGTTTTGCACGTAAATGAATTCATTGGGGCTAATCTGCCTGAAAACATTGGAATTGTCACGGTCTTCCTTGCTTTTGTTCAAATACCGGTACCTGAAACTGTTAAAGCCTTCACTGGCTTTGGGGACAACAAAAATTCCCATCACCAGCGCGAAAATCGAAACAACGGTGGCACCCATCAGATACGGCCGCAAAAACCGCGTAAACGAAATCCCCGAACTCAGGATCGCGATGATTTCAGTGTTGTTGGCCAGTTTTGACGTAAACCAGATAACCGATAAAAACAGGAATATCGGGAACAACAGATTGGCAAAATAAATGGTAAAGTCCAGGTAATACTGCGCGATCTCCAAAAACGGGACCTTGTTCTCCAGCATCCGGTTCACCTTTTCCGAAACATCGATCACGATCCCGATCGGGATAAACATCAAAAGCATCACCGCGAAAGTCGCGAGATAGCGTTTGAGAATGTATTTGTCGATTATTTTCAAAGGATAGATTTGACGATTTGAAAATTTAGCTTACGCTCCGTTCGCCTTGCAGGCTCGGGTGAAGATTTGAAAATTACCATTTAATCGGCATTGTGATTTGAAAATTAAACTTGCCAGTCAAAATTCAGATTTTATTTTTTTAATTTGAACGGTTTAGCAAAATTTTGACTTGTCCTCCATTTTCAAATTTTCAAATTGGCTCATTTTCAAATTAGAGCCTCTCCCCCATCTTCTTCACCATCTCATCTTTCCAAACGCGGAAATCCCCCGCTAAGATATGCCTTCTGGCCTCGCGTACCACCCACATATAAAAACCAAGGTTGTGTATCGTGGCGATTTGCTTCCCAAGGTATTCATTGGCCGCAAACAAATGACGCAGGTAGGCTTTTGAGTATTCGTGATCAACCCAGGTATGGCCCATTTCGTCGATGGGTGAAAAATCATCTTCCCATTTGCGGTTTTTGATGTTGATGATGCCGTTGGCCGTAAAGAGCATCCCGTTGCGGGCATTTCTGGTGGGCATTACACAATCAAACATGTCAATTCCCAACGCAATATTCTCCAAAATATTGATCGGAGTGCCCACGCCCATCAGGTAACGCGGTTTGTCTTTTGGAAGGATTTCGGTGACCACTTCGGTCATGGCGTACATTTCCTCGGCGGGCTCGCCAACGCTCAAACCCCCAATAGCATTCCCCTGCTGACCGGAATTGGCAATATACTCGGCACTTTGGCGCCTTAGATCTTTATAAGTACTTCCCTGTACAATCGGGAAAAACGTCTGCTCATAGCCGTATTTGACGGGTGTCTTTTCAAGGTGTGCAATGCATCGGTCCAGCCAGCGATGAGTCATGTGCATTGACCGTGTGGCGTAACGGTAATCGCACGGGTACGGAGTACATTCGTCAAAAGCCATGATGATATCGGCCCCGATGGTGCGCTGGATCTCCATCACATTCTCGGGCGTAAATACGTGATATGATCCGTCAATGTGCGATTTGAATTTCACGCCCTCCTCTTTGATCTTGCGGTTCGCCGAAAGCGAATAGACCTGATAACCGCCGCTGTCGGTTAAAATGTTGCGGTCCCAATTCATGAATTTATGGAGCCCGCCTGCCTTTTCCAGGATCGCGGTTTGCGGCCTTAAATATAAGTGGTATGTATTTCCAAGGATGATGTCGGGGTTTATCTCCTCCCGAAGCTCGCGCTGGTGGACGCCCTTAACCGATGCCACCGTGCCCACCGGCATGAATATGGGGGTCTCAATGGTGCCGTGATCGGTCGTGATGGTACCGGCCCGTGCCTGCGATTGCGCATCAGTGGCCAAAAGTTCAAACTGCATAAGGATAAATTAGCCGGCAAAGATAAGGGTTTTGGGTTTTGGGTTTTGGGTTATATGTTTTGGGTAGTGAATTCTATGTTCGGGTTAAATATTCAAACCTTCACCCGAGCCTGCAAGGCGAACGGAGCGTAAGCTAAACTTTCAAATTTTCAAATTTCTTCAAATTTCCTGGGCGTGCCGGCGCAACCGGATTATCACATAAATCGGCACAACGGGCGCCGTCGGGCTGTCCGCTGTAGTTTTGCTGCGCTCGCTTCGGAAAAGCTGCCGCTGCCATCCCTCACGCGGCTCGGCAAACACCCGGATATACCAAAATCAATCTGAAAGC
>JAEZGB010000173.1 GCA_023437485.1 Bacteroidota bacterium
TTCCAGGGCTTTCGCACGGCAGTTCGTTCGCGCTGGGTGGCATGGGGCGTGCTGTTGGCCAGTGCGTTGGTTTACGGGTTCATCGTTTATATTTTCGCAAATTTTGACCGGTCGGCTGGCCAGAACCATACCTCGCAGATCGCCGCGGGACTCCTTTTACTGCTGTTGATTCCAAAAGCCTTTGTGGTAGTTTTGCTTTTTGCCGAAGACCTTTACAGGCTTTTTGCCGGGTTGGTGCGTTTTTTTACTGACAGGGAGGCTGCGCAGTATGTTCCCTCTCGCCGGCGTTTTGTGAGCACTGTGGCCTTGGGAATAGCTGCGGTTCCTTTTGCTTCTCTGCTCTACGGTATGTTTAAAGGCAAGTATGATTTTAGGGTCATCCGACAGCCCGTTTATTTCAAGGACCTTCCCGATGCTTTTGACGGATTTACCATCACCCAGATCTCTGACCTTCATTGCGGCAGTTTTGATAATAAGGAAATGGTTGAATATGCGGTCGATCTCATCAATCAGCAAAAATCGGACATGATTGTTTTTACGGGCGACATCGTCAACGCCCTGGCCAATGAAGTGTATCCGTGGATTGACACCCTGAACCGGATCCAAACGCCCGAAAACGGCAAATTCTCGGTGTTGGGCAATCACGATTATGGCGAATACCTCCGTTGGGACTCACCTGACGACAAAGCCCAAAATTTTCGCGAAATCAAGGACGTGCATGGCCAGATCGGGTTTAAGTTGCTTTTGAATGAAAATGTGCGCATCTCGCGCGGGAACGATTCGATCTCAGTGGTGGGAGTGGAGAATTGGGGGCATAATTTCAAAAAGGCAGGAGACTTGAAAACTGCTTCGCAAGGCTTGCGTGAGGGGGATTTCAAAGTGCTGCTCACCCATGACCCGTCGCATTGGGAATATGAGATCAAGGACCATCCGTGGAACTACCACCTGACCCTTGCCGGCCATACACACGGAATGCAATTTGGGATTGAAGTTCCCGGTTTTGTGAAGTGGAGCCCGGTGCAATATGTTTACAAACAGTGGGCCGGGCTGTATGAGAATCTGGGCCGATACGTTTACGTGAATCGCGGACTTGGCTATCATGCCTATCCCGGCCGCGTGGGTATCTGGCCTGAAATCACGGTGTTGGAACTAAAAAAAGCGCCGCCAAACGCATAATTAGTTAAAAATGCTACATTTGTAACTCTTTTTTTGTTATTTTAAACAAAGATTGCCAATTTAAAAACGTGCACGATGTCTAAATTTGGAGAACTTATCAACGCCCCGATTCCGGTCCTGATCGACTTTTACACCGAGTGGAACGAGCAGTCGGTGTCCATGCATCCGGTAATCCGCGATGTTGCGGCAGCGCTGGGCGATAAGGCAAAAGTCATCAAAATCGACGTAGACAAAAATCAGGAACTCGCCGACGCCCTGAGAATCAAAGGGCTTCCCACGCTCATGATTTACAAGGACGGACAAATGGTGTGGAGGCAGTCAGGAGAACTGGATGCCAATACCATCATCGGATTGGTCCAGGAGCAACTTTAAGGCAATACGGCCGATGTCAGGCCATTTTTCTTCATAAACTCCAAGGTGGCCGGCAAAGCGTAAACCAAATTGGGTGCGGCTTTCTCGCTGTCGTGGAAAATCACGATGCTGCCCGGACGGATGTTTCGCAAAACATTTTCAAGACATTTTTGCGGCGATACCGATGTGTCAAAATCGGCGCTGAGAACATCCCACATTATCACCTTATATCCAAGCTTTTTTACTTCCCGTAACTGTGCGCGGGTAAGCTTGCCATATGGCGGCCTGAATAGTTTGGATGAATTGTTTTCCCCTAATGCGGCTTCGCAATCCAACACACCCTGGATATACTGCTTTAAGGGTGTTGTCCAGCCATTCGGGTGCTCCTGGGTATGGTTGCCCACTTTATGGCCCTGTTCAAGGATGCGCGCAAATAGTTGTGGATGATCAGATACATTTTTCCCGATGCAGAAAAAGGTGGCCTTGGCTTCAAATCGGGCAAGCTGATCAAGAACAAATGCGGTAACTTCAGGCGTGGGGCCATCATCAAATGTGAGATAGACCTGGTTGCCCGGGCCCGGGACATCCCAAACATAGCTGCTGAAAAGCCTTTTGATCAGGCTGTTTGTCCTAACCCAGTACCAGTTCATTATTGGTCTTCACGGCCAAACCGGCGGAATTTGCCGTTATATCGGTTAAATTCGGCGCGGTGGCGATTGTAAAATTCGGTGTCGCCGTTGTTGTCCATGACGTTCAACAGGCTGCGGTAGCGCTCAATATCGGTCATGATATCCATTGAAAGCAGGTTTTGCTCTGATGGCTCAAGTTGCGCAAAATAGTCCAGGTTTTGCCTGTATTTGGACGTGAGCTTGTCCAGGATTGCCCTTGCCTTGGCGGTATCGCCGATCTCATAATATCCGGCGGCAAACGGTTCCACCATCGTATAATAACCATAATAATCCACCGGCATTTTGGACATCGCGAGGTCAATAATGTTGCGCGCCTTGTCCTTTTTGCCCTCGTTGATGAGCTGCTCCATAAGCCTCGCCATATTGGTCCGGTAGGAAATGCTGTTCTTGCGCGTTTCGGGATCGTGGTAAATGTCAGTCCTTTCGCCGTTGCCCCAGTCCCAGTCCATCACGATTTTGTACATTTTTTCCGAATCAATCTGGCCCATGTCCAGCGGGCTTGCCGCCTTGGCAATTGGCGTCCTTACCGGAACAAGTTTGTACACAAGACCGTCAAGTTGCAGATAATCTTTCATCCAGAGGTAATCGTCGTCGCCAAAACTTCCGCCTGTAAAATAAATCGGCCTTTCCCAATTATTGTTGGCCACTATATCCAACATCATTAGTCGGTTTTTGTAAAGCGCCGCGCCTTTGATGTCCAAATCAATATAAGGAACAATCGAATCGTGGAATTTCGGTGCCACCGCCTTATGCCTGATGGCGGCTGCCTTGTCTACCTGAATCCGGATCTTGTCGGTTGGGTAAAAATGGATACGCTGCCCGTTCTGCATCTCGACGGTAGTGCGTGGATCATCGCTTTTGATAAACGAAAGAAAATCCTTGATGTCAATACGCGCATCGGTCTTGGGGTTAAAAACCGTGTAATCCAGCTTGTCGCCCACATATTGTTCATGGCTGAACGATATCGGCAAACCATCGGCTTTGTAGGTTTTGTGCTTCATCTGGTCAATGTACCAATCAGTCATGAAAAGGCTGGTATTGACGATTTTAACATCGGTGCGTATATTTTCAATTTCCTGCGCATACCACAGCGGGAAAGTGTCGTTGTCACCAATGGTGAACAGGATCGCGTTGGGTTCGCACGAATTCAGGTAATTCTTGGCCATGGCGATGGCGGTGTACTTGTTGCTTCGGTCGTGATCGTCCCAGTTTTGTGCGGCCATCAATACAGGTGCAAGCAGGCTCAATCCCACGACAACCGGCACGGCAACCCGGGGCGCCATATATTTGCGGATGGCGTCAAAAAGCGCGTAAACGCCAAAACCGATCCAGATCGCAAAAACATAAAATGACCCGACCAGTGCGTAATCGCGTTCCCGCGGTTCAAATGGACGTTCGTTGAGATACACCTTGAGCGCCAATCCCGTAAACAGGAAAAGTATCAACAGCACATAAAAACTTTTGCGGTCCTTGTTAAAATGGAACACGAATCCCAAAATCCCCAAAATGAACGGCAGGAAATAATATGTGTTGCGGCCTTTGTTGTTTTTTACATCATCGGGAAGATTGTCCTGAGATCCAAGGTGCAGTTCATCAATAAACGGGATTCCGCTTAGCCAATTGCCGTCAAGGCTGTCGTACTTGCCCTGAACGTCATTTTGCCGCCCGACAAAATTCCACATCAGGTATCGCCAGTACATATAGCCAAACTGGTATTCGAACATGAAGCCAAGGTTTTCGGCCATCGATGGCTTGTCAATTATAAGGTACTCACCGTATGATTTCAGGAATTGGAGATAGCCTTCATGATCAATCTGCTTTTGCGCGTATGCCTGCCGAAATTCGGCCACGGTCTTCTCAACTTCGCCACGAAGCTGTGCCACCGCGCCGGCAAGTTCTTCATCCGAAAGCTGGTTGGGGTCAATGCCGTAACGTCCCAATTCATTTTCATAGCGGTAAGCGGGATTGATCCTGAAGCCCGGTGCGCTGGTAAAGGCGATATAGTTTTCGGCATGCTCGGTGCTCCAAAGCCTGGGCAAAATGGATTTGTGGCTGTCGTCGCTGTTTTGTTCGGCGAGTTTGTAATTATTGGTGATTATGTAACGCCCGGTGGCATAGTCACGCTCGTAATTGGGCTTTTTGTCAAGGTAAGGTTCGTCGGGGTCAAGGCCGGCAAACATATCGGTGTACTGCGGACCATAAAACAACGGGTTGACGCCGTACTGTTCGCGGTTGTAATAGGCAAGGACCTCGGCCGCGTCCGACGGTTTGTTTTCATTGATCACAACATGTGCGTTGGCGCGGATAGGCAGCATCATCCAGGTTGAAAACCCGATTAGGATAAACAAAATGCAAAGCAGCACGGTGTTGTACTGCGGAAGGTTCTTTTTGCGCGTATATGTGATTCCATAATAAAACAGCGCCACCAGCAGCAACAGGGCAATGATGGTTCCTGAATTGAAAGGCATCCCCAGGCTGTTCACCATAAAGATTTCCATCTTGCCAAAAAAAGCAAGTGTCCAGGGAAGCAACAATTTGAAGATGAACATCAATATGGCCACAACCACCACATTGGCAATAATGAAACTGCGAGGGGTAATGGTCCTGAAATTCTTGAAATAGTATAAAAAGCCTATTGCCGGAATTGCCAAAAGCGCCATGAAGTGTACGCCAAAGGAAAGCCCTGTAACCAGGCAGATGAGCAACAGCCACCGGTTGCCGCGCGGTTGATGCATCTCACGTTCCCATCGCAGCCCAAGCCAGAAAAGCAGCGCGATGAACAGCGAAGCCATCGCATACACTTCTGATTCGACGGCGCTGTACCAAAAACTGTCAGAGAAAGTAAAGGCAAGGCAGCCAATAAATGAAGCGCCAAGGATCGCATATTCTTCAGTGCGGCCGGTCTCGGCAAAACGGGAAACCACCTTCCGAAGCAACATCGTCGATGACCAGAACATAAAGAGGATGGTAAATGCACTTGAAAAAACCGAGAGCATGTTCACCATAAGGGCGATCTTGTCGGCTTCAGGGGCAAACATCGCAAAAAAGGCGCCCACCATCTGGTATAGCGGCGCTCCGGGAGGGTGCCCAACCTGTAGTTTGGCGGCGGTGGCAATGTATTCGCCACAGTCCCAAAAACTCAATGTCGGTTCAACAGTAAGGGAATAAGTGATAAGTGCGATGGAAAAAGCGGCCCAACCCAGTACCGTGTCCCACTTTTTAAAGTTAAATGCCGACATATATAACGGTCCGTTTTTGTTTTGGAGCTACAAAGAAAATGCTTTTTTGCTTAACCCTTTATTAAAAAAGTTTTTTTGAGAAATTTCCCGCCGCCTCTTGCGGGACTAAAAATATGTCTTAAATTTGCCACCGCAATTGGCCTATGGTGTAATGGTAACACAGCTGATTTTGGTTCAGTCATTCTAGGTTCGAGTCCTAGTAGGCCAACAAAAAACTCCCCGGATGCGGGGAGTTTTTTTGTTTTATGCCTGTCTGCAAATCATATCTTCACAGTGAGTACCGGCCTTACGGTGTGGTTGACAAGATCTTCGCTGATGCTTCCGTTAAAGAAGTGGGAAAACCCGGTACGGCCGTGGGTGCACATTCCAATGACATCGGCGTTGACGCTTCCCGCAAAATTCAGAATGCCTTTTTCAACATTGGCATCGTTGTAAATATGGGTCGAGAAATTCCGGATGTCAAAATTCGAGATGAAATCTTCCATGATGCGGTTCGCTACACCGGTGGGCTTGAAACTGTTGGGCGTATTGATCATCACAAGGTGCATGTGCGCGTTAAAGAAATTCGCGAATTCCAGGATCTTATGGAACGGTTTGCGGATCTCGTCGGCAAAGTCAGAGGCGAAGACGAACCTGTCGGCCTTAAAATCATTAACTTCATTCTTGATCACAAGGACGGGAACTTCACTTGATCGGACCACTTTTTCAGTATTGGAACCGATGAACATTTCCTGGAAACCACTTGCGCCGTGCGAACCCATTACAATGAAATCAACATTGTTCTTGCGGCTGACTCCGAGGATTCCCTCAAACGCCTTTTCAAACATGATGGACTTTGATACGTTGATGCCTTCAAGATAATCGGCGTTCATCAGGTCGTCAATCCGGGAAAGTGCCCGGTTCTTGAAGTACATGATTTCCGGGATGTCGCTGGCCGAGGTAATCGCATCGCCTCCCTGCTGCGGAAGCTCAAGCATGTGCAACAAGATGATCTCGCTGTTGTTTTTCTTGGCGATCTGTGCCGCAACTCGCAGTGCGTATTCGGCATGTTGGGAAAAATCGGTAGGGACGAGTATTCGTTTCATGATAAAAGGACGGGTTTGTTGGTTTTAAATTGGACAATAAAGGTAAGAATTATTTTAACAACGGGATGGCATTTTTCAAATTCAAAAAAAGTCCTATCTTTGCGCCATTATTTAGAAAAATCAATTAAATAATGAGGGGACGGCAAGTCCCCTCTTTTTATACAATATGGCATTCAGGGAAAAAGTCGAAGCGTTGTTGGACGCGGCATTGGAACAAAAGCCGTCCGTGTTCCTGATAGACCTGCAAATCACTGAGGGTTACAAAATTATTGTTACTTTAGATGGCGATAACGGTGTGACTTTGCAGGATTGCATTGATGTCAGCAGGGCAATCGAGCACAATCTTGACCGCGAGGAACATGACTTTTCACTTGAGGTCGCGTCGGCCGGGGTTTCCACTCCGCTAAAACTGGTACGCCAGTACAGGAAAAACATTGGCCGTACGCTTAAGGTCAGGACAGCCAATGAAACCATAGAGGCGCACCTGGCCGAGGCCCATGACAATCACATCGTACTGGAGTGGGAAACGCGCGAGCCCAAAAAAATCGGGAAGGGAAAGGAAACCGTGAGCAAAAGGCTCGAGTTGCCGTATTCTGATATCCGGGAAGCAATCGTTACAATAACTTTTTAAATTTATAGAGTTGGCATGGAAAATTTAGCACTAATAGAATCGTTTTCAGAGTTCAAGGATGACAAGCTCATTGATCGCGTGACACTTATGGCGATTCTGGAAGACGTATTCCGCAACGCGCTGAAAAAGAAATACGGTTCCGATGATAATTTTGACATCATCATCAACCCTGACAAGGGCGATATGGAAATCTGGAGAAGAAGGGTTATTGTTGCCGACGACGATCTGGACCTGGAGAATGAAGAAATCACCCTTACCGAGGCCCGCAAGATCGAGCCCGATTTCGAGATAGGCGAGGAGGTTTCGGAAGAAGTGAAGCTCATTGACCTTGGCCGCCGTGCCATTTTGGCCTTGCGCCAAAACCTGATCTCAAAGATCCACGAACACGACAATACCAATCTGTACAAGCAATTCAAGGACCTGATTGGCGAGATTTATACAGCCGAGGTTCACCACGTCCGTCCGCGCGTGGTTATTTTGGTTGACGATGAAGGAAATGAAATCGTGCTGCCAAAAGAGAAACAAATCCCGTCCGACTTTTTCCGCAAAGGCGACAACGTGCGCGGAATTATTGAAAATGTTGAACTCAAGGGCAACAAGCCGCAGATCATCATGTCGCGCACCAGCGAGAAATTCCTCGAAAAACTATTCGAACAGGAAATCCCGGAAGTTTTTGACGGATTGATCACCGTGAAAAAAGTGGTCCGGATCCCGGGCGAGAAAGCCAAGGTGGCAGTGGATTCCTATGATGACCGCATCGATCCTGTGGGGGCTTGCGTGGGCATGAAGGGGAGCCGCATCCACGGTATCGTTCGCGAATTAGGGAACGAGAACATCGACGTGATCAATTACACCACCAATACGCAACTCTTTATCACACGTGCCCTGAGCCCGGCAAAGGTTTCGTCCATTAAAATCCATGAAGAGGAAAAACGCGCCGAAGTGTTCCTCAAACTCGAAGAAGTTTCCAAGGCCATCGGCCGCGGTGGTCACAACATCAAACTCGCCGGCTTGCTGACAGGCTATGAACTGGATGTGATTCGCGAGGGCAGCCTGGCTGAGGAGGAAGATGTTGAATTATCAGAATTCTCAGACGAAATTGAAGGATGGATCATTGACGAATTCGCAAAGATAGGACTGGATACGGCCCGCAGCGTCCTTAAACAGGATGTAAATGACCTGGTTCGCCGTACTGATTTGGAAGAAGAGACGATTTTGGACGTCATGAGAATCCTGAAAGAGGAACTCGATAATTAAGCATACCCGCAACACAACTGAAGCGTAATAAAATTTATATGTCTGAAGAAAGATCAATAAGAATTAACAAGGTTTTAAGGGAGTTCAACATTTCGCTCGACCGTGCCGTGGAATACCTCAAGGAGAAGGGCATCGCGATTGATTCCAACCCGAATGCCAAGATCAGCGACCGCGAGTACGGGATCTTGCAAGGGGGGTTCGCCGGCGATAAGGGCAACAAGGAAGCTTCGATAGAATTGGGCGAGGAAAAGCGCAAGGAAAAGGAAGCGTTGAGGCTTGAGCGCGAACGCGAAATCGAAGAAAAGCGCCGCCAGGAAGAGGAGCGCCGCAACCAGGAGGTCATCAAGGCCAAAGCGGTCGTATCCGGACTCAAGCAGGTTGGCACCATTGACCTGAACCCTAAAAAACCCGCGGCACCGGCTGCAGCTGCGCCTTCAGACCCAACTCCGGCCGAAACTCCGCCACCTGCTCCTGAGCAAGTAGCGCCGCCGCAAGCCGAAACGCCTGCCGAGACACCGCCTGCGGCTCCTGCAGCTCCGGGGGAAAAGTCAACCGAGGAATTTGCGACTCAGTACAAGAAACTTACCGGGACTACGCTTACCGGGCAAGTGATCGACCTTTCGCAATTTGAAAAACCAAAGAAAAAGAAAGAAGATCTCGCGATCAGGCCAAATACTCAAAACGCCAACAACGCGGCCAATAAAAACAAGCGCAAACGCATTCCTACCAAGCCAGGCGAATCACGCCCGGGATTCGGAGGAGCAGGAGGCAGGACCCAGGGCGGTGCACGTCCCGGAGGTCCGGGTAAAGGAAGGCCAGCCATTGTGGCCAAGGTCGAGCCTACCGAAGAAGAAGTCAAGAACCAGATTCGCGAAACCCTTGAGAAACTTCAGGGCAAGGGCGGAAAGTCAAAGGCGGCCAAGTACCGTCGGGACAAGCGCGATACCCACCGTCAGAAATCGGAAGACGAACAGCGTTCACTTGAAGAAGGAAGCAGGACTTTGAAAGTCACCGAATTCGTGACCGTCGGTGAGATTGCGACCATGATGGACGTGCCAATCAACAAGGTGATTGGAACCTGCATGTCACTGGGTATCATGGTTACCATGAACCAGCGCCTTGACGCCGAAACACTTACCATCGTGGCAGACGAATTTGGCTTCGACGTCGAATTCATTACCACTGATTTGGAAGAAAATATCCAAATCGAGGAAGATCGTCCGGAAGACCTGGTCAACCGCGCGCCGATTGTAACTGTGATGGGTCACGTTGACCACGGTAAGACCTCACTCTTGGACTACATCCGTAAAGAAAACGTAATTGCCGGAGAGTCGGGAGGTATTACCCAGCACATCGGTGCCTACGGAGTTACCCTTGACAATGGCCAAAAGATCGCCTTCCTCGATACACCGGGACACGAAGCGTTTACCGCGATGCGTGCTCGTGGTGCCCAGGTAACCGATATCGCCATCATCGTAATTGCCGCTGACGACGACATCATGCCACAGACCAAGGAAGCCATCAGCCACGCACAGGCTGCGGGTGTTCCGCTGATCTTCGCGATCAACAAAGTGGACAAGCCCAATGCGAACCCAGAGAAAATCAAGGAGCGCCTTGCCGGAATGAACCTTTTGGTTGAAGATTGGGGCGGAAAGATCCAGTCGCATGACATCTCGGCCAAAACCGGTTTGGGGGTCAAAGAACTATTGGAAAAAGTATTGCTCGAGGCCGAAATCCTCGATTTGAAAGCCAACCCAAGCAAAGCCGCTTCGGGGACCGTTGTTGAAGCCTTCCTTGACAAAGGCAAAGGTTATGTTTCAACCATCCTCGTACAAAACGGTACACTCAAGGTTGGCGACTATATGCTGGCCGGAAAGCACCACGGAAAGATCAAGGCGATGCACGACGAACGCGGCCATGTGGTCGAATTGGCAGGGCCGTCAACACCGGTATCGGTATTGGGCCTTGACGGTGCCGCAACCGCAGGCGACAAGTTTAACGTATTTGAAGACGAGCGCGAGGCCAAGCAGATTGCCGCCAAACGCACCCAGTTGATGCGTGAGCAATCGGTACGCACCCAGCGCCACATCACGCTGGCCGAAATCGGGCGACGCATTGCACTCGGACAATTCAAGGAACTCAACATCATTCTCAAGGGAGATGTGGACGGATCAGTGGAAGCGCTTTCAGATTCATTCTCGAAACTCTCGACCGAGGAAATCCAGATCAACATCATCCACAAGGGAGTTGGTGCCATCACCGAGACCGACGTTATGCTGGCATCGGCATCTGATGCGATCATCATTGGGTTCAACGTACGGCCTTCAGGAGGTGCGCGCGCCCTGGCCGATAAGGAGGAAATCGACATCCGCAATTACTCGATTATCTACGATGCGATCGACGACTTGCGCGACGCGATGGAAGGAATGCTTTCACCCGAAATGAAGGAGGAAGTTACCGGTACCGCCGAAATCCGCGAACTCTTCAAAATTTCAAAAGTGGGAACCATCGCGGGTTGTATGGTCACCGACGGCAAGATCTATCGCTCATCGCGAATCAGGATTATCCGCGAAGGCGTGGTTGTTCATACCGGCGAGCTCACGGCCCTCAAACGCTTCAAGGACGATGTCAAGGAAGTGTCAAAAGGCTACGATTGCGGTATCCAGATCAAGAATTACAACGATATTGAGATCAATGATATTATCGAGGCCTTCCAGGAGGTTGCGGTCAAGAAAAAACTCAAGTAATAAAAGCCCCGGATTGGGGCTTTTTTTATGAGGAGGGGAATCGAATTGTCCGGAGCGTACGGCTTTAAATTGCGAGCATCAAAGATGAAGTCGAATGTAGAAAGTCGAATGAACAAAGAGGGAAGAGAAAAAGTTTTTTCCAAACATTTGTCCCCCACCCCCCACCCGCAAGTTCGCGATCCGGAAGCCGCCGCAGGTGCAGAATAGCCGCATCTTATCCCAAAATAAAAAGGGGAGTAGGTAATCGATTTAAAAAAGGATATAATTGGCCAAAAGGCCCTGATATTCGAACCAGACTGAACCCTGACAACTGATAGCTGACAGCTTTTAACTACTTATTGGGTCTTACCAAAAACGCGTTCGGATATTTTTTCTTGATTTCGGCAAGGTTGCGCTCAGCCTCGATCCGGGTTTTGAAGTTCCCCGCCCAAACCTTGTAACTGGGTGTGCTGAAAACGATGGTCGCGTCAAAATTTTTGAAGTCGCGTTTGAACTCGGCCAATATTTTCTTGGAAGTTTCGCTGTCACCGTTAAAAACCTGCACTTTATAGCGGTCGTTCACCGTGATGCTGGAGTTTATCCGGCGTTTTTCATTTAATAACTGTTCAAAGGCAGGGTCTTGTGATATCGTAATTTTTGATTCTTGCGCAATGATTTTGGTCATATTTGTAAGCGCCAGCATAAATGTTAACATAAGTGCCGTTGCGATCTTGTTTTTCATAACGTGGTGATTTGTATACAAATGTAAAAAATATAGGTTTTACAGGGGTTTTCTTTTTTATTTAGAATTGATATAAATTGACTTTTAAGACTTATTTAAGGTTTTGCGAATAGTTGTGATATCGTATTTTTGTGGCAAATTTTGAAGAACTGTACCGTTTTTCCGCGTCCCTGGAAGAATGCTGCCAATTATCGTCGATAATCATTTATAATATGAAAAAAGTGGGTAACCATAAACCGATTTCAGGAATATTGATTTTCAGTCTGGCTTTAATGCTGAATTTCTCGCTTTCGACCTTTGCCCAGGATGCCGCACCGGCTGTCGAGCCTGCAGCGGCTGAAGAAGCGGCCCCCGCCGCGGGTGGCGATGTTGCCAAGGGAAAAGCACTATTCAATTCCAATTGTGCCGCCTGCCACAAACTGGACGGGAAGTCAACCGGGCCTGCACTTCGCGGGGTGGCTGAGAAAAGGGATCGAGAATGGCTGAACAAGTGGATCCGCAATTCGAGCGAAATGATCAAAGCCGGTGACCCGCTTGCCGTTCAACTTTTTGAAGAAAACAACAAGGCGGTAATGCCACCGTTTCCGCAGTTGTCAGACGATGATCTAACCAATATTCTTGCCTATACTTCTGAGGTTCCCGCTGCAAAACCTCAGGCTTTGCCTGGTGCCCAGGCCGCGGGCGCCGCTGACCAGGGCGGAATCAGCAATAACCTGATCCTTGGCGCGCTTGCACTGGTAATGGTGATTCTGATTGTGATGCTTGTGCTGGTAAACCGCGTGCTTTCACGTGTTGCGAATGCCGGCCAGGATCCTGCCGTGATAAAGCGCGAGCCATCGATTCCGGTTTGGAAAGCTTTTGCCAAGAACCAGTTCCTGGTATTTGTGTCGTCGGTGTTTCTTTTGCTGGCCGCGGCGTATTTCCTCTACGGATTTTTCATGCAGGTGGGTGTTGATCAGGACTACCAGCCTATCCAGCCTATTCACTATTCGCACAAGATCCACGCTGGCGACAACGGGATTGACTGTAAATTCTGCCACTCGGCCGCGCGCGTTTCCAAAAATGCCGGTATCCCATCGCTGAATGTTTGTATGAACTGTCACAAAAACATTAGCGAAGTGGCCGAAACCACTGCCACCCCGGAGCACAGCAAGGCGTTTTATGATGCTGAAATCCAAAAGCTTTACGATGCCGTGGGATGGAACCCTACTACGCAGTCTTACACCGGAAAGACAAAACCGGTTAAATGGGTCAGGATCCACAACCTGCCGGACTTCGCTTACTTCAATCATGCCCAGCACGTTACGGTTGCCGGAATCGAGTGCCAAACCTGTCATGGCCCGGTTCAGGAAATGGAATTCATGAAGCAATTCTCTCCGCTAACCATGGGTTGGTGCGTGGACTGCCACAGGAAGACCGATGTCAGGATGGAAGGCAACGAGTACTACGCCAAGATCCACGACGAACTTTCAAAGAAGTACGGTGTTGAAAAGCTTACAGCGGCTCAAATGGGCGGTCTGGAATGCGGAAAATGCCACTACTAATCATTTATTAAGAAGCTAACTTTTATATACGATGTCATCAAACAAAAAATACTGGAAAAGTGTTGAGGAACTTCAGGAAAGTTCTATTGTTGAGACGCTTAAACAAAACGAATTTACCGAGGCTATCCCGGTAGACGAGTTCCTGGGCAACAAAGAGTCGCTCAGCAGTTCGTCAACCACCCGCCGGGACTTCCTCAAATATGTTGGCTTTAGTACCGCCGCCGCGTCACTTGCTGCTTGTGAAGGCCCGGTACACAAATCCATTCCGTACGTAGTGCAGCCCGAGCCGGTTATTCCCGGTGTTGCCGATTTTTACGCGACTACGGCTTTTGACGGATTTGATTTTGCTAATATTCTTGTCAAGACGCGCGAGGGCCGTCCCATCAAGATTGAGAACAATACTATTGAAGGTGCGCGGTTTGCTGCCAATGCCCGGGTTCACGCATCGGTGCTGTCGATGTACGACAACATGCGCCTGAAGAATCCGCGTATTGCAGGGAAATCTGCCAGTTGGGAAGAAGTTGACGCACGTGTGGCTGCCTCTTTGGCCGATGCGCGTTCACGTGGCGGACAGGTGGTTGTACTTACCGGAACCCTTGCCAGCCCTTCGACTGAAAAGCTTATCGCCGAATTTACGGCACGCAACAATGCCAAGCACGTTATTTATGATGCGGTTTCATCGTCGACAGCCCTGGATGCCTATGAAGCTGCATTTGGTGAGCGTGCCCTGGCCGATTATGATTTTTCAAAGGCGTCGATGATTGTTTCAATCGGTGCCGATTTTCTTGGTGACTGGCAGGGCGGAGGCTTTGATGCCGGCTATGCACAGGGGCGTATCCCGCGTAATGGCAAAATGTCGCGCCACATCCAGATGGAGGCCAACATGACCCTTTCGGGGGCAGCTGCTGACCGTCGCATCCCGATGACCGTTGCCGCGCAAAAGCAGGCTTTGCTCAAGATTTACAACGCGGTTGCCGGAGGTTCGGCTTCAACGCGCAAAATAGAACAGGAAGATGCCGTTGTAAAAGCGGCGCAGCAACTCAAGGCTGCCGGAAGCAAAGGTGTCCTGGTTTGCGGAATTGACGATGTAAACGCCCAGATGCTGGTTTTTGCCATCAACAGGGCTCTGGGTAGTGAGGCTTTCAATACCGGAACCCGTTATGTACGCAAAGGATCTGACCGCGCGGTTGCGCAGCTTATCAGCGATATGAACGCCGGATCAGTCCACACCCTGATCATGAGCGGTGTGAACCCAGCGTATTCTTTGGCCAACAGTGCGGCCTTCGTAGCTGGGCTCAAGAAAACCAAATTGTCAGTCTCCTTTAGCCTTAAAGAAGACGAAACTGCATCAATCTCTACAATTGCCGCCGCGGCTCCTCACTATCTTGAGTCGTGGAATGACCATATTTTGGTAAAAGGTTCCTACAGCCTTACCCAGCCAACCATCAGGCCTTTGTTCAACACCCGCCAATTCCAGGATTCGCTTATGGTGTGGAACGGTCTTCAGGGTACTTTTTACGATTACATCAAAACCAATTCCGCAGGATATCTTGGCGGTGCCAGCTGGAACAAGGCCGTACACGACGGTGTTGTTGCCACCGCGACAGGCTCGCAGGGTGCTTCAGCAGGGGGAGACGCCACGGCTGCGGCCAGTGCGCTAGCTGGTTCCAAAGATGCATCAGGCATGGAACTGGTTCTCTATACAAAAATTGGTATGGGTGACGGGCAGCAGGCCAACAACCCATGGCTGCAGGAATTTCCTGACCCGATTACCCGTGTTTCCTGGGACAACTACCTGACAGTATCCCGCGCGGACGCTGACAAATTGGATCTGATGAATGAAATTGTCGCTGACGGTGGATTGAACGGTTCATACGCCAACATCACCGTTGGTAATGTCAAAATGGAAAACGTTCCGGTAATTGTTCAGCCGGGACAAGCGCCCGGAACCGTGGGTCTTGCCGTTGGTTATGGCCGCAAAGCTGCGCTGAAGGATGAAATGAAGGTAGGTGTCAATGCCTATGCTCTTTATCTGAACTTCAACAGCGTACAGCCCGTATCCATTGAGAAAGCAGCCGGAACGCATGAATTTGCCTGTGTCCAGTCGCAGAAAACGCTGATGGGCCGCGGCGATATCATCAAGGAAACCACCCTTGAAATTTTCAATACCAAAGATTCGTCTGAATGGAACATTGTTCCGATGGTATCCCTGGACCACAAACCCATCGAAGCCGTAAAGGTAGATCTTTGGGAAGGTTTCGATCGTTCGGTCGGGCACCATTTTAACATGTCAATAGATCTCAATGCCTGTACGGGTTGCGGAGCTTGCGTCATTGCCTGCCATGCCGAGAACAACGTTCCGGTTGTAGGTAAAAGCGAGGTCCGTCGTAGCCGGGACATGCACTGGTTGCGAATTGACCGGTATTATTCGTCCGAAGATACCTTTGCCAATGACGTCGAGAAAAAAGAAAGCTTTGACGGCCTGTTTGGCGAGAAAGGTTCTCTTGGCGGATTTGGCCAGATGGAGAGTCCTGCCGACAATCCGCAGGTGGCCTTCCAGCCGGTCATGTGCCAGCACTGTAACCACGCGCCGTGCGAAACGGTTTGTCCGGTTGCCGCTACATCTCACGGGCGTCAGGGCCAGAACCAAATGGCATACAACCGTTGCGTTGGTACGCGCTATTGCGCAAACAACTGCCCTTACAAGGTCCGTCGTTTTAACTGGTTCCTGTATGCACAAAACAACGAATTTGACTACCACATGAATGATGACCTCGGTCGTATGGTGCTCAATCCGGATGTCAACGTACGCTCTAGGGGAGTCATGGAGAAGTGTTCAATGTGTATCCAAAAAACACAGCTCACCATCCTGACGGCCAAGCGCGAAGGACGCGAGGTTCGCACCGATGAGTTCGAGACCGCGTGTTCAGCTGCCTGCCCAACCGGTGCAATCCGTTTTGGCGATGTGAACAAAGAAGACAATACCATCACCGCTCTGTCAAAAGATGAGCGTATGTACCATTTGTTGGAGCATGTGGGCACCAAGCCTAACGTCTTTTACCAGGTAAAAGTCAGGAATAGCTAAAAAGTATTATTAAGCAACTAGATAAAGGATTATGTCGTCTCACTACGAAGCACCCATCAGAAAACCTTTAGTTATAGGTGATAAATCATATCACGATGTAACCGTGGATGTTGCCGCCCCTGTTGAAGGACGTGCCAACAAGCAATGGTGGACCGTTTTTTTAATTGCACTTGCCGCCTTTTTGTGGGGCATAGGATGCATTACCTATACGATAGCCACGGGTATCGGAACATGGGGCCTCAACAAGACTGTCGGCTGGGCCTGGGACATCACCAACTTTGTTTGGTGGGTTGGTATCGGCCACGCGGGAACGCTGATCTCGGCGGTACTCTTGCTTTTCCGTCAAAGATGGCGGATGGCGATCAACCGTTCGGCCGAGGCGATGACCATCTTCTCAGTAGTCCAGGCGGGACTTTTCCCAATCATCCACATGGGCCGTCCATGGCTGGCATACTGGGTACTTCCCATTCCGAACCAGTTTGGATCGCTTTGGGTCAACTTTAACTCACCGCTTCTATGGGACGTATTCGCGATCTCGACTTATCTCTCGGTATCGCTTGTATTCTGGTGGACGGGGCTATTGCCTGACTTTGCCATGATCCGCGACCGTGCGATCACTCCCTTCAACAAAAGAATCTACAGCATACTATCATTCGGATGGACCGGCCGCGCCAAGGACTGGCAGCGTTTTGAGGAAGTTTCCCTCGTACTTGCAGGTCTCGCAACGCCACTCGTACTCTCGGTACACACCATCGTATCCTTTGACTTCGCAACATCGGTAATTCCGGGATGGCACACCACCATCTTCCCGCCGTACTTTGTTGCCGGGGCGGTATTCTCGGGCTTCGCGATGGTAAACACGCTTTTGATTATCATGAGGAAGGTGTCAAACCTTGAGGCTTACATCACCATCCAGCACATCGAACTCATGAACATCATCATCATGATCACGGGATCGATCGTGGGGGTAGCCTACATAACTGAACTTTTCGTGGCCTGGTATTCAGGCGTTGAATACGAGCAGTACGCGTTCCTCAACCGTGCCACAGGTCCTTATTGGTGGGCTTACTGGTCAATGATGACCTGTAACGTGTTCTCTCCGCAGTTCATGTGGTTCAAAAAGCTCCGCACCAGCATCATGTTTTCTTTCGTGATCTCGATCGTGGTGAACATCGGGATGTGGTTTGAGCGCTTCGTGATCATTGTGACATCGTTGCACCGTGATTACCTTCCGTCATCCTGGACAATGTTCTCGCCGACGTTTGTTGACATCGGTATCTTTATCGGGACCATCGGGTTCTTCTTCGTACTCTTCCTGCTTTATGCGCGCACCTTCCCGGTAATTGCACAGGCCGAGGTCAAGACGATCCTGAAATCATCGGGAGACAATTACAAAAGATTAAGAGACGAAAACAATTCACACCATGAGTAACAAAGTAGTTTACGCCGTTTATAATGACGATGATGTCCTGATGGACGCGGTGAAAAAAACGCGCGCCGCTCACCATCATATCGCCGAGGTCTACACACCGTTTCCGGTGCACGGGCTTGACAAGGCCATGGGTCTCGCGCCTACCAGGCTTGCCATCTGCGCCTTTATCTACGGATGCATTGGCCTGTCGGTCGCAACCTGGATGATGAGCTACATCATGATCGAAGACTGGCCGCAGGACATTGGCGGAAAGCCAAGCTTTAGCTACATCCAGAATATGCCGGCTTTTGTACCGGTCATGTTTGAGATGACGGTATTCTTTGCCGCGCACCTTATGGTGATCACCTTTTACATGCGCAGTAAACTATGGCCCTTCAAACAGGCCGAAAATCCGGACATCCGCACCACCGACGACCACTTTTTGATGGAAGTTTCGGTACACGACAATGAGGACGAACTGGTATCCTTTTTCCAAAATACCGGCGCAGTCGAAGTCAAAGTAATTGAAAAGCACTGATATGAAGAGCGTATATAAAGTAGCCCTGGTAGCCGGTTTCGCTGCAGTAGCGGCTTCCTGTTACAACAAAAAGGAGCCTAATTACCAGTACATGCCCAATATGTATGAATCGGTGGCCTATGAAACCTACTCGGAATCAGAAGCGTTCCTAAGAGGTGGCGTTGCCGCGCAAATCCCGGCCGAGGGAACCATCAGCCGTGGTTTCGTGCCTTATGATATTGAGAATTCCACAGCCGGATATGAGCAGTCAAAGTCACTCGTATCACCGGTTGACGCGCAGTCCTATGACGAGCCCAAGGCCCAGCAGCTGTACACTATTTACTGTGCTGTCTGCCACGGCGACAAAGGCGATGGCAAAGGCGTACTGGTGCAAAAGGAGAAGTACCTGGGTGTTCCAAGCTACAAGGACAGGGCCATCACAGTTGGTAGCGTATTCCATGTTGAAACCTACGGACTTAACGCGATGGGGTCTTACGCCAATCAGCTTAACACCGAAGAGCGTTGGCTGGTTGCCGAATATGTCATGAAGTTAAAGGCCGGATTATAATCGTTGAACAAACTGACCGATATAGATATGTATACAATTTCGAGTAAATTAAAGACATTTTCCATAATCCTGATGGTCCTGGGGCTGCTGGGTATTGGATATGGATTTTTGACCGCACCCAAGACGATCCAGGACGTGGAAGCGATTCTTGCCGCGCAGAGCCACGACAGCCATGGGGCGGGTCACGGTGAAGCCGACGGTCACGAAATACAGGAT
>JAEZGB010000071.1 GCA_023437485.1 Bacteroidota bacterium
GGTCAGTATAGTCTCGGGCCAGGAGATCGCCAATATTAAAATTTTCGATTTGCGCGGAAGGCTGTTGCATGATTCGGGCAAAGTCTGGGAAAATTCTTATTCAGTTGATTTACAGCACTCAACGCAAGCTTTGATAGTGAAGGTTGAAACTGTTACTGGCGAGGTTGTTTCCCGCAAGATATTGTTTTGACCGTTAACTTTTCGGAAACCGTCATAATGCATTTCATCGATGTTTTTGGGTTTTCACCGATGACGTAAGTGTCTGTAAATCTTTAATTTGTATGTTTGGGCGTTCATTTCGGCTCTATGTTTCGTAGGGCCGAATGTGGTTATTACACCCAAATTATATGAAGAATTTCCTACTTTCGATTGCGCTTATCTTATTCGTTACAACGGGACTGGCCCAGGTCTCATTGTCAAACGCAACCGTCGCTTCCCAAACCGCCACAATTAACTTTTCCAATACAATGCAAACCGGTGTGGGAACCAACGCTTCCACGGCTTATACCGGAGCCGGTTTTTCGCCCGCGCCCACCGCGGCAAGTTTCCCGGGAAGGTTGAATTCCAATGCATGGGAAACCAAGGGTTGGGCCAACGGCAACCTGTTGTTTGGCCAGAACATGACCAATCCGGCACATGGTCGGGGCTCGGTCACATCGGCGGTAATCACTGAGGGTATCTACGCCTATACTGATAATCCGGCCAGCGTTGCAAATCCTACTTTAATGATCCAGCCCGGCGATGATAATTTTGCGCCTGGTTCACTGACGCTCAGGATCAAAAATAACGGCACGGCAAATCTAACGCAATTGCAGGTTTCGTATAACCTATTTGTAAGGAATGACGCAAACAGTTCAAGCACCTTCAACTTCTCGCACTCTTTTGACAATGTCACTTTTGAGGAGGAACCGTCCATGGATTACACATCGCCCGAAACTGCCGACGCGTTCCAATGGACCATGGTGGATATCGCTCCTACGCGCACGATGGTAATTACCGGAATCAACGTGGCCCCGGGCGGTTTTTATTACATCCGTTGGAGCAGCGAAGACGTTGTAGTGAACGGCGAAAGGGATGAATTCGGGCTTGACGATATTGTACTGACCGGTTTTTACGGCCCGCCGGCACCGGAGATCAATGTCATGAACAATTCGCTCTCAATCCTCAACCAGGATTTTGCTCCTCAGATAGCCGACGGCACCATTTTTGCCAACACCTTTACCGGCGGAAGCAGCTCGCTGGTCACGTTCCGCATCCAGAACCTGGGCGGCGCCGACCTGAATATTTCGGATATTTTTATTTATGGGACCAATCCCGGGGATTTTACAATACAGGGAGTTACGCCACTGGGCAATATACCGGGTGTGTCATCGGTGGTGAGTTTCTTTGAACTGACAATCAAGTTCACGCCGCTCTCGCCAGGACAAAAAAACGCGCGTATCCAGATCAACAGCAATGATTCCAATGAGAATCCATATCAATTCGCGATCAGGGGAACCGGGGTAATACCGCAACCCGATATCCAGGTTAACGGGGACACGGCTCCGAACACCAGTATTATTTTCTCAACCAACATGATCCCGAGCACCTTCAACGGGACGCTTTTTGACCCGCAGCAAATTGGCGGGCCAGGACAGCTCAAGCAGTATAAAATAAGAAATACGGGTGACCCGTCGTTCCTGATCCTTGGCCCCGACCCGGCCATTACCATCACGGGACTGCACCCGAACGACTTCGTCATTGAAACGTATCCCAACGGCAATTCCATCAGTGCCGGTTATTTCAAAACATTTACCATCCGGTTCAATCCGCTGGCGCCCGGAATAAGGCAGGCGATTGTAAAGATCAACAATAATGACGTGGTCAATGATGTGTTGGGCAATGACGAATCGCCATTTACCTTTTTGATTCAGGGCACCGGAGTTTCGCCGGAAGCCGACCTTTTCGGGAACGGGCAGCCCATTGCCAATGGCAGCACGGTTCCGACCTTGGCCAACCACACCTATTTTGGAAACGCGAATATTAACAGTGGTTTTATTGACCGGACCTTTACCATTTCCAACCCCGGAACTATGCCGCTCACTGTAGGGGCAATGACTATTACAGGATCATCGGCTTTTTCGGTGCAAACCCCGCCGGCCGCCAGCGTTCCTACCAGCGGGACAACAACTTTTGTGATCAGGTTTGATCCCTCGGCCATTGGCAATGCGCAGGCTACGGTAACCTTTGCCAATAACGATTCGGACGAAAACCCTTATGTTTTTAATATTGGAGGTTATGGTACCGATTATATCCCTTGTTCAACCGGGCCGGTCGAAACTATAGCGTTGCAGGACTTTGAAGTTACCCCACCTTCGCCCGCATGGACCTACACATTTTCAGGAACCAACTTGGCCCTTACGCCCGCTTCGGCAGTTGCGTTTGGTGCTTCAACCGATGGTGGCCAGTCCAATCGATTCCTGGGCCAAAAAGCAATGCAGCTTGCGGGTAACACTACACCGGTTTCGGTAACTTTTGACGCGGTCAACACCACCGACTACCTTGACCTGCAACTTAATTTGAGATTAGCGTCGATGGCCGTAACCGCCAGTGAGGGCAATGACGCCGCTGATAAGGTGGTTGTCGCGGTTTCAACCAACAATGGTACAAGCTGGTCCAATGAGTTGGAAATTCGGGGGTCCACCAATTCCAAATGGAGTTTTGAAAGCGGAAGCGCTACGGCGACGGCCAGTTATGACGGAAACAATTCGGCGGTCATTTTTGCGCCGGTCGCAACCAGTTATGTCACTGATCAGGGTTACAGCTACCTCACCTTGAGCAATTTGCCGGCGGTACCGCAATTGCGAGTAAGGATTACGATGAACAACGGAAGCAATGAAGTTTGGGTCATTGACGATGTGGCGCTTTTTGGCCGTCGCGAGATCCAAACTACTTGGAATGGTACCTGGAGCAACGGAGTTCCTAATTCATCGGTCAAGGCGATTATCAATGCCAATTATGACACCGCGGCGCAGGGCAATCTTTCGGCGTGCAAATGCGAGATCAAAAACGGGCGTACCGTGACCATCCAGGCCAACCAGCACTTTAATATTGAAAGTGATTTCAACAATCTTGGAACCATCAACATTGAAAACAGCGGCAGCCTTGTTCAGCGGAATGATTTTGCACAGAACGCCGGAATCATCAATGTCAAGAGGAACACCACTCCTATGCGGAGGTTTGACTATACTTATTGGTCTTCGCCAGTTCAGGGACAGACGCTGTTCAATCTTTCGCCACTAACGCCGTCTGACAAGTTCTGGCAGTTCAGCAGTGCGATCAACAACTGGGATCCCGTACCGTCGTCCACCATCATGGTTCCGGGCAAAGGGTATATTGTTCGGGCCCCACAAAATTTCAGTACCACAATTGCCACTCCCTACAACGCCCAGTTTTCGGGTCTGGCCAATAATGGCTATCTGCAGTTTCCAATAATCGGAGGCGGTGCCTGGAACCTCTTGGGCAATCCATATCCAAGCGCGATGGACGCTGACGAATTTATCCAGTTTGATGACAACGCGAACATCATTGGGGGAACGCTGTATTTTTGGACGCATAACACTCCATTAACCGCGAACGCCTATAACAACAATGATTACGCTTCATATAATATGACCGGCGGAACGGGGACTGCCGCAAGTACTTCTGGGAACACGAGTATCCCGTCAGGAATGATTGCGTCGGGACAGGGGTTTTTTGTGACCGGAACCCAAAACGGCCACGTGACGTTCAACAATTCAATGCGGGTAACGGGAAGCAATTCAGGGTTTTTCCGACCAGCCAATGAGTTTGTCGCCACGCCCGCTGCCGCTACAGGGATCGAGAAACACAGGATTTGGCTTGACCTTTTCAAAGCTGAAGGCGTTTTCAAGCAGGCGTTGGTAGGCTATATTGAAGGTGACACAAACGGCATTGACCGCAATTACGACGGAATTCAGCTTGATGGCGGTAACGGGCTGGGTTTTTATTCAATTTTGGAAGATCAGCACATGGGCATACAGGGTCGCGCCCTTCCATTTTACGATACCGATTTTGTTCCGATGGGTTATAGTTCAATCTCGGCAGGACAATTTACCATTGCCATTGACCGCACCGATGGCTTGTTTACAACCCAGGGAATTTACCTTGAGGATAATGTGATGGGAACTGTACATGACTTAAAGGCTGCGCCATACGTCTTTACCACCGATGCAGGGGAATTCAACCAGCGTTTCGTGCTCCGGTTTACAGGATCGGCGCTTTCAATGGGTGACAATTACTTTGGTTCAGGTTTGCAGATGGCGGTTCGAGACAGTCATGTACATTTCAAATCAGCCCGCACCATCGATCAGGTGGATGTATTTGATTTGACAGGCCGACGGGTCCTGCAACAGCAGGTCAACGACAGTGAGGGAACCATCACAAAATTGCAGGTGACGCAATCCTATATTGTCAAGTTCACCTTTGCCGATGGAACAGTCGAAAACCGAAAGATTATTTTGAATTAAAGAAAAATCCCGCACTTAAGCGGGATTTTTTTTATTTGGCCTTGGCCGATGCTTCAAGGTTCCGATCGATGGTGTGGCCGGGCCTGGTCCATCGTGGCTTTTCGCCCAAAGGCACCAGCTCTGATTCATGCGCCTCAACCGTTTTGGGTTGCGCCATTTTGGCAAAAGGTTTTTGTGGCTGCATGCCCAATATTTCAAACATTCTCATATCTTCATCCACATCCGGATTTGGTGTGGTCAACAGCTTGTCGCCGGCAAAGATGGAGTTTGCGCCCGCCAAAAAGCACATCGCCTGTCCTTCGCGAGTCATATTGGTCCGTCCGGCCGAAAGGCGTACCTGAGTGAGTGGCATCACGATTCGCGTGGTGGCAACCATCCTTATCATATCCCAGATTTCGACGGGTTTTTCATTTTCCATTGGAGTACCTTCAACGGCAACCAGTGCGTTAATGGGTACCGATTCTGGTTGCGGGCTCAGCATTGAAAGTGCAACCAGCATTCCGGCGCGGTCTTCAATTGATTCCCCCATCCCAATGATTCCTCCGCTGCACACCGTTACGTTGGTCTTGCGCACGTTGTCGATGGTCTGAAGACGGTCATTAAATGCCCGTGTCGAAATAATTTCTTTATAGTAGTCTTCGCTGGTGTCAAGGTTGTGGTTGTAGGCGTACAAGCCTGCCTCGGCGAGGCGCTTCGCCTGATTCTCGGTAAGCATTCCCAGGGTGCAGCAAACTTCCATGTCAAGTTTGTTGATGGTACGCACCATCTCCAAAACCTGATCGAATTCTTCGCCATCACGGACATTTCGCCAGGCTGCGCCCATACAGACCCGTGATGAGCCTGTTGATTTTGCCCTAAGCGCCTGAGCTTTGACCTGTTGAACTGTCATCAGGTCATTGCCTTCAATATCGGTGTGGTATCTTGCGGCCTGAGGGCAATATCCGCAATCTTCAGGACAACCGCCGGTCTTGATCGAAAGCAGGGTTGATACCTGTACTACATTAGGGTCGTGGAACTGCCTGTGGACCGTCGCGGCCTCATACAGCAAATCCATCAACGGTTTATTGTAAAGTGCGATTATTTCATCGCGTGTCCAGTCATGCCTGATCGTACTCATGAAAATTTATTTGCTCCAAAAGTAGGCAATATTGATTTAACCGGAAAGCACCGCGGATCCAATAAAAAAACCGGCCTGAGCCGGTTAGTCTACCTTATTGATGACTTCTACTTTGTCTTTCCAATACTGCATCAGCGAAAATGAAACGGCCAATGAAGCCGCCGCCGATTCAAACAACAATCCGATGCAATACTGCTGGATGGTTACTTCGCCCCCTCCGAAAATAAAATTTTCGGCGAGGTTTTTAAGGTATTCTTCTCCTCCTCGGATTTCGATATAGAGCAAAAGGCTTGCAATACTGAGCACCGCACCGATCATTGAGGTCATCAGCGCGCCAATGAAATTTGTAAAATAACCGCGAACGCCCGCTTCGACATTTCCCTTGATGGTTCGGTTAACACCCCAAACCACGATGGCTACATTCAATAAGCGCAGATAGAATACGTCAGAGAGGCCCGCAATTTCCAAAATGATAAAATAAATCGCAATTCCCAGGAAAATCAGGAATCCGTTCAAAAATTCTCGTTTAAACTGCATAGCAAAGGTTTTTTTGATTGGTCTATTATGTAATGGTACATAAATTTAACACTTTTCGCTATAACAGTCGGGCTTTTAATAAAAATTTATTAGTGGTTATCCCGCACCCATCCGCTCGATCATTTTCCTCGCAATCGCCACATCGGCAGCAATGCCCTCCTTTAATAATTCAATCGAGCCGAATTTGGTTTCGGGCCGGATCCAATCCAATATTTCAAGGGTCAATTCTTGAAAATATAGGTCATCTGTAAAATCGATAAAATAAACTTCAATCGACACACCGCTCCCCGGAACACTGGGACGCGTGCCGATGTTCATTACTCCGTAGCGCCGTACACCATCAATTTGGGCACGGACAAGGTAAACTCCATGCCGCGGAATGAGCTTGTAATCTTCAGCCACCTTGATGTTGGCAGTCGGATACCCAAGCGTCCTGCCGAGTTGTTTTCCCTTTACGACCTGCCCGGTAAGTCGATAGGGGTAACCCAAATATCGGTTGGCCAACGCAATGTCGCCCAGTTCCAAAGCCGTCCGGATTTTAGTCGATGAAACCGCAACATTGTCGATTTTTTCGGCCTCGATCTGGGAAACTTCAAAGCCGTGTTTTGAGCCAAACCCCACCAGGTCCTGATACCCTGCTTTTCGGTCTTTGCCAAAGCGGTGATCGTGACCCACAATTACCATTTTTGCTTTGAGGGCCTTGACAAGCACCTCGGATACGAACGCTTCCGGTTCAAGCGATGCAAATTCGGAATCAAACGGATGAACGATGAGATGATCCAAATCAGTCCGGGCCAAAAGCGCGATGCGTTCATCCAGTGTATTGAGCAGTTTGATGCCGCCAGGGGCGCCGATTACCATCCTTGGGTGCGGAAAAAACGTCAGGATCACGCTTTGCATCCCGGAAGTTTTAGCCTGATCAGTAATTTGCCTGATGATTTCCAGATGCCCGGCATGGACACCGTCAAAAGTACCGATGGTAACTACCGAGGCATGATCAATGCGCGCATCATGGATGGATGGATGGACTTTCAAAAGATTGTGTTTGCGCAAAAGTAGGCGAAGGGACCAAGAATTAAAAATGTGAATGAATTTATCAATTGAAAATAATTCAACCGCATCGGCTCTTTGCTTTAGGAATAAATAGTTAAATCGCAATTTAATTGATCAATATGCTAATATTCAGCCGAATCGATATGAAATTTAATTTTTTGGAATTTGATAATTGGAATTAAATCATATTTTTGCATTTCTAATATTTTTATGGTATGAAAAAAATTTTACTGTTCCTGGCAGCTGCGATGGTAGCGATTCCGGTTTCGGCCCAAAAAGGTGGCTGGGCCAAGGTCGGTGCTGACAAAGCTCGAGGGTTGGAGCGTGTGAGAGAGGGATCTTATGCTGAAAATCAGCAATTGTACGTACTAGATGTACAGGCGATGCGGCAAACCCTTGCCCAGGCGCCGGACAAATTCTCCGGGCAGCCCGGTGTTGAGATTCTCATCCCGAACGCCGATGGCGCACTTGAGAAATTCGTTGTTTGGGAAAATTCAAATTTTGCGCCCGGACTTCAGGCACAATTCCCCGATATCCGTGCTTATGCGGGCAAGGGAATTGACGATAAATACGCGACCATCAATTTCAGTATGTCGCCCCAGGGTATCCAGACCATGGTGTTGCGCGCTGATAAAGGTTCCGAGTTTATCGAGCCCTATACAAGTGACCGTTCGGTTTACGTATTCTTTGACTCAAAAACGCGTTCCAAAGCAACTTTGCCACTGGTTTGTACCACTGAAGACGTGGCTTTGAACGTTGAGCTCCTCCGCGGGAATGAAACCGCGCTTTCCAACAATGGAGTGTACAAGACCATGAGGCTCGCCCTTTCATGTACTGGCGAATATGCCCAGTATTTTGGTGGAACGGTCGCCGATGCGCTTGCCGCGATGAACGCTACGATGACACGCGTAAATGGAGTATTTGAGCGGGACCTTGCCCTACACCTTAATATTATAGAGAACAACACGCTGGTTATTTATACCAATCCGCTGAGCGATCCTTATGCGGCGGCATCCAACATGAATTTGTGGAACGGCCAATTGCAGACCACTTTGACCAATGTCATCGGTGAGGCGAATTATGATATCGGCCACCTGTTTGGGGCCAGCGGCGGAGGCGGAAATGCCGGTTGCATAGGATGCGTTTGCAATCCCGGAAAAGGAAGCGCGATCACATCCCCTGCCGACAACGTCCCAATGGGAGATTTCTTTGATATTGATTATGTGGCGCATGAGATGGGCCACCAACTTGGCGGAAACCACACCTTTTCACATGGTGGCGAAAACAACCAGGTGAATGTTGAGCCCGGATCAGGTTCAACCATCATGGCCTATGCCGGAATTACCGGGGCTACTGATGTGCAACCACACTCTGACGACTACTTTACTTACAGAAGTATTTTGCAGATCCAGTCTAACTTGGCCAACAAGACTTGTCCTGTAACGGTTACCATGACAAATCAGACGCCGGTAATCAGCGCCGGGCCAGATTGGACCATTCCAAAGGGAACCGCCTTTATACTCACCGGAACCGGTTCAGATGCCGATGGTGACGCGCTTACGTATACCTGGGAGCAAAATGACGACGCTTCAGGCGCATCCCTTGGAAATCCCGGTTCATTCCCTGCAGGAAATAAACTTACCGGGCCAAACTTTCGTTCACTTACGCCAACCGCATCATCGGTGCGCTACATGCCAGCTTACGAAACAGTGCTAAACGGCTCACTTGCCAGCACATGGGAAGCGGTATCGACAGTAGGCCGAAACCTGAACTTTACTCTTACTGCACGTGACAACGCGGCCGGAGGAGGTCAGACCCAAACCGATGCCACCATTATCACCGTCAGCGGAACGGCGGGGCCATTCGCGCTCACGTCACAGAACGCAAGCGGAATCAGCTGGACACAAGGTTCGACCCAAACGGTTACCTGGAGCGTGAACAATACCAATACGCTCGCGGGATCTTCAAATGTGAACATCAAACTCTCGCTTGACAATGGAGTTACCTGGCCAATTACGCTGGCTTCAAATGTGCCGAACGACGGTTCTGAAACCATCACGGTTCCAAACGTGGCCGCGCCTTACTGCAGGCTTTGGATTGAGCCGGTAGCAAATATTTACTACGCGGTGAACTCCACCCCGTTCGCGATTGGCTATACAGTCACCACCTCTTGCGCCACTTACAACAACACCAGCGGGTTCGCAATTCCCGATGGCGTAGGTGCGGGTTACGGCCCGATGGCGACCAGCAATATTACGGTTCCCGCCACAGGCACGGTTGGCGATGTGAATGTCGGCCTCAACGTAAGCCACACCTGGCCAAATGATCTTGAGATCACCTTGCTTCACAATGGCACTTCGGTTATTCTGTGGAACCGGGCCTGCGGAAACAACGACAATTTCAACATTACGCTTAGCGATGGTTCGCCCAATTTTACATGCGTGGCCAACATGACCGGTACTTATTCGCCTTCGCAACCGCTTTCGGCTTTCAACGGGCTTGAGGCCAACGGCGTTTGGACTTTGCAGGTTCGCGACGGTTATCAGCAGGATACAGGGTCAGTGAACTCGTGGAGCATTGAGGTTTGTACCCAAACCGCGACACTGTCTACACCTGAAAACGGACTTGCCAATTTTGCGGTTTATCCGAACCCAAACAATGGGAATTTCAATATCCAGTTTGAGAGTACATCGGGTAGTGGTGTCAATGTAATGGTTCACGACATCCGGGGCCGTGCGATTCTGTCGCGCAATTTTGCCAATAGCGGACTCTTTAACCAGAATGTCTCGCTGGAGAACGCGCAGTCAGGAATTTACATGCTCACCGTAAGCGACGGAGAGCGCAAGGAGGTGCGTAAAATTGTTGTGGAATAGTTATTATTATTCAACCATAGGAAAAGCGGCAGGGATGCCGCTTTTTTTATTTCTTCAGCCCTCCGATTAATTAAACTTTAATATATTTGGGGATTAACAAAATTTTAAAATGAAAAGAAATTTACTCTTAAGTTTCCTGGCCATTTTTGTCTTTGCGGGCGCAATGGCTCAGAGTTCCCTCTGGCAGGAAACCAGTCAGGACCGCATTGCGGGGCTTGCAAAAAAAGAACGTGGCTCAATGCCGACGGAGTTCAAGCTATATGCATTGGACCTGGCCCAACTCAAGTCACAGCTTCAATCAGCTCCATCACGTCACGATGGTGCGGTTTCAAATGTGATCATGCCCTTTCCCGATGCCGATGGAAAAATGTCGCATTACCGCATTTACGAAGCGTCGGTTATGCATCCTGAGCTTGCGGCCCGTTACCCTGAAATCGGTTCGTATGTGGGGCAGGGGGTTGAGGACCCATCAGTTTCCATCCGTTTTAGTGTGACCTTGTTCGGGCTTCACGTCATGAGGTTCGGCACAAACGGAACCAGCTACATTGATCCTTACACTTCTGATAACAGCCGCTACATTGTTTATGAAAAGCGCAACCTTCCACCTTCAACGGTGCACCAATGCCTTGTTGAAGATGAACCGGTTGAAATGGCTTCCCGAATGGAAGAATCGCTGCTTGCCAATGACGGTATCTTCCGTATCTACAGGCTGGCGATGGCATCTACAGTTGAATATTCAACATTCCACGTAAATGCCGCCGGAGTTGGCTCAGGCACCACTGCCCAGAAGAAAGCCGCGGTACTTGCCGCGATGAACGTGACCATGACCCGAATCAACGGAATTTATGAGCGCGACATGTCCCTTACCATGCAGTTGGTTCCCAACAACGACGCCATCATCTTTATCACTACTGATTCCTTCAGCAATGACGATGCAGGTCAGCTTATCAACCAGAGCCAATCGGTAATTGACGCTACCATCGGGCCGGCCAACTATGACATCGGGCATACGGTAAGTACCGGCGGCGGCGGATTGGCTCAAAGCCCGTCAGTTTGCCTTAGCGGCAAGGCTCGCGGTATCACCGGTTCTCCTTCACCGGTTGGAGATGCGTATGACATTGATTTTGTTGCGCATGAGATCGGACACCAATTTGGTGCGAGCCACACATTTAACGGTATCGGCGGAAACTGTACAACCGGCACCCGTGCTCCCGCCTATGCGGTGGAACCCGGATCAGGAAGTACCATTATGGCCTACGCCGGAATTTGCTCGGCAGTGGATGTACAGCCAAACAGCGATGATCACTTCCACGCCGTGAGCATTGGCCAGATGATGAACCACGTTCAGGGTGCAGGAGGATGCTCAACCAATGTTCCCAACAACAACACGCCTCCGGTAGTAAACGCCGGACCTAATTACACAATTCCAAACGGCACCGCGTTTATCCTGAAAGGAACCGCATCTGATGTCAATGGCGACGTGCTTACCTATTGCTGGGAGCAGACCAATACCGAAATTTCACCCACTGCGAGTTCATCTCCTTCACCTACCAATACGGTAGGCCCGAACTTCCGTTCAAACTCGCCGTCAATTTCGCCAAACCGCTATATGCCAAACCTGCAAAGTGTTTTGGACGGTAACCTGGCCCCCACCTGGGAAGTGATTCCAACAGTGGCGCGCAGTATGAACTTTGCACTTACCGTTCGCGACAACCGCACGCCAAATGGCGGACAGACTAACCGCGATGACATGACCGTGACATTTGCTTCGGTAGGGCCCTTTAAAGTGACTTCTCCGAGCGTGGAGAACGTGACCTGGATTCAGGGTACTACGCAAACCGTAACCTGGGATGTTGCCGGAACCACCGCGAACGGGATCAACACTTCCAATGTGAACATCCTTCTTTCAACTGACGGTGGCCTTACATTTTCCACGGTTCTTGCCGCCAACACTGCCAATGACGGTTCTGAGACCATTACCGTTCCAAACGTGGCGGCTCCCTACTGCCGAATCATGATTGAGCCGGTTGGCAATATTTACTACGCGGTTTCCAAGAGCATCGCCATTGGCTATACCGTTGAGGTAGTGAATACCTGTAATACCTACACTGCCAACCCGGGCACTCCGATCGCGGCGCAAAACCCGCCCGCATGGCAAATCCTGGGCTCGGTAACGGTTCCTGTGAACTCTGTAATTTCAGACATGAATGTGTCGGTAAACATTACCCACCCGCGCATCAATGACCTTTACATCGGGTTGTTACCACCGGGCGCTACTACAGTTGGACAGATCAGGATCCTGTACCAGCAAGGTTGTTCATCTTTCTTTACAGCAGGAATGAACACAACTTTTGACGATGAAGGACTAGTCCTTTCTTGCCCGGGCATCGCTGCCGGCAACAGTTACAAGCCTCTCAATACATTGAGTTTCTTTGACGGGCAAAACTCACAGGGAGACTGGAGGTTGGTCATTGCCGATGTGGCCCCCGCCAACAACGGTACCCTGAACAGCTTTTCGGTTGAAATTTGTTCAACCACCACCACGGTGACCCTGGACAACCCGCAGTTCGGTCTGCAGGATTTTGCACTTTATCCTAACCCGAACAACGGAAGCTTTACCGTAGGATTCACTTCCAACACGGCCAGCCCGATCAAAATCAGCGTGCATGACATGCGCGGGCGCCGCGTATTTGAAAGCAGCTACCCCAACAACGGGCTGTTTTCGCAGGACCTTCAGCTTGACAATCTGTTGAGCGGAATCTATCTTGTGACGGTGCAGGATGGCGACCGCAAGGAAGTCAAACGCATTGTGGTTGAATAACCCCTTTGTTAAAAACCAGAAAGGCCGTTCCATTGGGACGGCCTTTTTTTATGCTTTTTTTTGGCGTGCCGGCGCGTTTGCTTTTGAGTCAAAACAGCCTGTGCGGGCGCCGTCGCGTTATCACCTGTGTCTTTTGCACGCGGTGCAAAAGTACGCCGGCTCTACCGCTCACGCAGTTATCAACGGTAATTGAATTATTTGAGGGTTGCCCTGATCTGTTTTGTAACCTGCGGAATTTCGCCTGTTTGGAAGTCAAGAGAAACCTGTACCTGATCCTTGCCGGAAACCGTAAGTGTTCCCCGGTTGACGTCAAAGTAGCCTACCTGATCTTTTGGGCAAAAACAAAACCGGCCGTAAAGCAGCTTTACCTGTCGCAGTTCGGCGTCCTTGAATGAGAGTTCCTGCCCGGCCTGTCCAATCTCAAACAGCACCTCTTCGCGGTAGCCGCTATCAGGCAGGGTCGCTTCATTTCCGCGCGTGTACTCGTATTTTACCACATGGGTTTGCTGGCTGTCTTCCAGTTTGTAATAAGATCGGCCAAAGTCGTCCTTGACCACGGTGAAAGTTTTGTTGCGAAGGAGTTGTGTTGTGCATGTCCCTTTTGGCGGGCATGGAATCTCCTGGGCGGGTTTGGGCTGGTTTTGGGCCATATCTTTTTGGGCACATTTGCAGCCTGCCAACGCGAGGCCAAACAGGATAACGGCGAATTTGTTCATGACGTGGTTTTTGTTAAAGATACAAAAATCATTTGCCGTTATACGCACTCATGGTATTGCCCAACCCTGCGGTTCCAAAAGAGCGGATTACGGCCGTTGCGGTATCCAACCTTTCTGGCAGTTTGACGTTCTCATCGTCATTCCATTCGCCAAGAACGTAATTTACCTGGCCGCCTTTATGAAATTCATCGCTGATCCCAAACCGGAATCTCGGGTATTGGTCAGTGCCAAGAACCTGTTGGATACTCTTGAGCCCGTTATGGCCGCCGTCACTGCCTTTGGGCCGGATGCGGATAGTGCCAAAGGCGAGGTTCAGGTCATCGGTTATTACCAACAGGTTTTCCAACGGGATATTTTCCTTGTCCAACCAATACTTGACGGCTTTGCCGCTTAGGTTCATGTAAGTGTTGGGCTTGAGCAGGAAAAAGGTTCGGCCCTTGAATTTGTATTGTGTTATTTCACCCAGCCTGGCAGTCTGAAAAGTGAGGCCCTCAGTAGCAGCAAGCCTGTCCAATACCTTAAAGCCTATGTTGTGCCGCGTGTTGGCGTATTCGGGGCCTATATTGCCCAGGCCCGCAATCAGGAATTTTTTCATGGGATCCAATGGTTCAGCCGGTGCTGAGGTGTTGCGGCGAAGAAGGTTCTTTAGCCAATTCATACGCAAAGGTATCATTTTTACGATTTGGCCCGCGTGAAGGATTGAAGCGGCAGCCTTTGCCGGGCCTCGCTGGCCCTAAAGCCTGCGAGGCCCGGCAAAGCTACAGCGTACAGCCTGACGGCGGCGCAGCGAAGCACAGCCGGCGGCACGCCCTACAACAAATCCATCACCGCCGAGGGGAACAGTCCCAGCGCCAGGTTGAGCAAAATGGCGGCCACGGCTACGGCATGGAAAGCGAATGGTATAGGTTGGCGTGCATCATTGGGCTCGCGCATGTACATGGCAACGATAATCTTGAAATAATAGCCAATACTGATGATTGAAGAAATCACCGCAACAATCACCACGGCAAGGTAACCGCCTTCAATGGCCTGGTTGAACAGCATGAATTTGGCAAAAAAGCCGGAGAAAATAGGGATGCCCGCCATTGAGATCAACGCACCGGTGAGCACTGCGGCCAATACGGGCGCAGTTTTCCCGAGGCCCGCAAAGGCGTCAATGTCTTCGCGCTGGGTGTTCTTGTAAACATAAAGCACCACTGCGAAGGCGGCAATTCCGGCAAAAGTATACGCCGAGGCATAATACAAAAGCGTATCGGCCGAGGTGGAGAGCGCGAACATCACCATTAGCATGTAACCCGCGTGTGAGATCCCGGAAAAACCAAGCATCCTTTTGACATTTGTTTGGCGCAGGGCCATGATGTTGCCCACCACCATGGAGAGCATTGCCACCACGGCAATCATGTACTCAAACGGCACCGAAATATTGGCGTTGAGCGTTGTCGCAATCTTGAAAAGTGCCGCCATTGAGGCTACTTTCGCCAATGTGGACATGGTTGCTGTAGTAAGGGCCGGAGAACCTTCGTAAACGTCGGGCGCCCAAAAATGAAACGGTACGGCGGCGATCTTGAACAAAAGGCCCGCGACCATCATGATAAGCCCGATAAAGAACCAGTTGGGGATTACCTCGGATTTTGACAGCTCATAGATTTCGGCGACGTCAAAAAATCCGGTAGCGCCGTAAATCAGACAGATTCCGAAGAGGATGAATCCCGAGGCGAACGCGCCCATCAGGAAGTACTTCATTCCTGCTTCATTGCTTCGGATACTGAGCCTGTTGCTTGCGGCCAAAACATAGAGCGCGATGGATAGCACTTCAATGCCCAGGAAAAACATGGCGAGGTTGCCAAAAGAAACCATGGCCACGGCACCGGCAAGCAAAAATACTTTGATCGACACAAAATCAGAGAGCTTAGCGGGTTCGTTGCTGTAAAAGTCCTGGCTCATGGCCACCAGGAAAATGGTCAGGATAATAAAAAGCCCGGAGAATGCCGATGAAAAGTTACTGGTTACAATCATGTTGCTAAAGTAACCCGCGGTGGTCCCGTATTCCATGGAAGTAATTCCCAACGCGGCAGCCAGCCCGATCAGGGTGATGGGTATGATGGCTTTTCTCAGGTTGATGATCTCGAGCAGCAGGACAATGACGCCAAGGCCGGTAATTGCGATTAATGTATTCATGGTTAGTTAAACCTGTTGATATTAGTCAAAATGCCCTTGAGCGGCGGTGTGATCAAGTCAATGATGGGTTGAGGGAAAAGGCCGAAAAACAGCAGAACCCCAACAATCAGGGCCAAACTGATTCCCTCGCTGGCGGTTACATCGGCGAACGGTTTGGAATTTACCGGGCCGAGCATGACGCGCTGGAACATCTTTAGCATATAGTAGGCACCCAAAATAATGGTGAGTCCGCCCAAAACAGCATACCACATGTCAATTTGGGCCAGACTGAACAATACCGTGAACTCGCCAACAAAGTTGAAGGTGCCCGGTAACGCGACCGAGGCCAGGACCAGGATCATGAACATCGACGAGAACTTTGGCACCTGTGAACGGATTCCGCCCATTTGAGCAATTTCGCGGGTTTGGTACCGGCGGTAAATGATTTCGGCGGCAAGGAAAAGCCCCACGATTACGAACCCGTGGGCAATCATCTGCAGGACTGCACCGCGGAACCCGTCAAGGGATAGCGTGTAACATCCTGCCGCAATAAGTCCCACGTGCGCCAGTGAAGAATAGGCCAGCAGCCTTTTCAGGTCTTTTTGCCGAAGCGCCACGATTGATCCGTAAAGCACACCGGCGATGCTCAATCCAATAATGTAAGGCATTAAACCTTTTGCACCCAGCGGCGCGATTGGAATTTGCCAGCGGATTACGCTGTACAGACCCATTTTGAGCATTATTCCGGAGAGCAGCATGGTGCCCACGGTTGGCGCTTTTTGGTAAACTGCGGCCTGCCATGTATGGAACGGGATTAAAGGGATCTTCACTGCATACGCCGCGAAAAACGCAAGGAATGTCCAGAATTGTTCTTTCTCTGTCAGCATGGCGCGGCTCAGGTCACCAATCAGGAACGATCCCGTTTTCTGGTACAGGTAAACAAACGCCACCAGCATGAAAAGCGATCCGGCAAAAGTGTAAATGAAAAACTTTACCACGGCCTTTCGGCGTTCGGCGGGATCACCGTTACCCCAAAGAAGCGCGATGAAGTAGATGGGGATCAATGCGATTTCCCAAAAGATGTAGTACAGGAATCCGTCGGCGGCCATAAAGGTTCCGCACATTGCAAAGGCCATGAAAAGTATCAGTGCGTAAATGGAACGTGCATTTGCAAAGGCATTGCCGAAGGATGAATAGATGATCACCGGCACCAGCGCCGTGGTTAGCAACAGCATGGAGAGCGTAAGTCCATCGCCGAGCAGTGCAAAATGGATAAGAGGTTTGTCCAGCCACTGCGCAAGAAAACCGGTATTGGCGCCGTCAAGATGCGCCATGAGCAGCATCACCGTACTGCCAAACGCGGCCAGCGACGAAAGCAGCGCGACTTTGCCCGCGGCTTTATCGCCACTTAGGTAGGTGGCCAGTGACCCAATTAAAAGTATGATCAATAAGTAAGTTACATCCATCAGTAAAAATTATTGCGACAGGAATAAATAGGCGAAAATTGCGGCAATCCCAAATACAAACACAAAAAGGTACAAACCAACGCTGCCGTTTTGCAGCAGACGGCCCTGGTTCCCGATGGCATTTGCCACCGTTCCGAAACCGTACACAAAACCTGAGAGCCCCCGTTCCAATGTATCGCGGAAAAACCTTGACATGGCATTGATGGGTTTGACGATGATTGCCGAATATGCCTCATCGACATAATATTTGTTGTACAGCACTTTTGAAAATCCGGTAATCTGACCATCGTCGGGCGGCACTGTGCCCTTGCCGTATTTGAAATAGGCCAGCCCGATACCCAGCAGCGCGCCAACAACCGCGAGCCCCATCAGCATATAAGCAGTAGTGTCCAGATGATGCGCAACGTGCGGCGCGTCAAATACCGGGTCCAGGTAGTGCGCAAGCCAGCTGTTGCCTGGCAAGCTTATGAGCCCGCCAACAGTAGCCAAAACCGCCAGCACGATTAACGGAAAGGTGATAAGCGCCGGGCTTTCGTGAAGGTGGTGCTTTTGTTCATCGGTTCCGCGGAAATTATTAAAGAAGGTCAGGTACAAAAGCCTGAACATATAGAAGGCGGTCATAATCGACGCAAGCGACGCAATAACCCAAAGCGCCTTGTTTTCATGGAAGGCGACCATCAGGATCTCGTCTTTTGAAAAGAAACCTGAGAATAGCGGGATTCCGGAAATGGCCAGCGACGAAACCAGGAAAGTCACAAAGGTAATTTTCATGACGCCTTTTAATCCGCCCATGTTTCGCATATCCTGCTCGCCGCCCAAAGCGTGGATCACCGAACCGGAACCAAGGAACAGACACGCCTTGAAGAACGCATGCGTGATAACATGGAAAACAGCCACTTCATAAGCGCCAAGTCCTAATGCGAGGAACATTAGCCCAAGCTGTGAAACGGTGGAGTAGGCCAAAACCTTTTTAATGTCATTCTGTACCAGACCAATGGTGGCGGCCACCAATGCAGTAACGGCTCCGATTACGGCAATGATATCCTGGATAACCGGCGCAAGGTCAAAAACAAAGTGCATTCGGGTAATCATGAAGATACCGGCAGTTACCATCGTGGCGGCGTGGATAAGGGCCGATACGGGTGTAGGGCCGGCCATTGCATCGGGCAGCCAGGTATACAATGGAATTTGAGCCGATTTTCCGCTTGCGCCAATAAAAAGGGCAAGCGCCGCGGCCGCGATCCAGTAAGTATTTGTAGGGTTGGCGGCGATGGCTTCCTTTAACTGCATAAAGTCAAGTGTTGAAAACAACGCGCCCAGGATAAAGATTCCCACCAAAAAACCGAGATCGCCCACGCGGTTCATGATAAAGGCCTTTTTGGCGGCATTGTTATATTCCTGGTTGGCATACCAAAACCCAATGAGCAGGTAGGAGCAGAGCCCGACGCCTTCCCATCCGATGAACATGACCAGCAGGTTGCTTCCGCTAACCAGGGTGATCATGAAAAAAACGAACAGGTTCAGGTAGGCGAAAAACTTGTGAATGTTTTCATCGTCGTGCATGTAGGAAATCGAGTACATGTGAATAAGCGACCCGATTCCGGTGACAAACATCAGCCACAATAGCGATAACTGGTCAAGCAAAATTCCGAATTCAACATTAAACGCGCCTAGTGAAAACCACTGGAAAAGATTTACGCGCGCAGGTGTTCCCGTAGCGTTGATGTCCAGGAAAAACTTGAGTGTCACGGCAAAGGAAACCAGCACCGCGGCCGTTCCCAACCATCCCGCGCCGTTTCGGCCAAGTGATTTTCCAAAGAATATGTTAACCAGAAAACCTGTGAAAGGGGCCAGCAGCAGGGTCAAAATCAGTACGGTCTCCATTATCCTTTCAGGTTTTTAAGTTTGTCAATGTCAATGGTGCTCAGGTTGCGAAAGATGGCCACCAGGATGGCGAGCCCAACGGCTACCTCGGCTGCGGCCACGGCCATCGAGAAAAATACGAAAATCTGTCCCTGCGCGTCCTGATGGTAGGTGGAAAAGGCCACAAACAGCAGGTTTACGGCATTGAGCATAATTTCAATGGACATGAACATGATAATGGCATTGCGGCGGTACAGCACCCCGAAAATCCCGACGCAAAACAGCAGCGTGGCGAGGTAAATGTAATTCTGGATGCCTATTTCCTGTAGAATGTTCTGCATGTTAAGCAATTTTATCTTTTTTGGACAAGAGCACGGCGCCAATCATTGAGACCAGCAACAACGCCGATGCAAATTCAAACGGTACCATGTATTCGTTTAAAAGTACTTTTCCCAGCACCTTGATGGATTGATAATCCTGGCCAAGCGAGGCGTATTCAGTGATTTCAGGTTGGGCCTTGATAAAGACCGCAAGCAGGACCAAGGCCACGAGGCAAAATGAAATTGCGGCTGCAACCTGTGTCAGTGGCCTTTTATAAGGTTCATCGGCTTTATTGAGGTTCATAAGCATGATCGTGAACAGAAACAGAACCATAATGGCGCCGCTGTAAACTATGATGTGCACGATGGCAAGAAACTGCGCATTAAACATCAGGTAATGGGCGGCAACCGAAAAAAAGCAGATCACCAGGTAGATGGCGCTGTGAATCGTGTTCCGGCTCAGGATGGTCATGAGCCCGGTTCCCAGTGTCAGTGCCGACAGGATATAAAAAATAATCATCAGGTTCATAAGCTCTGCTCTTTTTTCTTTTTCGCATTGGCAAGCGCCATTTCCAGCGGCATAACCAATTTGTCTTTACCAAAAATGAAGTCTTCGCGCTTTCCGCTTGACGGTACCAAAACTTTTGACTCGGTCAGGTAAATAGCGTCCTTGGGACAGGCCTCTTCACACAATCCGCAAAAAATGCAGCGAAGCATGTTGATCTCATAAACCGATGCGTATTTTTCCTCGCGGTACAGGTGCTTTTCATCGGGTTTGCGCTCGGCGGCGGTCATGGTGATCGCCTCGGCGGGGCATGAAAGCGCGCACAATCCGCAGGCCGTGCAATTTTCGCGGCCCTGTTCATCGCGTTTGAGCATATGCTGACCGCGGTAAACGGCGCTGCGCTCGCGAACCTGCTCAGGATACTTGACCGTTACCTTGCGCGTAAAAAGGTGCCTGATGGTAATCATCAGCCCCTTGACTATCGCTACCAGATACAGGCTCTCCCAAAAAGTCATCTTTTTGTTGGAGACCTCTTTCTTGCGGCCCGATAATGATATTGTTTCTATTGCCATGGTTTATGTCGAATGTCGAATGTCGAATGACGAATGTCGAACGAACCCTAATTGTTAACTATTGATTATTAATTCCCTCAGGCATCGGCCATCAGGATCACGATTCCCGTGACGAAAATGTTTGCAATCGCAAGCGGGATCAAAATCTTCCAGCCCAGCCTCATCAACTGGTCATAGCGGAACCTGGGGATTGTCCAGCGTACCCACATGAAAAAGAAGATGAAAAGGCAAATCTTGATGAACAGCACCACAATTCCAATAACGTTCGCAATGTTCACGCCCCAGTTCTCAACCGCCCACTGCATGCCCGGATAATTGTAAGCGCCAAAATACAGAACAGCCAAAATGGTTGATGAAATGAACATCGCAGCGTATTCGGCAAAAAGGTAAAAACCCATCCGCATTGATGAATATTCGGTGTGGTAACCACCAATCAGCTCTGCCTCGCACTCGGCGAGATCAAAAGGTGTGCGGTTGGTTTCGGCAAAGCTGCATATCAGGAAAATCAGGAAGCCTACCGGCTGGTAAAAAACGTTCCAGTGCATTCCGGGTTGCTGCGCTGCAATCTCGCGGAGGCTTAGCGTACCTGACATCATCAGCAGCGCAATGATCGAAAGCCCCATCGCGACCTCGTATGAAATCATCTGTGACGAGGCCCTCATGGCACTCATCAGCGAGAATTTGTTGTTTGAGGCCCATCCGCCAATCATGATCCCGTAAACACCAACGCTCAAAACGCCAAAGACGTAAAGGATCGCAACATCAATATCGGTAGCCTGCAAAATAACTTCGCGGCCCCCGATCACCAGTTTATCGCCCCACGGAATAACCGCGCTGGTCATCAGCGCGACGCTCATTGAAATGGCCGGCCCGACGATAAACAGGAACTTATTTGGAGTGTTGGGAAGGAATTCTTCTTTTGAAAACAGCTTCAATCCATCGGCAAGTGGCTGAAGGATCCCGCCTTTACCGGCGCGGTTTGGCCCTACGCGGTCCTGAAGCCATGCGGCAATCTTGCGCTCGGCCAACGTGGAGTACATTGCCATCAGCATCGTGATCGCGAAAATCACGACGATGAAGATGCTTTTTTCTATTATCAGAGCGCTATCCATTACAGGTTTCCTTTTTTAAAGATTTCAACTTCGCCCGGCTTCAAAGGCACATTGACCATCGAGATTTTCTTGCGGTCCTGTTCGCGGCCCTTGAGGATCTTGTCTTCGGTCTCGATACGGACGGTTTCCAGCGGGCGTGTATAATTATTTTGATTGATAACCGAATCCTTCTCGAACTTCCTCGGGCCTTCAATGGTCCAGTCGGCGGTATTTTTATGATCAAAACGGCATTCGTTGCAGATGAATTCATCCACTTCATGATACTCGTCCTTGCGTCCCGTTACGCGCTGGATTTCCTCGCCAAACATCCACAAGGTAACCTTTCCGCAGCACTTTGAACAGTCGCGGTGCGCGTCATAAGGCTTGTTGAACCAAACGCGCTGCTTGAAGCGGAAGGTCTTGTCAGTCAGGGCGCCAACGGGGCAAACGTCAATCATGTTGCCCGAAAATTCATTGTCGATAGCTTTGCTGATGCAGGTCGAGATGTTGGAATGGTCGCCGCGGTCCATCACACCGTGCACGCGGTTGTCGGTCAATTGATCGGCCACCATGACGCAACGGTAACACAGGATGCACCGGTTCATGTGCAGCTGGATGTTCGGGCCGATATCTTCAGGTTCGAATGTCCGTTTTTCCTCAATAAAGCGCGACTGCGATTTTCCGTGCTTGAAGCTCAGGTTTTGCAGGTCACACTCACCGGCCTGGTCACAAACCGGGCAATCAAGCGGGTGGTTGATGAGCAAAAATTCGGTTACCGACTTGCGCGCATCGGTAACGCGCTCCGATGAGATGCTGGCCACTTCCATGCCGTCCATGCACCCGGTAACGCACGACGCCATCAATTTTGGCATCGGGGTTGGGTTGGCATCACTGCCTTTGGTCACTTCCACCAGGCAGCACCGGCACTTGCCACCGCTTCCCTGCAATTTGGAATAATAGCACATTGCCGGCGGAACTGATTCGCCCCCGATCATACGCGCAGCCTGCAGGATCGTGGTCCCCGGCTCTACGTCAATGCTTTGTCCGTCTATGGTTACTTTCATTTCTTTTGTCTAATGTCGAATGACTAATGTCAAACGAAGCTTTATTGTCTAATGTCGCATGACAAATGTCGAACGACGCACTGATTAATATGTTGAACTAATTGATTGTCGGTTGTTTCATTGGACATTCGACGTTTGACATTCGTCAGGTCATACTTCCTGCTTCGCCACCAAATGCCTCACCTTTTCAAAAGGCTCGTTCACAAAGTGATCGCGGTTCTTGATTTTTTCGGGGAATCGGACATGGTATTCAAATTCCTCGCGGAAATGCCTGATGGCCGATGCAACGGGCCATGCGGCGGCATCACCCAGCGGGCAAATTGTATTGCCTTCAATCTTGCGTTGGATGTCCCAAAGCAGATCGATGTCTTCTTCGCGGCCGTAACCGGTTTCAATCCGGTGCAGCACTTTCTCGAGCCAGCCGGTTCCTTCACGGCATGGAGAACACTGGCCGCAGCTTTCGTGATGGTAAAATCTGGAGAAATTCCAGGTGTTCCGGACGATGCAGGCGGTGTCATTATACACGATGAATCCTCCCGAACCCAGCATCGAACCGGTAGCAAAACCGCCGTCGGCAAGGGATTCGTAGGTCATCAGGCGGTCTTCGCCATTGGCTGTCTTGTAAATCAGGTGTGCTGGAAGAATCGGTACCGATGATCCGCCGGGAACGAATGCCTTGAGCGGACGGTCATCGATCATGCCGCCGCAATATTCGTCGGAATTCATGAATTCATCAACAGTAATTCCAAGCTCAATCTCATAAACACCGGGGTTTTTGATATGGCCCGAGGCCGAAATCAGCTTGGTTCCCGTAGAACGCCCGATACCAATCTTGGCATAATCGGCACCCGAATTATTGATAATCCAAGGCACGGCCGCGATGGTCTCGACGTTGTTGACAACAGTCGGGTTTTGCCAGAGCCCGCTTACGGCAGGAAACGGTGGCTTGATGCGCGGGTTTCCGCGTTTGCCCTCGAGCGATTCGATGAGCGCGGTTTCCTCTCCGCAAATGTAAGCCCCGGCACCGCAGTGTACGTAAAGCTCAAGGTCATAACCGGAGCCTTGTATGTTTTTCCCGAGCCAGCCGGTAGCTTTTGCCTCGGCTATTGCACGTTCCAAAATCTTGTAGATCCACATGTATTCACCGCGGATGTAGATGTAGGAAAGGTTTGCACCCAGTGCGTAGCTCGAGGTAATCATCCCCTCGATCAAAAGATGCGGGATGAATTCCATCAGGTAGCGGTCCTTGAAGGTTCCGGGCTCCGATTCGTCGGCGTTGCACACCAAATGGCGCGGCCTGCCCGATTTTTTGTCGATGAAACTCCACTTCATCCCGGCTGGGAATCCGGCTCCTCCGCGTCCGCGCAAGCCCGATGCCTTGACTTCCTCCACAACCTCGTCGGGCGTCATCTTGAGCGCCTTTTCAACCGATGCGTAACCGCCGTTCTGGCGATAGACGTCGTAGTGCAAAATGCCCGGGACGTTGATTTTATCTAAAAGTATTTTTGTACTCATTACTGTAACTTGATTTTACCTTCGCGGCAATCCGTAATCAGTTGGTCTATTTTTTCGCGGTCGAGATTTTCGTGGTAGAAATCGCCAATCTGCATCATCGGGGCGTACCCGCAGGCGCCAAGGCATTCCACGCCGCGAACCTCAAACAGGCCGTCAGCCGTCGGTTCTCCGATACCCACGCCCAGCTTTTCGCAGGTGTAATCCATCAGGTTTTCCACTCCCCGCAAACAGCAGGGTGAGGTGCGGCAAAATTCAAACATAAACTTTCCAACGGGCTGTCGATTGAACATCGTGTAAAACGAAACCACCTCATAAACCTCGATGGGTTTTATTTCCAGGATTTCGGCCACTTTGTCCATCAATTCAATCGAAAGCCAGTTATCATGCGCATCCTGGACCTCGTGAAGCACCGGCAATAGTGCCGACTTCTTTTTGTCTTCCGGATAATGCGACAACAGCTCGTCTATACGTGCCCGAAGTGCTTCGGTGATGTTGATTTCCTGTTTAGCGGCGTTTGGTGAAAAACCCATTACTTTTCTATTATAAATTTTAAATTTTAAATTTTGAATGTGGTTTCGTTTTTAATCGACCAACATCCTCATTCAAAATTTGTATTCAATTCTCTGTTCATACCGCGATGCCCAATTCAAAATTTAAAATTCATCATTCAAAATTAGGCATCAAGTTCTCCCGCAATCACATTCAAACTGGACAGCACCGCGATGGCGTCTGAAAGCATCTGCCCCTGGACCATCTCATTAAAGGCCTGGTAATAAATAAAACACGGCCTGCGGAAATGCAGCCTGTAGGGTGTGCGGCTTCCGTCAGTGACCAGGTAAAATCCAAGTTCTCCGTTACCGCCTTCAACCGCATGGTAAACCTCGGTGACTGGCACGGGAACTTCGCCCATGACAATCTTGAAGTGGTAAATAAGGGCTTCCATTGAATGATAGACCTCGTCTTTTGGCGGAAGATAATAGTCGGGAACATCGGCGTGGTACGGGCCTTCAGGCAACTTCGCCAAAGCCTGTTTGATAATCGAAAGGCTTTCCCATACTTCGGCGTTGCGAACGCAAAAACGGTCATAGGTATCGCCCGATTGTCCTACGGGGACGTTAAATTCAAAATCTTCGTATGAGCTGTAAGGCTGCATGACGCGAACATCGTAATCGATTCCGGCCGCACGCAGGTTAGGGCCGGTAAAGCCGTAGCTCATGGCGCGCTCCGCCGAAATTGGCCCAACACCGATGGTGCGGTCCATGAAAATCCGGTTGCGGGCGAGCAGGCTTTCGAACTCGGTCCAGATGGCCGGGAACTCATTTAGGAATTCGTCGAGTTTCTGGAATGCCAACGGACTCCAGTCGCGTTCAAACCCGCCAATGCGGCCCATGTTGGTAGTCAGGCGTGCCCCGCAAATTTCCTCGTATATCTCGTAAATCTTTTCGCGGTACTGGAAAACGTAAAGGAATCCGGTCAAGGCTCCCGTATCCACGCCCAAAACCGAGTTGCAAATAATGTGGTCGGCAATCCTGGCGAGTTCCATCACAATCACCCGAAGGTATTGCGCGCGTTTGGGAACTTCAACATTGAGTGCCTTTTCGAGAGTCATCCACCAGCCCATGTTGTTGATCGGCGATGAACAATAGTTCATCCTGTCAGTCAGCGGGGTGATCTGGTAAAACGGACGGTTTTCGGCAATCTTCTCAAAAGCGCGGTGAATGTAACCCACGGTGCCTTCGCCATCGATGATCCGCTCCCCGTCCATCAAAAGGATATTCTGGAAAATTCCGTGAGTTGCCGGGTGCGTTGGGCCAAGGTTCAGTACGGACAGCTCGGCGCCATCCTCGTTCTGCCTTTTCCTGATGACTTTGGCGTACCGTTCTTCGGGAGTTAAAAGTAAGTCTGACATGATTAGCAGTTATCGGTGGTTCGTCCAAAGAAGCGGTCATCCTTGTCAGTGCGTCCGCCGTCTTCAAGAGGGAATTCCTTGCGCATCGGGAAAGAGGTCATCTCGTCCATGTTCAGGATGCGCTTGAGTTGCGGATGGCCTTTAAAAATGATCCCAAAAAAGTCATAGGTTTCCCGTTCCTGCCAGTTCGCACCGGCAAAAAGGCCCGTAACTGTGGGGATTTCGGGATTCCCGGCATCCAGGTAACACTTGATCCGAACCCTTACATTATTAATCCAGTTGTGCATGTGGTACACAACCGAAAATTGACGGGACGGTTCGGCATCGGGAAAATGCATGCCGCAAATATCGGTCAGGAAGTTGAACCTCAGGGTTTTGTCGTCCCGAAGGAAAGTCATGACAGGAACTATTTGCGAGGCTTCGACCTCGAAGGTCAGGATATCGTGAATCTGTTTAAAATCGCTTACAGCTGTTGTAAAACGGTCTTGTAGAAGTTCTTGTATTGCAGCGTTTTCCAGTGCCATTTCTTACTTGATGTTATACGATGCGAGCAATTCGGTGTATTCAGGCGAGCTGCGGCGGCGCACCGATTCAGATTTTACAAGTTCCTGAAGCCGCATGATGCCGTCCAGGATCTGTTCGGGCCTTGGTGGGCAGCCGGGAACGTAAATATCAACCGGAATCACCTTGTCAATGCCCTGAAGCACCGAATATGTGTCAAAAATACCGCCCGATGATGCGCATGCGCCCACGGCAATCACCCAGCGGGGTTCGGCCATTTGCTCGTAAACCTGGCGGAGGATCGGTGCCATTTTCTTGGCGATGGTGCCCATGACCAGAAGCATGTCGGCCTGGCGCGGCGAAAAACTCATCCGCTCAGACCCAAATCGCGCCACGTCATAGTGCGAAGCCATCGTGGCCATGAATTCAATTCCGCAACACGATGTGGCAAACGGAAGTGGCCAAAGTGAGTTGGCCCTTGCCAATCCAACAACATCGCTGAGTTTGGTGGCAAAAAAACCTTCGCCCGCGAGTCCTTCGGGTGGATTGGCCATATTTATCTTAGAATCGCTCATTTTTCTCTGATTTTGTCATTAATACATTGATAAACAACGCAAAAATGCCAGTAATATTAAAGCTTTAACCTGATTTTAGCGCTCCCATTCCAAGGCTTTCTTCTTGATGATGTAAAAGAAGCCAACCAGGAGCAATATCATGAAAATGCCCATCTTGATCATACCGTCAAAACCCATCTCGCGGAAATTGACTGCCCAGGGGTATAAAAAGATCACTTCAATATCAAAAAGCACAAAGAGGATGGCAACCAGAAAGTATTTCACCGAGAACGGCGCGCGCGCGTTTCCAATTGATTCGATCCCGCACTCAAAGTTTTTGTCCTTATTGGGAGAACTGCGCTTGGGCCCGAGCAAGGACGAGATGAAAATCGTCGTGACAACAAAGCCAACCGCCAGCAGAAATTGCATCAGTATCGGGAAATAATCAACCTGCGTTGTTTGCATAACCTTAAATTTAGGTAATCAGTGGCAAAGATACACCTCAAAATTAAAATAACCAATCCGGTCGGCATTTCGTTGTGCCTGGCGGCAGGGGCGTGTGTTATTTTTACGCGATATAAATAACAAAAAAAACGCCCCGTGTGTGCGGAGCGTTTTTAGACTGGTCAAAGATATATTAGTCCAGCATAGTTACCTGAGCGGCAACTTTACCTTTCCGGCCTTCTTCTTCTTCATAGCTGACCCTGTCGCCTTCGCGGAGGTTTTCAATCTTGAGTCCAGTAGCATGAACAAAAATGTCCCTGCCAGTTTCTTCGTCTGTAATGAATCCGTAACCTTTTGACTCATTGAAAAATTTCACTTTACCTGTGCGCATTGTAATTCAAATAAAATATTGATAATGCGGCAAATGTAAACTAATATTTGAAACAAAAATCAAACAGTGTTAAAAATCGCGAAAATAATTTGACCCTCAGCGAGTTCCGGCCCATTTACACGCATTAAAACCGGTACCCCAGACGAAGGTGCAGATCCGGATAAACGCTGCCTTTATCACCTAAATATTCCTGGCGGTATTTTGCATAGCCAATCCCGATTCCCGCTTCGTAATTAAAACGGTTTCCAAGATTCCGGCGAATCCCCCATTTGGGAACAATGATCCATTCTTCCAGTACGTGCAACCCTTCGGGACTCGATCCAATGAAAATATCGGGTACAAAAGTAGTGTTCAGTGCCAGGAAGTTCCCTGAATTGCCGTCGGTCCGATAGCCTTTCGCCACCCGTTTTGGCAAATTGTAATACCAGCGGGGCTCCAGCCTAAGGTGCGGGATCAGTCCGTAAATATCTTCGTCGTCACCGCCCCACTGCACCACCACACCAACGTTAAAACCGGCCTCGGCCCTGAGCGCAATGGAATTGGACAACGGGAATTCATGATAGCCCCAAATCCCAAGCAGCCCGGTCTGGATTCCGCCGGAATGTTCAACAGTTGCTGTTTGCTCCTGCCGGTTTTCCTGTGCCGATGCGAGAGTTACCGCAAGCAATGCGGCGATGAGATATCTTTTCAAACCGTCGATTTAATGTGAAGTTCGTCAAGTTGCGTTTTGTCGATGGCCGATGGCGCGTCGATCATCACATCGCGGCCCGAATTGTTTTTGGGGAAGGCGATGAAGTCGCGGATGGTTTCCTGTCCGCCCAAAATCGCAACGAGCCTGTCGAGTCCAAATGCAAGTCCCCCGTGCGGCGGCGCCCCGTATTCAAAGGCATCCATCAAAAAGCCGAACTGGTTGCGCGCTTCCTCATCGCTAAACCCAAGGTATTTGAACATCAATTGCTGGGTTTCACGGTCGTGGATCCTGATTGATCCGCCTCCGATTTCGTTTCCGTTGAGCACCATATCATAGGCGTTGGCGCGGACTTTCCCGGGTTGGGTGGAAAGCAGTTGCATGTCCTCGGGCTTTGGTGAGGTAAAAGGATGGTGCATGGCGTGGTAGCGGCCGCTTTCCTCGTCGAGTTCCAAAAGCGGGAAATCCACCACCCAAAGCGGGGCGAAGTCATCCGGTTTGCGAAGCCCGAGGCGCGTGGCAAGTTCCATCCGCAATGCGCTGAGCCTGGTCCTGGTCTTGCCTGCCGGGCCCGAGAGCACGAAAATCATGTCACCGGGTTTGGCATTTGTGGCCTTTGCCCATTGAGCCAAATCTTCCTGGCTGTAGAATTTGTCAACTGATGATTTGAAGCTGCCGTCGGCGTTGCATTTGGCGTAAATCATTCCCGATGCGCCTACCTGCGGGCGCCTGACCCATTCAATGAGCGCGTCGATTTCCTTTCGGGTCATCTCGACGCAATTGGGTGCGGCAAGCCCCACAATTAGTTCGGCATCGTCAAAAATAGCAAAGCCGCGATTTTTGGCCACAGCGTTCAATTCGCCGAATTCCATCCCAAAGCGAATGTCTGGTTTATCGTTGCCGTAGGTGCGCATCGCATGGTCATAGGTCATCCGCGGAAATTTTTCAACTTCCACGCCTTTTAGTTCCTTGAGCAGGTGGCGCGTCAGCCCTTCAAAAACATTCAGGATGTCTTCCTGCTCCACAAAAGCCATCTCGCAGTCAATCTGGGTGAATTCGGGTTGGCGGTCGGCACGAAGGTCCTCGTCGCGGAAACACTTCACGATCTGAAAATATTTGTCCATTCCGCCCACCATCAAAAGTTGCTTGAAAGTCTGCGGCGATTGCGGAAGTGCGTAGAATTGCCCGGGATTCATCCTGGAAGGCACGACAAAGTCACGGGCGCCTTCGGGAGTGGACTTGATCAGGTACGGCGTTTCGACCTCGCAAAAACCTTCGCCCGATAAATATTTTCTCACTTCCATCGCGACCTTGTGCCGAAACAACAAGGCGTTCTTGACCGGATTGCGCCTGATGTCCAGGTAACGGTATTTCATGCGGATGTCTTCGCCGCCGTCGGTTTCGTCCTCAATGGTAAAAGGAGGGGTGATTGCGGCGTTCAAAACGGTGAGTTCCGAAACCAGGATTTCGATGTCACCCGTGGGTATATTCGGGTTTTTAGACTCGCGTTCGATCACCGTGCCTTTTGCCTGGATCACGAATTCGCGCCCAAGGGTCTCGGCAAGTTTCATGGCCTGTTCGCCGCTGCGATTGTCAATGATGAGCTGTGTAATGCCGTAACGGTCGCGCAAATCGACCCAGATCATGAATCCCTTGTTCCTTATTTTTTGCACCCATCCTGAAAGAGTGACTTGTGAATCGATGTTTTGGGCGCTAAGTTCGCCGCAAGTATGGCTTCGGTACATGTCAAGTATTTAAGGCAAAAATACTATTTGCACATGAGATTAAGGCGCGCCGCCGGAAAATATCGGCTGTAAAGATTTTATCGATTAAAATTCTATATTTACGTTCAACAATTCAATTACTTATGAAAAAATTAGCATGGATACTGATGCTGGCCGTGGCCGGTGTTTGGGCGCAGGGCGGAAAGGTGAAGCTTCACGCAAAGATTGATAACCGCAACGGCGATAAGATCACGGTTCAGGGAAAGAATTTCAAGCACGAGATAAAGGCCGACGCAAAAGGTGAGTTCAGGGACTCATTTGAAGTTTCGAAAGGATTCTACCAGATATTTGACGGCGCTGAATTCGCGCAGGTTTACCTTGTGCCGGGCTATGACCTTACTCTTGTAATGGACGCCAAATATTTTGACGAGTCAATCGTGTGGAGCGGAAAGGGCGCCGATGAAAACAATTTCCTGGCTGCGCAGGTCCTGGCCGATGAAAAGTTGGAAAGCCTGTTCACATCTGATGAGGAAACGATGAAAACCGCCGTGTTTGAACGCGTCAAGGCCGACAAGGAATTGTTGGCAAAGAGCAATTTTGACACCGATTTCAAAAACCACATGGAGCGCCAGTCCCAAACCAGCGCCATGGGTGTGTTGGGGCAATATTACCAAAAACTCAAAACAGGGAAGTTGGAGGGCCAACCTTCGCCATCATTTGAATACGAGAACCATAAAGGAGGCAAGACAAAACTGGAAGACCTTCGCGGAAAGTTCGTTTACATTGATGCGTGGGCAACCTGGTGCGGGCCGTGCATCCGCGAGATTCCGGCCATGAAGGAAATCGAGAAAAAATACCACGGCAAGAAGATCGAGTTTGTAAGCATCTCGATTGACGAGAAAAAGGATTACGAAAAATGGAAAAAGTTTGTCAAGGACAAATCATTGGGCGGTATCCAGCTCTACGCCGACAAGGCCTGGAACTCCGAATTCATGGTAGCGTACGGCGTTCAATCAATCCCGAGGTTCATCCTGATCGGGCCTGACGGCAACGTGATCTCGGCCGATGCGCCAAGGCCGTCGTCGCCGGAGCTGGTGGTGCAGTTGGATAAGCTGCTTAATTAAGTCGAAAGAGGAAAGACGAAAGTCGAAAGTGGAAAGAGGAAAGTCGAAAGAGGAAAGAGGAAAGACAGCCGTATCGGAACTGACCGCTGACGACTGACAACTGACGACTGACAACTGACGACTGACGACTGACAACTGACAGCATTCCAATGTTTGTTGGGTTATTGCAAATCATTTGCTATATTTGACTTATTAAAACCTTGACATACAGAGGCTAATGACTAAGGTTGATTATTTTGATAATCGCGTTGCCTCGGTGAAATCTTATAATAAGGATGCTTTAGTTGTGAGGGAATAAATTCCCGGCCTGCAATCCGGGCCAAAGCATCTATAAAGAAATCGGCTGCTACGTTTTGCGTAGCAGCCGATTTTGATTTTAGACTGTATGCTTGGTCGTGAAGCCGTCCTCACTGAGTTCCTGAGGTATATAATCTTCAACCATCAGTTCTTCGTAATTGACCTTTCCGCCCTTGCGCTTGTTGAACCGCGCGATAAGGCTGTCAAAGATCGCATACACCACGGGAACGATGATGAGCGTCAGGAAGAGTGAGCTCAGCAAACCACCGATGACGACCCAGGCGAGTCCGTTGTTCATCTCGGCTCCGGCGCCCTTGGCCAAAGCGATTGGGACCATTCCAAAGACCATCGCGATGGTGGTCATCAGGATCGGACGAAGCCTTGCGTGGTTGGCCTGAATCAGGGCATTATGGGTCGTTTCGCCGGCAGCCTTTCGCTGATTGGTAAAGTCCACGAGCAGGATCGCATTCTTACACACAAGCCCAATGAGCATGATAAGACCCAATATCGTAAAGATGTTCAGCGAGTTGTTGGTGAGCGCCAGTGCAAGCAATGCCCCGATGAACGAAAGCGGGATGGAAAACAGTACTACGAACGGATAAATATAGCTGTTGTAAAGTGCCACCATTACCAAGTACACCAGGATAATCGCCGCCAAAAGCGCGACACCCAACGTTCCAAATCCTTCCGACTGGTTCTCCATGTCACCGCCCCAAACGTAGGTCACGCCCGTTGGCCGTTCAAGTTGAGAGAACTTCGCTTCCCAGTCGGCGGCAATGTCACCCGAGGGACGCCCGATGACCTGTGCGTTGATCTTGACCGCGGTCGCCTTGTCGCGCCTTTCAAGCAAACTCGGGCCTGAACTCTCCCTGACATCGGCAAACTGCGAAAGCTTGATTTGCTGGCCTTGGGAGTTGATGAAGACCAGGTCGCGAACGTTGTTGATGTTGGATCGGTCGTATTGGCTAAAGCGCACGTTGATGTCGTATTCGTATTCGCCGGCGCGGAATTTGGCATCGGTATTCCCGCTAAAAGCCGTTTGCATCGTCATCCCGACATCCTGAAGCGAGAGTCCAAGTGCCGACATCTTGTCGCGGTCAACCTGGACCGAAATCTCCGGACTTCCTTCCTCTGATGAAAGTTCGATCTCGGTAGCACCGCTAATCTTGCGCAGTTCGGCTTCGGCGGGGCGGACAAATTTCATCACGCTCTCCAAATCGGGCCCGGTCACGGTCAGGGAGATGGGAGCCTGATCGGCACCGCCCATGAATCCTACGGGAACCGTGGTCACCTTTACCCCGACGAGTTCTTTTTGAAGCTCGCGCTTGATCTTCGCGGCATAGACGTAGGTTCCGTCCTCGCGCTCTGACTTGTCGGTGAGCGTGACGTTGATCTCTGATTTATATGGCGTAGCCTGAGAGGCGCCAAACCCACCCGAACTCGATTGCCCCACCGTGGCGATCATCGCGGTGATTTCTTTTTTGTTCCGAAGGAAATTCTCGGCTTTTTGCGTCTGGAAGTTGGTCTGCTCGAGCGCGGCATCCTTAGGCAATTCAAGTTGGACCAGGAACTGGCCACGGTCAGTTTGCGGGAAGAATTCGCCACCCACATATCCGCCGCCCACAAGGCCCAGCGAGGCGAAGAAAATCACCAGCACAATCAGGAGCGTGCGGCGTTTGTGCCCAAGCGACCATTTGAGAATATCGGTCACCCAGTGCGTGAAACGGTCAAGCATGCGCTCAAAGCCAAGGATGACGCGCCCAAACGTGTTTTTGTTGGTCAAATGCTCCAGCTTGCCAAAACGCGACGAGAGATACTGCACAATCGTAAAGGAAGAGAGCAGCGAGAACAATGTTGCAATGATCACCGTCACACAAAACTGCGTGATGATGTTGGACACAAGCCCCGTACTCATCGCAATCGGCAAAAATACCACGACAATCACCAGCGTGATGGCCGTCACCGTAAACCCGATTTCCCGCGTTCCGTCATAGGCGGCCCGTACCTTGTTCTTGCCCATTTCCATGTGGCGGTAGATGTTCTCGAGTACCACGATCGCGTCGTCCACCAGGATACCAACAACCAACGAGAGTCCCAAAAGGCTCATCAGGTTGAGCGTGTAACCCATCAGGTAGATCCCAATGAAGGTCGAGATAAGCGACGCCGGGATTGACACCATGACAATGAACGCGTTTCGAATGCTGTGCAAAAAGAAAAGCATCACAAAGGCCACCAGCACAACCGCCAAAAAGAGGTCAAAAATTACCGAGTTCGCCGCTGCCAAAGTAAAGAGGCTGGTATCGTTGGCGATGTTGAGGTTCAGGCCGTATTCGGCGTAGTCCTTTTCAACCTGGGCAACCGCCGCGCGCATTTCCTCGCTCACGGCCACCGCATTGGCTTCGGTTTGTTTGATGACCTGCAGTACAATGGCGTTCTTTTGGTCAACGCGGGCAATCTTTTCGGTTTCCTTTTGCGCATCCTGCACGTCGGCGACATCGCCAAGCCTGATTTGCACGCCGTTGGCCGACGAGATCACCAGATTGCGCAGTTCCTCCACATTCCTGAACTTACCCGCAAGCCGAACAAGCATGGTAGATTCGCGCGTTTGCACGTTGCCCGTGGGGAAGTCGAGGTTTGAGGTCAAAATCGCGCGTTGCACCTGCGGAATCGAGATGCCGTAACCCTTGAGTTTTTCCTGGTCCAGGCTCACCTGGATCTCGCGTTCCTGTCCGCCCACAAGGTTGACCTGGGCCACGCCGTTCACGCGGGAAAGGATCGGCTGGATTTTCTTGTCCAGCAAGTCGTAAAAGGCGACCTCGTCCATTTTGGCGGTTGCGCCGATGGTGATGATCGGCAAATCGCTCAGTGAGAATTTGCTCAAAGACGGCGGATCGGTATCTTCCGGAAGATCGGCCTCGATGGCGTTGATCTTGCGCTGGGCGTCGTTGAGTGAGTAATCGGCGTTGGCATCGGCCTCCAGGGTGATCATCACCACCGACAGGCTCTCCACTGAGCTCGATTCGATTTTCTTAACGTTTTCCAAGGTCGATACCGCGTCCTCGATTTCCTTGGTCACGGTATTTTCCACTTCGCCCGGAGATGCGCCCGGATAAACCGTGGAGATCGTGATGACGTTCACCTCGAATTTTGGTATCAGCTCATAGGCTAGGTTGCTGTAGGAGAAGAGCCCGCCTAGTGCGAGTATGGTAAAGAGCACCACGATAAGCGTGGGCCTCTTGATGGATATTTCGGCTAATTTCATATTACTTGATTGGGGATATTTCGGTTCCGTCGGTGAGGTTGATCTGGCCGCTCACCACGACGATATCGCCCTGCGACAACCCGCTTAAAATTTCGACCCTGTCGCCAAAAATGCGACCCGAAACCACTTTTGTCAAACGTGCCTGAGTGCCTTTGACCACAAAAACCTGGTTGCTGCTTACGCTGCCCAGGAACGCGTTGCGCGGGATGACCAGCGCCCTTGCTTGCTGCTCCCCGCCCGAAAAGTGGGCGGTTCCGTACATTCCGGCGCGCAGGTCGTTGCCGGTGTTTTCAATCTCGATTTCCACGGGGAAGTTGAGCGATGCGTCGGCGACGGGTGCGATGAAGGTGATCTTGCCGCTAAAGCTTTTGTCGGGGAAAACACTTGCCGTAACCTTGACCGTGCTGCCCAGCTTGAGGTTCGCAATCTGGCTTTCACCGACGGTAACCCGAAGCTTCAATTTTGATACGTTCACCAAATCAAAAAGAGGTGTCCCCGATGCTACTACCGAACCCGGTTCAATGTGCCTTTTGTTGACGATGCCGTTGATTGACGAGCGGATTGTCGCATCGCCATAGCTGATGCGCGCCTGGTCCAGACGGGCCTTGGCGTTTGCCAGTGCCAGATTGGCCTGGTCCACCTGCTGGCTGGTCACCCCGCCGGTCTTGAACGCGTTTTCATAGCGTTGTTTGTCGGCCAGGGCGGTTTGATAGGCAGCCTGCGCGCTTTGCACGTCAACCGAAAGTTTGTCGCCTTCAATCACGGCCAATACCTGACCAATTTTGACTCGGGTGCCTTCATCGGCGTAAACTTTGGTTACGCGCCCCGAATTCTCTGCCGAGAAAGTCAGGCTTTGCGAGGCCTCAAAGTTACCGTTGGCCACGAAATCGGTAGAAACATCCTCAGTTTTCACGGTATCGATCCGCACCGCGACAGCCGCATTTTTCGCCGAAACAATGGCGGTCTCGGCCTCGTTTTTTTGCTTGTTGCGCGTCAGTACGAAGAATATCAGTCCAAGGGCGACCGCTCCGGCAATAATGTATCCTAGTTTTTTCATTGATTAGTTTGTAAGTGTTTTTAATTCTCCTTTTGATTTGGCCAACTGGACTTCGGCGAGTTTGTACTGCAAGAGCGCGTTGGTATAATTGTTCTGGGCTTCGGTCCGGGCGTTTTCGGCATCGAGAAGATCCGTCAGCGAGGCGAGGCCCTGCGAATAATTGTTTTGCGTATTGTCCAGCACACGTTCGGCGAGCAGGACGTTTTCGCGCTGGTTCTGGATGGTGATCGCGCTGTTTTCGACCTGTTTTTGCGCGTTGCGGAAGGCAAGATCGAGCGAGAGTTGGGTATCCTCCAGATCCGCCTGCAATTGCCGCAGTTCAACATCGGCCTGCCGGACGCGTGCCCGGGTCGCAAACCCGTTGAAAACCGGGACGCGCAGGTTTAGCCCGATGGCCGAGAAATTGGACCAGAATACACGGTCTTCCGGCCGTCCGCCCCAAGGGAATTCGGGCCCCTGCCCAATGTAGTTGAATCCCGCCGAAAGCGAAAGGCTCGGATAATATTCGGCTTCGATGGCTTTTTTGTTGAACTGCAGGAGTTTTTCCTGTGTTTTGAGCAACTGGTACTCGGTGCGCGCCATGACATCGGGTTTGTCGGTTGCGAGTTGCGGGGTCACCTCGAATTCTCCCTTCGGCAGGATGATGGGCGTATCGATGGGCATCCCCATGAAAAACTTGAGCGAATGTTCCTGCAATTGAACCGCGTTGAGCGCCTGCTGCCTTTGCGTCGAGATATTGGAAAGCCTGACGGTCATCCGGTCCAGGTCGATGCGTCGGGCAAGGCCGTTGTCAAACTGACCCTGGATGATCCTGTGAATTTTGGAGGTGGTCGCGTAATTGCTGTCAAGAACCGTCAGCCGTTGGCGCAAAACGTACACCTGATAATAGTTATTGGCCACCGATTCAATGATCTGCTCGTCAGTGAGCTGTGCGTTGATCCGGTAAAATTCGCGCGTGGTTTTGGCTGCACGCAATCCCGTAAAGACGGCAAGGTCAAAGATGTT
>JAEZGB010000036.1 GCA_023437485.1 Bacteroidota bacterium
TCTTTATTTATATCTGGGCCGGGCCGCACCACTTGTTGTATTCGGCGTTGCCAAACTGGGCGCAGAACCTGGGCGTAGTGTTTTCAGTGATGCTCATTGCGCCGTCATGGGGTGGTATGATCAACGGGCTACTGACCCTTCGCGGAGTATGGGACAAGGTTCGTACTGATCCTGTTTTGAAATTCTTTGTTGTGGCGATCACGGGATACGGAATGGCCACTTTTGAAGGGCCGATGCTTTCGCTAAAGAACGTCAACGCCATTGCGCACTATACTGATTGGATCGTGGCGCACGTCCATGTTGGGGCGCTTGCCTGGAACGGTTTTCTGACCTTTGGTATGATCTACTGGCTGTTGCCGCGCATGACCAAAGGCCCGATGTATTCACTCAAGCTTTCCAATGTTCACTTTTGGCTTGGAACCCTGGGAATCATTATATACGCCCTGCCGATGTATGTAGCAGGCTTCCTGCAGGCTTCAATGTGGAAACAGTTTAACCCCGACGGAACTCTTGTATACGGTAACTTCCTTGAAACCGTCACCCAAATCATGCCAATGTACTGGATGCGGATGATTGGCGGATCGATGTACATTATCGGAACCTTCGTCATGGTGTACAACGTAATCCAGACCGTGCGCCGCAACAAGGCTGTCGAGGACGATGCCGCTCAGGCACCTGCACTCGAGAAAATCAGTTCGGGAAGGCTTAAGGGCGAAAAATTCCACGGGTGGCTGGAGCGCCGTCCGGTTCAATTGTCGCTGTTGGCCACCGTTGCGATCCTTATTGGCGGTGTCATCCAGATTGTGCCCACCATCATGGTAAAATCAAACATCCCTACCATTGCCAGTGTCAAGCCCTACACACCGCTTGAGCTCGAGGGCCGTGATATTTACATCCGAGAAGGTTGTGTGGGTTGCCATTCGCAAATGGTAAGGCCTTTCCGCAGTGAAGTGGAACGTTACGGGCCGCAATCCAAAGCGGGAGAGTTTGTCTATGACCGACCTTTCCTTTGGGGTTCCAAAAGAACCGGGCCGGACCTCCACCGTCAGGGCGGCAAATACAATGACAACTGGCACTTTAACCACATGTGGGATCCGCAGAGCACATCGGCGGGCTCAATTATGCCCGGTTATAAATGGCTGTTTGACAACAAACCCATGGACGTTTCGCAAATCGAAGCCAAAATGCGCACCATGCAACAGCTTGGGGTACCCTATACTGACCAGGACATTGCCGACGCACGCAAAAACATGGACAAGCAGGCCAGCCGTATCGGGAAAAACCTTGAATCGGATCCCGATTATGTAAAGAGTTACCAGGCCAGCCGTGAAAAGGCCCAGGCTGCCGGCGAGACTTTCACTCCAATGAAGGACCGCGAGATCGTGGCGCTGATTGCCTACATCCAACGCCTTGGAACCGATATTAAAGTAAAACCTAATACACTTACCGATGTTCGAAGCAATTAAACACAATATGACAAGCATGGACGGGATCGAAATTTATCCCATCCTGTCCCTGAGCATCTTTTTCGGGTTTTTTGTCGCGCTGGGCTTTTGGGTGGCCACGTACAAAAAATCCAAAATCACTGAAATGAGCCAAATTCCCTTACAGGATTAAAACCAGCATTATGAACCATTTTTTTCCAAATTATCTGCGCGTCCCGGTTTTTTTCTTCGTGATTTTTGGGGCGATGGAATACTTTATCGATTCAGGCAGCCAACCCGCCTTTGTGCGCTATCCCATCACATTGCTTTTCCTGGCGGTTGTATTGGTGGCGCTGCTGGCCATCGAAGCGGTGGTCTCGGCCTCTGAAAGCGTGACGTACCGATTGATGACCGATCAACAGCGGCAGGCACTTGAGAAAGCTCAAAAAGAAGCCGACAACTCTCCGGGCTGGTGGCAGAAGTTTTTGCATAAAGTTTCGGGAAAACCCAGGGAGGAAGAAGAGGCAAAACTTTTACTTCACCACGATTACGACGGAATAAGGGAATTGGACAACAACCTTCCCTCCTGGTGGCTGTACCTCTTTTACGGTTGCATCGTATTTTCGGCCGTATACCTGGTTCACTATGAGCTGATGGGCGGCGAATCTCAGGAAGACGAGTTCAACCGCGAAATGGCCGAAGCCAAAATAGCCGTTGAAGAATACAAAAAGAACGCCCCGGACCTTATGGACGAGAAGACCGTAACGCTGCTTACCGACGCGGCTGCCCTTGCAAAAGGAAAGGAACTCTACGATATGAACTGCGCGGCCTGCCACCGCGGTGATGGCGGGGGTACCATCGGGCCTAACCTGACTGACCAGCAGTGGATTTTGGGTGGCGGCATCAACACGATTTTTGCCACTATAAACAACGGTGGGCGTGATGGCAAGGGAATGGTAGCCTGGCGCGGAACGCTGAAACCTCAGGAAATACAGAGCGTGGCAAGTTACATAGTTTCATTGCAGGGCACCAATCCAAAAGAACCCAAAGCCCCTGAAGGCGACATTATCTGGACAATTGACCAGGGCGGCAGTGCTTCCGCAGGGTCATCGATTAAATAAGTTATCATGAAGCCATTGGCTGATCAGGCGTTCCGCGACTCCATCGGGACCATTGACGATAAGGGCAGGCGAAAGTTCATCTTTCCCAAAAAACCGGCGGGTAAACTCTATCAGTACCGCAAATGGGTTAGCTACGGGCTGCTTGCGATTTTGTTTGCCAATCCCTTTATAAAAGTAAACGGCAACCAGTTCATGCTCTTTAACGTGATGGAGCGCAGGTTCAACATTTTTGGGTTCCCGTTCTGGCCCCAGGATTTCTACCTGTTTGTGATCGTGCTTATCATAATGGTGGTTTTCGTGGCGCTGTTTACCGTGGTTTACGGCCGGATTTTTTGCGGTTGGATTTGCCCGCAGACCATTTTTCTTGAAATGGTATTCAGGCGAATTGAATACTGGATCGATGGCGACAGGAATGCACAGATCAAACTTGACAAGCAACCCTGGGATGCAAAAAAAATCCGGAAGCGGGTGCTGAAATGGTTTATTTTCTTCGTGATTTCGTTTTTGATCGCCAACATCTTCCTGGCTTACGTCATCGGAAGCGATCAACTAATCCGCTTTATTCAGGACGGACCCATCGCCCACCCCGGCAAATTTGCGTCGCTGCTCCTGTTTACCGGTGTATTTTACTTTGTCTTTGTGTGGTTTCGGGAACAGGTGTGCATCATCGCCTGCCCTTACGGAAGATTGCAGGGCGTATTGCTGGACAACCGAACCATCAATGTCGCCTATGATTTTGTCCGCGGGGAAAAGGTAGCCGGACGGGGAAAGATCTCCAGGAATGAGGACAGGGTACTTTCAGGAAAAGGCGATTGCATTGACTGCGCGCTCTGCGTTTCAGTTTGCCCCATGGGAATTGACATTCGCAACGGTGTCCAGCTCGAGTGCACCAACTGTACGGCCTGTATTGACGAATGCAATACGGTGATGAGAAGCGTGGGATATCCCGAAGGTTTGATTCGCTACGCCTCGGAGGTCGAGATCGTCAAAAAAGAACCGTTCCGGTTTACCGCCAGGATGAAGGGCTATACCGCAGTGTTGGGCATCCTGGTGTCTGTTCTTTTCGGGCTGATGATTTTGCGCAATGATGTCGAGGCCACGGTGCTTCGGGTTCCCGGACAGCTGTTCCAACATGACGGAGACCGGATCAGCAACGTGTTCACCTATCGGATCGTCAACAAGACCAGCCGCGATTTCGGCGATCTGGAAATAAAACTACTTTCGCATGATGGCGAAATCGTCAATGTTGGCAAACCACAAATCAACCTGAAAAGCGAAGGCATGATCCGCGGAACTTTCTTTGTCAAGATTCCGCAACACACACTCGTTGATGACAAAACCAAACTTGAAATTGGCCTTTTTCACGGCAATATCCTGATTGAGACCGCTTACACAAACTTTCTGTCCCCCCGGACATTTAATTAAAACAACATGAAAAAGATCAATTGGGGTACCGCCATTGTCGCAGCTTTTGTCCTGTTCATTTCATTTATCCTGTACTTTGTGATCAGAGTGCAGACCAACCCGGCCTATAACAACGAGCTTGTTTTGGACGACTATTACCGACACGACACCCGTTACAGCGAAGAAATGGCCATGGTGCAAAATGCCGCCGACCTGGCCTCCCCCCCCCAAATCCTGGTGGATGCCGATGGTATCTGCGTCAACTTTCCGCAAGAATTAGCCAAACAAAACCCTCAGGGAACAATATCCCTTTACAGGCCGTCGGGCAAGAACCTGGATTTTGAAAGGAAACTTTCGTTGTCCGGTGCAACCATGCTCATACCCAAGCCGGAACTTGCCGGCGGCCGCTGGGATATTACCATTTACTGGGAACTTCAAGGCAAAAAATATAAAATCAAAAAAACTGCTTACCTGCCATGATATCAGCTGCTTTGCTCCTGGGATTGGTGAGCAGCCTGCATTGCGTAGGCATGTGCGGGCCCATTGCACTCATGCTTCCGTTGGACAGGCAAAATGCGGGGCGCAAGGCTCTTCAACTGCTTTCTTATCATTCGGGCAGGCTGGTTTCTTATACCGTATTGGGAATGCTCTTCGGGATTCTGGGCAAAGGGCTGTACCTGGCCGGATTGCAGCAGAAACTTTCGATACTGGCGGGCGCGGCGATGATTGTAATGGTCCTGATTTCAGAAAAAACCTTTTCGCGCTTTAACCTTTCGGGACCTGTCGGAATGTTGCTCGGCCAGGCACGCGCGGCAATGGCACGCCAGTTTGGCCGCACGACTCCCTTGGCAATGCTCACAATCGGCATCCTCAACGGATTGCTTCCCTGTGGTATGGTCTATGCCGCACTGCTGGGCGCGGTTGCCCTGCAGGATGTTGTAGCCGGGATGTCCTTTATGTTCTTTTTCGGTATCGGAACCATGGTGCTGATGAGCCTGGTGCCATATCTGGGCCACACGTTTTCCCCCTCGCGCAGAAATCGGATCAGGCAATTTGTTCCCATCGCAGTTGGCCTTCTGGGCGTCCTGTTCATTATAAGGGGAATGGGGCTCAGCATCCCTTATGTATCGCCTTCCTCCATGTCACTGTTTCTGGGCCAGGCGCCCGATTGTTATTAATTCGGCGCAGGTTTAAAAAGCAGTGACGCGAGTTCCGGGTCGCGTTTGTAAACATCGTCAAAAAACGCGGTATTTCCCTCCGAGTCGGCCCACGCCGTAAAGTACGCGATATAGACCGGTATCTTTTTTTTGAGCACGTGGTAGTTTTCCGATCCGCGGTTCATTGCCTCATCTACCATTTCAGATGTCCAGCCGGCATCGTTCGCGGTAATCGCGATGGCCAGTTCACGGGCTTTTTCTACCCGTACACAACCATGGCTGAGCGCCCTTTCCTCCTTTGCAAAAAGACTCTTGGCAGGCGTATCGTGCAAATAGATATTGTTTGAATTGGGGAACATGAACTTGACCAATCCCAATGAGTTGTTGGGGCCGGGCAGTTGCCTCACGCGCTTGTCGTGCCACTGCATATTGTGTTTTTGCAAATACCGCGGGTCTTTTTGGATTGCCGGAAGGATCTCATTTTTGAGGATACTTTCAGGCACGTTCCAATACGGGCTAAATGCAAGGTATGATATCTCGCCACTGAAAACCACTGTTTTGTTTAGTTCCTTACCCACCACGACCTTTGAGGTCAGCACCGGTTTGCTGTCCTGAAAATAAACCAGGCTGTAGGATGGAATATTCACTCCAATATACTGGGGAGACTGCGCCATCCTGGGACTGATCCACCGGCAACGCTCCATATTGAGCATAATGGTCCTGATTCGTTGAGAAACCGGGACATTGAGCAGCCTGAGCAAATTGGTGTTGATGACGGGTTGTTGCGAGCGCTGGTTAATCCTCAGGTACTCAGTAATCGCATCGGCCAGTGCCTGGTCAAACAGGTTGCTCGCCTCCCCTGACGCAATGCCCTCGGCTTCCAGTCGTTTCCGAACTTTCACAATGGTCTGTGCCGAATCGCCCACAACATAGGCTTTTACTGTCGAAGGCATCTCAATTGTTTCCCATCCGCCGCGTTTTTCAATTGCCCGGTATTTTTTCAATGCCAGCCGAAGGTTGTAATACTGCGGAAAGAAAATGCGCTTTCCCCTGTCATTGAGCACTGAATCAACGTGGGTTCGATATACTGACTTTTCACGCGGGATAAACCAGCCCGTGGCCACCGCGCGGTCATGATCCACATCGCCATAAATCTGGCAGGTATAATAAAAGTACAATGTGCTCAGGAGAATATCGGAATTTACTTCAGCAGTATTCCGAACCATGATCCGCTCGAGTTCGGCCTGGTACGGAAAATCGGCAGGCAGCCCTTCCTGGTCAAGGGACAGCAGCCGGCTATAGAGCACGTGCGCCTGTTCATTAAGTCCGTTTTGCGAAAACCAAACGCACGATTTCTTTTCGCGGTAAAAATCGTGGACATCTCCCCGGTGCTCCAGCAGGTTCGGATGCCTGGCAAAAAACCAGGCTACAGCCGCCGAATCAATGGAACAATCGGGTTGTCGCACACTGGCGAACCCGGCGCTTTTTGGCTCCTGCCGGCAGGCTATCAGCGCAAAGGCCAACGGTACGATAATCCGGATTTTCATCCCGTAAAGGTACGTCATACCGCAGTGGAAAACAACGGGTTGCGGGGGTGTTCCCTGTTGCGCCTCAAGTCAAATGCCGCGCAGGTATTACGGATAAATGGTTTGCCATTATCGGTGACCTGGATCACCATTTCCTCTAATTTTATCCAACCGTGATTTTGGCAGTGAACCAAATCGGCGAGAATCTGCCTGATGGGCAAGATCCCGTTATCGATAAGCCGCGTGCGGAATCCTGTCATCAAGTCCACGATATGCTGCCGGGCGGCCAGGTCTTCCTGCGTGAGGTGGTGGCCCCCGGCAACGGGAAGCTGGCCCCATTCCACAAGCTGGTGATAATCTTCAAGATTGGCCGCATTGCGAACGTAGGCGCCGCCGCTATGACCGATAGCCGAAACACCAAGCCCGATTAATGGCTGGGAAATCATCCCCGGAACATGCCGCGCTTTTGGAGCAATCTCAATCCCATCGTTGCACAATTCAAAATGTTCCATCCCTGCTTCGCGGTAGCCTTGAGAGAGTAGGATGTCACGGCCGGTGGTAAAGAGTTGTACCTTATAGTCTTCGGCAGGAACATCGTGGTCGGCAAAACCCCGATATAAAGTGCCCTTCTCCCAGGGTTGGTGGCTATAGGCGTGAAAGGCGATTCGGTCCGGCCGTATGGACAGGGTTTTTTCAATGGTATCGACAATATCCTCCTGATTTTGAAAAGGCAGGCCGAACACAATGTCGTGGCTGATAACTTCATAACCCAATTCTTTTGCCCACAAAGAAACGCGCGCCACGTTGCACAAGGGTTGGAACCTGTTGATAGCCTTCTGGATTTTTTGTGAATAATCCTGGACTCCAAAGCTCACATAGCGGAATCCAAGGTTTGCAAGGGCTGCCAAATGGGCCTTGGATGTGGTGTTGGGATGGCCTTCAAAGCTCAGTCGTGCCTGCGGTGCCACAGTGGCAAGACAAAAAATTCCGTTGACCAGGTCCTGGAGGTGCCCCGGCGAGAAAAAGGTAGGAGTCCCGCCGCCAAGATGAAGCTCTTTTATCACGGGCTTGTTGCCAAAGAGTTGGCAATACATTTTCCATTCGGCGAGGATGGCCCGTATGTAAGGGTTCTCAACGTTGTGATCAGTGGTGATGCGTTTGTGGCAGGCACAAAAGGTACACATGCTCTCACAAAACGGAAGATGGATGTAAAGGCTGACGACGGCTTGTTCCCCGTTCACCTGCCCGGCAAGGTCGCTTTCCCATTGCAACCGGGCAAAACCCGATTGGTCCCAATGCCTGACGGCGGGATATCGGGCCGCGCGGGCGCCGGGATAAAAATGCATCAATTCGCTTTGACTTGCCATGACGATGGTTTGACAAAGCAAAATTGGCTGGAATCCAGCTATCTGGAAATGATATTTGTCATACGTCTAAAAAAGAAAGACACCGGCTTTCGCCAGTGTCAGTCCCTACCAAAATTAACATAAAACTTAACCTCTATTCTCGTAATGATTTACGATTTCGCGCAATTGGGCCGAAAATTGATGGATATCATCAAGGCACCTAATTTCATTTTTTGTTTCGACCTTTCGGCTACTGATGGTTCCCAAATACTTTTTGTTTCCCAGCAAATACACCCTGCAAACGGTCTTATGCGCGCTGTTGTCCAACAAAACGGCGAGGTATGATTTGGCCTCGCTGCGAGTTAAACGCGTAGGATTGACTTTCTCGCCTACGATATTTTTGATAATGTGGAACGCCTCATATTCCTCCTCCGTATACTCCATGATTACATGAAATTAAACCAATTGTCTTCAATCCAATGAATCGCCTCATCCTGCCTTCTCACGCTTGCCGGCATGAACAGGTGGATAATTTTTTCCAGCTTGCAATAGGATGATTTGCTTTTGAAACCTCTTTGTTGAGCGAACGCGTTGATCAGGTAAAGCACTTCCCTTCCCTGATTCCTGTTGAAGGCAGTTGGGCCGGGGATTCCCGAAACCCGCGGATCCTTGGTATCGTACGGCGCCCATGCGTAATCATAAAGGAGATCCTTCCGGCTGTAAAACCTGGTTTCGAATTCTCTTATATTATCTTTCATGAGCAGCATCGGTCCTTTATCTGTTTACAAGACAAAGCACCTAAAAATTGGAATAGCGTACAATACCTATAATTACGTATTTTTATACGTAGAAATACGTATTTATAAAGCCTCCACGGTAATCAAATTGTGCTTGACTGCAAAAAGCACGGCGCCTATAAAGTTTTTGGCCGATGTCTTTTCAAGGATATGCTTTCGGTGTACATCTACCGTGCGGATATTAATGCAAAGCTGGTTGGCAATTTCCTGGCTGCTGAGTTCCTGGGCCGCCAAACGCAGTATCTCAATTTCCCTGTCAGTCAGGGTATGCTGTGATTGAGTGGTTTTCGGCGGGTTTTTGGAATCCCACAAAATAGCCTCCCTGAGCACGCTTCCCAGTTCCATTCCAAAGTAGAAGCCCTTATCAGTCAAACTTCTGATGGCCAGTTCCAGTTGCGACGGATCGCTGTTTTTGGTAAAATAACCGTGGGCTCCCAGTTCCATGACTTTATGAATACTCTCGCGGGTGGTCTGTTGGGAAATGATCAGCACGCGGATGTCGGGATATTGTTCGCGCAGGATCGCGCAGGTCTTGTAACCGTTCAGGTTGGGCATTTGCAAATCAAGCAAGACAAGATCAATTGTAATATTGTCCATAGCGTCAAGCAACTGGGCGCCGTCGGAGGCTTCCAGCACCACATTGATTCCTTCAAAAGAACCTACCATCATGATGAGGCCTTTCCTGAAAAGCGTGTGGTCATCCACGATCGCCACATTGATCATAGGCGTAATTCAATTTTAAAATGATTGCCTGAAACCGAGGGAAGTTGGTTCAACTTTCCATTGATCGCCTTCAGCCGCGTAATAATATTCTGGAGCCCGCTTCCGCCCGATATGGCAGCTATCGCGAAAAAATCGTACGGGTTGCCGTCGTCGATGATTTCCACCAAAAGCGATTCGTCAAAACCTGTCAAATGTACTTCACACCGCGAAATATTTCCATACTTTACCATATTGGTGGTAAATTCCTGCACCACCCTGAACAGTTCGTAACTCATCGCGATGGGCATCGCATCCGCGCTTCCCGAAACCGTGAATTCCAACCCGGTCCTGGCTGCCAAACGCTCAAAATTGTCACGCAATGCATCGGCAAAACCCATGGTTTCCAAGAGCGGCGGCATTAGTTTGTAGCTCACCATGCGGGTGTTGTCAAGCGCATTTTCAATTCCCAAAGATATCTCGCGCAGCATTTCCGATGAGCCCGACTGCTGTTTTTCCAGCATAGCCAAGTAATACTTGATAGCGCTCAGATCACCGCAAACCCCATCGTGCAAATCAGCCGCGATACGCCTGCGCTCTTTTTGTTCCGATTCAATCGAAACCCTGAGCAACTGTTCGGCCTCGGCACGTTTTATCCTCGCCAGGTTACCCTGATAAAAAACCGCCAGGAATATGATCCCGAAGGTCAGGAATAACATGATCGCGGTCCCTATCCAAAAAACGGGGATTATGTCCTGCGTCCCTTCCATATTGCAATAATAAAGATCAATCGGGCCAAAATCACCATGAAAATATTAAAAACCCAGAATTCCAGCAGGTAATTCACCGCTTTTGACTTAAAAACCAGGTTGCTGTACAAAAACAGGAAAATCGTGGCCGCAAAGTACATAAACAATCCGGACACGAAATAAAACGATCCCATTGACAACAGTGATTCTTCCCGCATGGCCAAAAATTGTTGCCGGAACCAGAGGATTGTAAAATAAAACACGATGAAAGTGGAAATGGGCACGCAAATTTGATCGGCCCTGGTCAGGTCATACTCATCAAAATGAATCCACAAATAAATAAAAACGATACTGTAGGCCAGCCCAAAAAGCCAGATTGCCGCACGCTGGCCCTTTACCACCTGGCTGTAAAAATAAAGCATCAGCACCATGTCCAGCAATCCGTAAATCCTAAAGTAGATGGTGGCGTCAACACGAAGCCAGAGCGTAAAGACCTGCTCATAGAGTGATGAAAGCCCGATTAGCCAGAAATAAGGCCCCGCTGCACGCATTTCAGGTTGCAGCCGTTTGCGGTTAATCAGGTAAAATCCAAATGCGACAAAGCCGGCCAGGGTAGCCAGGTAAAACAGTACCGTATATAAATCCAAAATCTAAGACATTAACACACTTGGTCCCGCGCAAATCGGCGGGCATGGGCCCAGCTTGTCAACCATAACGCCCTGGGTCATGTCTTCACCGTTCTCATCGACACCCACCAGGACAGGGGCCAAAACGCGGTTTTCATCCAGGCCCTGGTAAATCCTGATCCCAACGCAGCCCGGTTGTTCCAGGATGGACCTCAACAAGGTAGCGCCCACCAAATGGGCTTTGATATTGTTTGGATATTGCGCGCGGTAACTTCTCACCAAAGAAAGGGCGGTTTCCAGATTGATCTGCTCACCGCTATTGATATTTTCAGCCATAGGGATATGTTTTACAGCGAATGTACGCAGAATTTCATAAATATGAATTGTGTAACATTTAGCCGTTTAATCGTAACGCATTGCGCGGTTGGCCGGGCTAACTTTACAACATCATAAGAAAAATAGGTCTGAATATTGCAAATGTGTGTGTGGAAAACCGTAACCAGAATCTGGATGCGGTTTTCTTTTTTTAGGGCGCGCAGGCTTGCTTCGCCGCCTGCCGGTCTGTGCGCTGTATCTGCCTTTCAGGCAGGATGCCGCTTCCATCCCTCGCGCGGGCCTTGTGCCATAATCGTGTAATTTTCAGGCAGGAAGATGTAAATTCCTCAGGGTGTGTGTACTCTAATTTTACAAACCAAGATCCAAACCTATGAAAACACTAATCCATAAAACCGCGCTTGCCCTGTTACTAGCGTTCGCGCTTACTGCCTGCCGAAACAGCTCGGACCACTCCTCTACCAATGCCGGAACCTCAACTCACGGCACTGCCGAAGGAATGGAATCCGGTGACGCTCCACAAAGCCCCGGCACCAACCGAAGTGAAACCGGAACCGCAACCGATGCTTCAAACACCCCCGGTGGCGGTACCATGACCGATTCAAGTGCCGCTGCAACACCCCAAAAAACCACAAATCCATAAGCGATGAAAATCATAGAAACAAGAACCTACGGCTACTTTGATTATTTCATGGGAATCCTGCTTATCATCCTGCCTGTTTTTGGCCGAACCGAAAATCTGGCGCAAATCCTGGTACCCATGGCCCTTGGCGCGCTCACCATTTTCTTCAACCTGGTAACAGCGTATGAGTTGAGCCTCACCAACATCATCCCGATGAAAGTCAGGCTGCGCTTTGATTTCTTCTGCGGATTGTTGCTCGCCGCGTCACCATGGCTGTTCAATTTTGCGCAGGCGGTTTACCTGCCGCACCTGATGATTGGGATCACGCTCATGCTGGCCAGCCAGATGAGCAAGACCAAACCTCAGGTCAGGCTCACCATCTGGAGATAACAAGCGGCCAAGGCCGCTTTTTTATTTCGGGAAAATCATGTAGACGGCAGCGGCGCCAAGCGCAAAGAAGATATGCGCAAAAAACAGTTGCAGGTAATATTGGCCATAACGCACCGGCGGATTGTTTGCCGGAATCCGGAAAATCACCATCCATCCCAAAATTCCAATAATTCCGCTGATGGCACCCAGGATCACGGCGCTGGTCCACGATAGCGCAAGCCAGCCCCATTTCCAGACAAAATGGTAGGCCACCACAAAAAGAAGCCCGATTGCATAGTGAATAAGCCAACCCGCAATTTTTCGGCCGCGCGCATTCAGGTCAACGCGCAATGCTTTGAGCGCAAAATTTAGCAGTACCGGCTCCTTGAAGAGTTTGTTAAAGCTTTCAGATACCAGGTAACTAAAGGCTGTCATAAAGGTAGTGCCGGCAACGGTAGCCAGGATTATTTGAATGATCTCCATAAATATAGGCTTGCATGGCAAGCCCGGATATTAAAGGGTTCCCTCGGTTTGAGGCTTATCATCATCGGCGTGGCGGAAGTTGGAAGTTGTACGGACAAAATCGTCCTTGCTGCTTTCAAAATGCGCTTTGTCGTTAATGTTATACTTGTTTATCAGTTCATCATTCCCCCGATAATCGATTACCGATGGGTTATTGGTCCCATCCTGAACTTCACGCTCCTGGCTACTATATCCTGAGCCGGTAGTCAGGTTTTCATGTTCAAAACTTTTGTTTCCCGACTTCGGGGACTCATCGGCCGAGAGGCCTTTGCCCAATTCCGATGGCTCGTGTGATCGATCGAAATTGTTGTCGGTGGTTTGGTCTTCATGCTGATTTTCCATGATATTCGTTTTCAGTTACTATTGATTGTACACCGTTTTCATAATTTGCGCTGCGCAAGATCCGGGGCGAACGGTCCTCTTGCCGCTGCTGGTCAATTACCCTGATTACGCTTTTGTACTGATCGCTCAGCGCGATGACCAAATCGCCGGCAGTGGCCAATGAGAGCGCGCGGCGGATCGCTTCGGTTTCTTCGGAGACCATTTCATAGCTTACCGTACTGTTGGACTGATTAATTCCCCTGACAAGCAACCCGTTGATCTCTTCTTCAGTCCTGCCCCGCAAATCGTGCTCCTGTCTGATGATGATATGGTCAAACATGTCACAGGCAATCCTGGCGCAATCCACAATATCCTGGTCCCTGCGATCGCCGATTCCTGAAATAATGCCGATCTTGCGCTTTGCATTCACATTCTCCAGATATTGCGCAACCGCGCTGTAGCCATGCGGGTTGTGGGCATAGTCAACAAGTACACGGAAATCCCTGAAATCAAAATAATTGAGCCGGCCGGGAGTCTGCTCTACCCCTGGTTTGAAACTGGCCAGCGAGTTTCGGATTTCTTCTTCGGTAAAGCCCCACAGGTACCCGGCAAGCGCCGCCGCCAACGCGTTCGCGATCATAAAATCGGCGGTTCCGCCATAAGTTATCGGAATTTTTGAAGCGCTTTGAACCGGAATTGTCTGGCCATCCCTAATAATTGTCAGCGTGCCGTCACGATAAACAGCAACGGGCTTTTTCTCGCGCATCTGTTCAATAATCACCGGGTTTTCAGGGTTCATACTAAAATACGCAACATTGCAACTCAGTTCCCTTGCTATTCTTACGCACTGCTCGTCATCAGCATTGAGCACCGCCCAGCCTGATGGCTTCACGCTGCGGGCCACCACCGCCTTAACATTGGCAAGGTCCTCCAGTGTGTTGATGTCATTCAGCCCAAGGTGATCTTCGCGGATATTGGTGATAATTCCAATGTCGCATTGATCAAAACAAAGTCCGGCCCGCAAAAGTCCTCCTCGCGCCGTTTCCAGCACGGCAAAATCAACGGTTGGATCAGCCAGGATTTGGCGGGCGCTCACCGGTCCGGTATTGTCGCCTTCGCAGACTACCTGGTCATTGATGTAAATTCCGTCGGTGGTGGTGTAGCCTACGGTATATCTGCGACTCCTGGCCAAGTGCGCCAACAGCCTGGTCGTCGTAGTTTTCCCATTAGTCCCCGTCACGCTGATGATGGGAATGCGGCTGGGGCGCCCCGGCGGATAAAGCATCGCCATGACCGGCGCGGCTACATTTCGGGGTTTGCCACTGCTAGGCTCCAGATGCATCCGGAAACCGGGGGCGGCGTTCACCTCGATAACAGCGCCACCGTTTTCACGCAATGGAGTTTCAAGGCTTTTGGCCATGATGTCGATTCCACAGATGTCGAGCCCCACCAGGGCTGCAACTCGCTCGGCCAGGAAAATATTGTCTTTGTGGACATTATCGGTAACATCTACCGCAGTACCGCCTGTTGAAAGGTTTGCGGTGCACTTCAAATATACTTTTCTATTGGCCGGTACCACACTTTCCGGGGTAAATCCCTGTTTGGACAACAGCTGTAGGGAAACCTCGTCAAGGCGTATTTTTGTAAGCATTTTGTCATGGCCCTCACCGCGTTTGGGATCTGAGTTGACGTACTCCACAAGTTCTCTTACAGTGCAACTTCCGTTCCCCACCACGTGGGCAGGCTCCCTCCTTGCGGCTGCCACAAATTTGTTGTTGACCACCAGCATTCGATAATCGGAACCTTCAATGCATTGCTCCACCAAAACGTAATTCCCGAATTCACGGGCCAATTCAAATGCCCGTTCGGCCTCCTGATCTGAAGTAATATTGATGGTGGCGCCACGCCCCTGGTTGGCATCAAGAGGTTTGATCACCACGGGATATCCAATTTTCCCAATTATGGTCTTAACCTGGTCAAATGTGTGGCAACAACCTCCCCGGGCCGTCGGAATACTGGCATTTTCAAGCACTTGTTTGGTCTGGAATTTATTTCCCGCCAGTTCAACGGCAATCATCGAGGTTCGCGAAGTGGTAGTGGCCTGGATGGTTTCCTGGTACTTTCCATATCCAAACCGTATGGTGGAATCTTTAAGGCGAGTCCAGGGAATGTTTCGG
>JAEZGB010000095.1 GCA_023437485.1 Bacteroidota bacterium
TCACCGCGCTTCGCGAAGAACTAAACTACCACAACCACCGCTACTATGTTTTGGATGACCCTCTGATCTCAGATTTCGATTTTGATCAGAAACTCGCTGAACTTGCCCGCCTGGAGGCCGCGCACCCCGAATTTTTTGACCCAAACTCGCCCACCCAGCGTGTCGGGGGCACGGTCACAAAAAGTTTCAATACCGTCGTTCATCCCAGGCGCATGTATTCGCTGGAAAATTCATACTCCCGGGAAGATCTTTTGGATTGGCAAAACCGCATCGTAAGGGCGTTGGGATATTCACCCGAATTTACTTGCGAACTCAAGTATGACGGCGCTTCCATTTCCATACATTACCGCAACGGAAAACTCGATCAGGCCATCACGCGTGGTGACGGTGTTCAGGGTGACGATGTGACGGCCAACATCAGGACCATCCGCTCCCTTCCGTTGCAAATCGCCGAAAATTTTGATTTTGAAATCAGGGGAGAGGTCATACTTCCGCTTGCCGGATTTGAAAAAATGAACCGCGATCTCATCGAGCGGGGAGAAGTCCCATATTCCAACCCGCGCAATACCGCATCGGGAAGCCTCAAGTTGCAGGATTCGGGTGAGGTGGCCAAACGGCCGCTGGAATGCCTTGTGTACGCCGTCCTGGGCACTGATCACAAATCGCATTATGAAGCTCTTCTGGCTGCCCGCGATATGGGTTTCAAAGTCCCTGAAGGCCTTCGGCTTTGCCCGGACATGGCCGCAGTATTTGATTTTATCGACCATTGGGAAAAACATCGTCACAACCTTCCTTATGAAATTGACGGAGTGGTGATCAAGGTCAACAGCCTGCTTGACCAGGACGAACTCGGGTACACCGCCAAGGCACCTCGTTGGGCAATGGCCTACAAATACAAGGCTGAACAGGCTTCTACCAAGCTCAACTCCATCACCTATCAGGTTGGGCGGACCGGAGCAATCACCCCCGTGGCCAATCTTGAACCGGTCCAACTGGCCGGGACCATTGTCAAGCGCGCATCGCTTCACAATGCCGCCCAGATACAACGGCTCGATATCAGGATCGGAGACACCGTATTTGTTGAAAAGGGAGGTGAGATAATCCCCAAGATCGTGGCGGTTGACCTGGATAAGAGAGGAGGAGAGATCCTTCCGACAGCCTACATCGAGACCTGCCCTGAATGCGATTCGGAACTGGTCCGGAAGGAAGGCGAAGCCCAACATTATTGCCCCAATTATTACGGTTGCCCGCCACAGATCATGGGGCGCATCCAACACTATATTTCGCGCAGGGCGATGGATATCGAAGGCCTGGGCGGGGAAACCGTCGCGCTGTTGTTCCGCAATGGCCTGGTACAAAATTATGCCGATCTGTACGACCTTGCGGCCGAGCAGGTAATGCCCCTGGAGCGGATGGCCAAAAAATCGGCCGACAACCTTATCGCCGGGATTGAAAAATCCAAATCGGTGCCGTTTGAACGTGTGCTTTTCGCCCTTGGGATCCGGTATGTGGGTGAAACCGTTGCCAAGAAGCTGGCGCGGCATTACGGGAATATCGACGCCATTGCCGCGGCATCGGAAGAGGAACTGACCCTGGTGGAGGAAATTGGGAGCAAGATTGCCGAGAGCGTCGTATCGTTCTTTGCCAATGAAGACAATGTCCGGATTGTCGAGCGCCTGAAACAATATGGCGTGACCATGGAGATTGAGAAACCGGCCGGTGCGGTAAGCGACCGTTTGGCAGGAAAGACTTTCGTGGTTTCGGGCGTTTTCGAACACTTTTCACGCGACGGGATCAAGGAGGCCATCGAGGCAGGCGGAGGCAAGGTGAGCGGATCCATTTCGGCAAAAACCCACTACGTCGTGGCCGGTGAAAACATGGGGCCTGCAAAACTTGAAAAAGCTACCCGGTTGGGAGTGAGCATCATATCGGAAAAAGAATTAATTTCGATGTTGGAATGAAAGACAGAAATCCATCTCTGATTTTGTACATCGTAGCGGCGGTGCTGGCCATGGTAGCCAAGGTTTTTGATGATGAACTGCTGATGCTGATCACAAAACCGATGGTTGTACCGGCCATTTTTTATTACTATCTACAGGCCAAGACCCGCAATCTGAACCTTGCGTTTTCACTGGCGCTGGGGTTGTTTTTCACAGCCGACATGATTACGTTGCTCTTTGGCCCGGGCGGCATACTGCTGGTGATGGCGTGCGGTATGGGCAGCTACCTGATCATGACCTATTTCGCGGTGACCGATATGATGGTTCCTAAACTGACCCCGTTCAATGGCCTGGCCATGCTGGCGCTGCTGGGTTCCATGGGGTACTGGCTCTATTCCATCTTGAGCCTTGGAATCGAGGCGGTCAACGCGCATTATTCATTTTACCTGTCCTACGGAATTGTGCTGGCACTGCTGGTGGGGATTTCGTTTTTTGGCATATTGGCACGCACCACGGCAGTATCGGTTAACCTGAGCCTTATGGCGTTGTTCATGCTGGTTTCTGACCTTTTTTACAGCATCCACAAATTCGCCATGCCGATGCCGCTGCTGGACCATCTAAACCTGGTCGCCCAGTTTGCGTCGTACTTTTTCATGGTGCGCTATTTTGTCGCGCGAAGGCCTGCGGAAAAAGAAACTTTTAGGCAATGGAAGCAAAACTGACCCCAGCCCGTTATTGGATGGTGGCCCGATGGGCGACCGCTGCATATTTCCTCACGGGTGCCGTTGAAATATATTTTGAGATGCAGGGAGACCGGGCGGCACTGTACTGGGTCAAACCCTTGCTGATGCCATTGCTGTTGCTGGTCTATCTGGCATCGTCCAGGGTTCGTGACGCGTCGTTTTTGGCCATGTTGGCCTTTAGTTGGATTGCCAATATCCTGTTCATATCGCCCGAATATCCGAGCATTTTTGCCGGTTCGATGTTTTTCTTTGTCTTCAGGGTATTCAGCATCTACATCGTATATAAATATTGCGGCCCGCCCAAATGGTTCCCGCTGTTGGTTAGCTGCATCCCTTTTTTGTTCGTGTACCTATACCTGACCTGGCATGTTCATCACCTTATTGGCGACGGGCTCGCGATTTTCATCGGGCAGTGCCTGTTGATCACTTTCCTCGGCGGGCTGGCTCTTGCCAATTATATCCTGATCTCCAACCGTGCCAATTTGTTGCTACTTGGTTCGACATTGCTTTTTGCGGCCACACAATTTATTTTCGCAGGTATGGTAGTTTATCATCAGGACGGTTATTTCCACGCCTTGGCCATGTCGTTATACATTCCCGGGCAATATCTTTTTATGAAATTCGTACTGGCAGGGGCAAAGTCGCGTTCTTCCGACATAACTTTCTCGGGCGGAATCCGCTTAAATCCATAACTTAGTGAAAATTCGCCCCATGATTTCCCACAACCAAAACAGAAATGTGAATGCGGTTTCCACGGCCTATTTTACGGCCGCGGTGATTGAGATCATGGCCGAACTGTTCCAGCACCAGGTATTGATCCTGATATTCAAGCCGCTTATGCCGGTATTGCTGATGGTTTTGTATTTCCTTACATCTGAAAGGCGAAATATACTTTTTTTTGGTGCCCTGTTTTTTTCGGTGGTGACCAATTTGCTCTTTATTCCCAACAGCGACCAAATGCTTCTGTACGCCGTGATGGCGTTTTTGGCGCACCGCGTCCTGGCCATTTCGCTGGTGCTGCAATTGCTAAAAACAAAAGATTTCATCCCCATGTTCATTGGGATGGTTCCGTTCCTGCTCATTTTCTTTTATCTTCTGGCGATTACCCCTGAGATTCCCCTTTACAGTTTTGAGTTGCTCGTGGTGCAAAATATCCTTATTTCGGTATTGGGTGGGATTGCGCTTGCCAATTACATGATTCACGACAACCGTCCCAATTCCTGGCTGTTGATATCGAGCCTTTTGTTTGTGGCTTTGCAGTTTATCGTCTTTATTGAGAAGTATTACCTGGACGACCTTTCGCCATTAATTTTCAGGCCAATTGCCATGGGGCTCAACGCATTCGCATTTTACACTTTTTATGAATTCGTGCTTGCGCATGAAAAATCAGACCACAATGGTGCGGCCTACTGATTTGTGTGGCGCATCAAGCTCAAAGTCAATCCGGCCCAGGTTTACGCCGTAACATCCGGTTTGGTTTATCAAAACGTCTTTTCCCTCACGGTTTTTGACCACTGTGGGCCTTTCTAGAAAGGTATGGGTATGGCCGCCAATTATCAGGTCAATGTCGCTAGTGGCCACAGCAAGATTGAGGTCTGAGATTCTTTCCGGGTCATTTTTGTACTGATACCCCAGGTGCGAAAGGCAGATGATGATATCGCAGCGCTTTTCATATTTGAGCTGGTTGGCAACGTCCTGTGCCACCCCCACGGGATCGAGGTATTTGGTCTCCTTGTACAATTTTTTGTCTACCAATCCGGCCAATTCAACTCCAAGCCCGAAAACTCCAACCCGCGTTTGCCCTTTTTCAATGACTTTAAAGGGCGGGACCAGGCCCTCAAGCACGGTATTGGAAAAATCATAATTGGCACTCACAAAGCCAAACCCGGCGTGGGGTAGCATGGCGTGAAAACCGTCGATGCCATTGTCAAAGTCGTGGTTGCCCAGTGTGGCGACATCATATCCCATCATGGTCATTAGCCTGAATTCAAGCTCGCCGCCGTAAAAATTGAAGTATGGCGTTCCCTGAAAGATGTCGCCCGCGTCCAACAGCAGGACATGTTCTGACTCACGGCGAATTTGCTCGATCATGGCTGCGCGCCTGGCAACACCTCCGCGGTTGGGATACTTGGGGTGCGTCATCGGGAACGGGTCGATGTAACTGTGCACGTCATTGGTGTGAAGAACAGTGAGCGTGCGGGGCCTGGAGAATCCCGATGTGAGCCCGCCCATTGAAACCAACGCCGTAGCGGCAGCGGTCTGCTTTAAAAAATCCCGTCTTTTCATGGCAGTTCCTTTATCCTGATATCGGTTGGCGCCTCCAGTGTATCGGCATCCCGAAAGTAATCAATCAATACATTGCGGATCTTGTAATCCAGGTGCGTCACTTCAAGCCCCGCTGAAAAAAACGTCATATTGTCGCCCCCGTTTAAAAGATAGTCGGAGGTGATTACCTCATAGGACGCATCAATGTTGAAAGGTTTCCCGCCCACTTTGATCGAAACCGGCTTGCCTGACCGCAGCACCAGTTCCAGGCCGGCCGTCGGGTGTGCCTTTATATCGGACGCCAGGTAATTCGCCATTTCGGCTATTTTTTGCCCCGGCAACCTAACCGCAACCAACGAGTTTTCAAACGGCATGATTTCAAACGCTGTTCGGGTGGTGACGTTTCCCTGCGGAATCATGCTGCGGATCCCGCCAAAGTTCAGCAGGCAAATCTGTGCGGTGCGGCCCGTCCGTGCCGCGAGTATCCGGTTGCCGCGCTCAAGCATCGCGTCGGCCATCAAATCGCCAATCCCGGTTTGCCACTTGCCGCTCAATTTATCCAGGCTTTGCGGCGCATAGGTGAGTACCGTATTCATCTCCCGGTCAATATGGTCGCGGTAGGGTTTGATAAAGGCTTCAATTTTTTCAGATTGGCCGTGGTCGGCGGTCACTGGGAGCTCCTTGCCCTCAATTTGCGTAACCTGGTACGCCTGACTGCAACCCAGGCCCAGAAAAAATGTTAAGGATAAAACAATTCGCGCTCCCCAACTCCGATACTTTTTTAGTTTTGTCACCCGTTATAGCTGGTTATTCCCTAAATTTACAACTGGTAAAAATACTATGTTTTTAAATCACCTCAAGGACTTCGCGGCCAAAAAAATCGTTAAAAACAGCCTGACGGGAGCACCTTTGCTTGCTTCGGGTGAAGAGATACGCACCGTGGGGATCCTTTTGGACGAAACTGAATTTGCCAGACGGGACGAATTGCTCCAGGCCCTGCGCTCAAAAGGGCTTGGTGAGGCCGAATTCGGCATTCTTGCCTTTCGGGACAAGGTCCGCAAAAATGATTCTTTTGATTACCCCGTCTTTAGCCACGCCGATATCACATGGGCGGCCACGATCTCAAAGCCTGTGCTGCGCAGGTTCATCGATACGCCTTTTGATTTGCTGATCAATTATTACGATGTGGAAAAGGCCGGATTGCTGCTGGTTTCGCATCTGTCCAAGGCGAAGTTCAAGGCCGGTTTTGCATCGGTTGACAAACGCCTTAACCATTTTATGATTGACAGCACGGCCGATCAATATGAGCTGTTCGCATCCGAACTCATCAAATATCTGAAAATACTAAAAAAAATACCATGAAATCATTAATAGGCACCGGTGTTGCGCTGGTCACGCCCTTCAAACAGGATATGTCCGTCGATGTGGAAGCACTGGAGCGCATCGTTAATTTTCAAATTGACAACGGCATAGATTACCTGGTCGTCCTGGGCACAACGGCCGAATCGGCTACCCTATCAAAAACCGAGAAACAGCTTGTCATCGACACGGTAAAACGCGCCAACAACGGGAGGCTTCCGATGGTGTTGGGCGTGGGGGGCAACAATACTGCCGAAGTGGTCCAGGAACTCAAAACCGGTGACCTTTCAGGTTTTGACGCCGTCCTGTCAGTTTCTCCCTATTACAACAAGCCATCGCAGGAAGGGATTTATCAGCACTTCAAAGCGGTATCCCAGGCATCACCGCTGCCGATAATCCTTTACAATGTCCCGGGGAGGACCGCCAGCAACATGCTGCCTTCAACCGTGATCAGGATTGCAAAGGATTTTGACAACGTGGTGGCAATCAAGGAGGCGGCGGGCGATATTGTCCAGGCCATGAAACTCATTGACGGCACGCCCGACGGGTTTTTGGTGATTTCCGGCGACGATATGATCACCCTTCCGATGGTACTCGCGGGCGGTGCGGGGGTGATCTCGGTCATGGCCGAAGGTTTCCCCAGGATGTTCAGTGACATGGTGCGCCTTGGGCTTGACCGAAAGGTGGACCAGGCCTATGAGTTGCACTACAAACTTGCCGCGGGAATCGACATGATTTTTGAGCAGGGAAACCCGGCGGGGATCAAAGAAGTTTTCAAGTCCCTGGGGCTGTCGGGGAATACGGTAAGATTGCCACTGGTTAGCGTTGACAGTGGGTTGGCCGAGCGGCTTTCAAACTTTACCCAAAACCTCATAAAACCCTGAAAATTTATATTTTGCCGTTGGCCGATTATTGACTAAATTTGTCCCCGCGTTTTCGGTAGCCGTTAACCCACATAAAAATCTATGAGGAAATTATTTTACGTATTGGTGGCCCTGGTCTTGCTCACAGGTTGCAGTGAATACCAGAAAGCGCTCAAGTCAGAGGATGCCGATGTCAAATATGCCGCGGCGGCCCAGATGTACGAAAAACAAAAATATTCGCGTGCCATCCGGCTTTTTGAGCAGATTGCCGCCAATTACCGCGGAAGGCCGCAAGCCGAGCAGATGTACTACATGTTTGCTCAATCTTATTATAAAACCGGGCAGTACTATTTGGCCGGATATCAGTTTGAGACTTTCGTGGCCGGTTATCCGCGCAGCGAACATCTGGAAGAAGCATCGTTCCTATCGGCAAAAAGCTATTCAAAATTATCGCCTGTTTATAGCCGCGACCAGACCGATACCTACAAGGCCATTGACAAGCTTCAGGCCTTCATTGACCGTTTCCCGGATTCGCAATACCTTGCCGAGGCCAATGAGACCGTAAAGACCCTGCGCGAAAAGCTTGAGAAAAAGGCGTTTTACAACGCAAAGAATTACAACAAAATCTACGATTACAAATCGGCTCTTGTGGCCCTGGAAAATTTTATCATCGATTATCCGGGGACGCCCTACAAGGAAGAAGCACTTTATTACCGCCTGGATTCGGCCTACAACCTTGCCATCAACAGCATTCCTTCAAAAATGGAAGAGCGGTTGCAGCAGGCCCGGGCCGCGCACGCCACGCTGATGAAGTTCAACCCTTCGACAAAATACAAGGAGCAGGCTGACCAAATGCTTGTCCGTATAGATAACGACCTAAAGCAATACATTAAATAATGAGCATGGATTTAAAGAAGACCACGGCACCCGTTAATACGGTTACCTACAACAAGACCGCGATTGAAGAGGGGACCGGCAACATTTATGAAGCCATCACCATCATGGCCAAGCGTGCCAACCAAATCAATTCTGAAATAAAAAAGGAACTCACCGAGAAACTCGAGGAGTTTGCCACGTATAATGACAGCCTTGAGGAAATCTTTGAAAACAAAGAACAGATCGAGGTTTCAAAGTACTATGAAAAGCTTCCCAAGCCCCATGCCCTTGCAGTGCAGGAGTGGCTTGACGGCAAGATTTACCACAGGGACGCAAGCCTGTAAGATGTCAGTCCTGCGCGGAAGGAAAATATTGCTCGGGGTCTCAGGTGGGATCGCGGCATATAAAATGGCTGCGCTGGTAAGGCTTTTGGTAAAATCGGGCGCCCGGGTTCGTGTTGTCATGACTCCGGCCGCCCGTGATTTTGTTACACCCCTGACGCTTTCCACCCTTTCCGGCAATCCCGTTCATTGGGAATTTTACGAGCGGGAAGATGGCGCCCAGTGGAATAACCATGTCGAGATGGGCCTTTGGGCCGATCTCATGCTCATTGCTCCGGCAACGGCAAATACGCTTTCCAAAATGGCTAGTGGCAATTGCGACAATCTCCTGATCGCGTGCTACCTCTCGGCCAAATGCCCGGTTTACTTTGCCCCGGCGATGGACCTGGATATGTACAAACACCCCTCGACGCTGGAAAGCCTGGATACCCTGACCGTATTCGGAAATAAAATGATCCCTGCCACTTTTGGAGAACTTGCCAGCGGTCTGGTGGGCCAGGGGCGCATGGCCGAACCTGAGGACATCATAAGCTTTATCGAGAAAGACCTTGAAGCCGGCCTTCCGCTCCGGGGCAAGAAAATCCTTGTAACCGCGGGCCCTACACATGAAGCCATTGATCCGGTGCGCTTTATCGGGAACCATTCGTCGGGAAAAATGGGGTTTGACATCGCTCGTGAGGCCGCGTCCCGGGGCGCCGGTGTTATTCTGGTCTCCGGACCGGTGGCATTGGAGGTTGATGATCCGAATATCCGGCTGGTCAGGGTGACATCGGCACAAGAAATGCTGCTGGCCTGCCAGGAACATTTTCCGGATTGCGATGCTGCCGTGGCCGCCGCCGCAGTGGCCGATTTCAGGCCTGTAAAAGCTAAAGCCGACAAGATCAAGAAGGAGGACGCCCAATTGGAAATCAAACTGGAAAAGACTACCGACATTTTGGCCTGGATGGGGGAGGTCAAAAAAAATCAATTTCTGGTTGGTTTTGCGCTTGAAACTGAAAATGAATACGGGAATGCCGTAGCCAAGATCAAGAAAAAAAACTTAGATTTGATCGTTCTCAATTCGCTTCGGGACCCCGGCGCCGGATTTGGCCACGCCACCAACAAGGTTACCTTTATCAATAACCGGCTGGAACCGCAGGCCATGGAGCTCAAATCAAAAGAACAGGTCGCCAAAGACCTGATTGACAAAATTGCCGCCCATTATGAATAAATTGCTTATCTGCCTGCTTGTGTCGGCCGCGTCATTCGCGCAGCAACTCAACTGCACCGTAACGGTAAACGCTGAAACCATTGCCAACGCCAATCCGCAAACGTTCAAAACACTTGAGAACTCGCTTACCGAGTTCGTGAACCGCACGGATTGGACGGGAGAGAAATACGAGCAGCACGAACGGATCAACTGTTCGATGTACATTACATTGAGTTCGTTTGGAAATGGCGATACCTACACCGCATCGATTCAGGTGCAAAGTGCCAGGCCCGTACACAATTCCACGTATTCCTCGCCGATTCTGAATTTTAACGATAAAGACCTCAGTTTCCGTTATGTAGAATTTGAGCGGCTGGTGTTCAACCCGACAAGTTTTGACTCAAACCTGGTCTCGGTAGTGGCCTTTTACAGCTTCGTGATCCTTGGGATGGATGCCGATACTTTCTCACCCGGCGGCGGGACTCCGTGGTTTGAGGTCGCGCGCGAGGTGGCCAACGTTGCCCAACAGGGCGGTTATAAGGGTTGGGCCCAGGCCGATGGCAACCAAAACCGCTATTTCCTGATCAACGATCTGTTATCACCGACGTATTCGCCGTTTCGCGACGCGATGTTTGAATACCATTTTGAAGGGATGGACATGATGTCACGCGATCAGAAAGCGGCCAAGGAAAAGATCGGGCAGTCACTGCAAACACTCGCGCAACTCTACTCGGTAAGGCCAAACGCGTTCCTGACCCGGATTTTCTTTGATGCCAAAAGCGATGAAATAGTTTCAGTTTTTTCAGGTGGGCCCTCAATTCCCATCACCGGGATTGTTGACAATCTCAACAGGATTTCGCCGTTGAATTCCTCCAAATGGTCGCGCATCAGGTTTTAATTCGGGCCCATGCTGACCTCGCTCCATATACAGAATTTCGCGCTGATTGACCGGCTGTCCATTGACTTTACCGGCGGTTTTTCAATTATTACCGGCGAGACGGGCGCTGGAAAATCCATTTTGCTCGGAGCGTTGGGGCTTGCGTTGGGCAAACGTGCCGATACCACCTCATTGCGGGATGCTTCGGCAAAATGCGTCATCGAAGCTCATTTCTCCATTGCCGATTACAATCTTCAGCCGCTTTTTGAAGAGGCCGGCCTTGATTATGACCCCAATACCATCATCCGGCGGGAAATACTTCCGGGTGGGAAATCACGCGCTTTTGTTAATGACACGCCTGCGAACCTGCAGTCGTTGGCCGAATTGTCGTCAAACCTGATCGACATCCACTCACAGCACGAAATGCGCTCACTGTCTGATTCGGCATTCCAATTCAGGGTTTTGGACGCGCTGGCGGGCAACTTTCAAATTCTTGAAGCCTACCGCCAAAAACTTGCCCAATACAAAGGCTTTCTCGCCGAGAAAGAAGATTTGACCGCGCGTTTGGCCGAAGCCGCCCGGGAGAGCGATTATCGTGAATTTCTGCTCGCCGAATTGACCGATGCCAATCTCGATGGAATTGATCTTGAAGAACTTGAAGGCGAAGCATCGGTGCTTGAAAACATGAGTTCCATTTTGGAGCAGATGGAGCGGGGACGGTTGTTGGCCGAAGACGAGCAGGCGGGGTTTATGGCACCGCTGGCCGAGTTTCGCCAAGTGCTATCCAAACTGGCTGCCTATTCAAAAGCATATAGTGAATTCTCTCAAAGAGCTGACGCGGCCCACATCGAATTGCAGGATCTGGTCTCGGAACTGCTTCGGCAGGCATCGTCGCTTTCGGTAGATCCCTTGAGGCTGGAGCAGATCAATATGCAATTGCAGGCGGTGTATAACCTGCAGAAAAAACATCAGGCGACTGCGGTTTCCCAGCTTGTTGAAATACGCGAAAACCTCAGTAGGCAGGCTGATCTTGACGCAGGCCTTGAAGAGCGGATCGGCCAGATTGACACCCAATTGGCCGCCCTGGAAGATGAACTGGCCGGGCTCGCCCAAAAAATTACATCATCGCGGATTCAGGCCGCTCCGGAACTCGCCTCAAAAATAGAACTCACGTTGCACTCGGTGGGAATGCCGCATGCGCGTTTCCAGGCTGCGGTTTCGCCTGCGGGTAAATTCCTGCACAATGGTTCCGATAAAATCGAATTTCTGTTTGCCGGAAATAAGGGTTCGGAGTTCGCGCCGATGAAAAAAGTTGCCTCGGGCGGCGAGCTTTCCCGCATCATGCTGGCAATAAAATCCCTGCTGGCGGGATATGCCAAGCTTCCGACCATCATTTTTGACGAGATCGACACAGGCGTTTCAGGTGAGATTGCCGATGCCATGGGCAATATCATGGAGCGGATGTCGGCTACCATGCAGGTATTTGCCATCACGCATCTGCCGCAAATTGCCGCCAAGGGAAGCCATCATTACAAGGTGTTCAAACAAGTTGTGGAAGGCACGACGCACTCGCGAATTTCCTTGATCCAGGGCGATGACCGGGTACGCGAGATAGCGCAGATGCTATCCGGCTCCCAGGTATCGGAATCAGCCATAAATCACGCCCGGGCGTTGCTGGACTAAGATAATCAGCTATAT
>JAEZGB010000099.1 GCA_023437485.1 Bacteroidota bacterium
GGTGAAGGTGATCGTGGGCTGCGGACCGTTCTGGCAGATCGACACCGTGCCGGAAATGGTCGCCGTGGGCAGCGGGCCTACCGTGATGGTGGCCGAACCGATTTGGTTCTGCGAGCACGAATTGGCATCGGAAACCGAAACTAAATCATATTGGAAAGTCCCCACAACCGCAGTAGCCACCGAAACCGTTGCGGTGTTGCCCGTAGAGTTGATTGTCAGGGGCGCGCCGCCATTGATCGTATACGTAAAAGTATAAGGCGCGGTTCCATTGGCACCGGTAAAGGTGATGGTCTGCGAAGGCCCGTTCTGGCAGATGGTAGCCGTGCCCGAGACAGTGGCCGTGGGCAGTGGATTGACCGTTACGGTCGCCGTACCTGTTTGCGGCTGCGAACAGCTTCCGGCCGCATCGGACACACTTACCAGTGTATAAACCGATGTCGCGGTAAGCATCGGCGTGGTCACCGAACCGTTTCCGCCCGCATCAAGGGTAATGGTTAGGTTGGCTCCGGCATCGACCGTGTAGGTCACCACCGAACCCGGAGTTCCCGTGAAGGTGACCGTCGCGGTATCGCCCGAGCAGATCGTCGCATCGCCGGAGATGGAAGCCACTGGAAGCGGCCCTACCTCGATCACTGCGGTGCCCGATTGATTCTGTGAGCAACCGTTGGCATCCTCTACCGAGACAAGGGTGTAGGTAAAGGTTCCGTTGACCGCGGTGGATACATTGATGGTGGCCGTACTGCCCGTTGAGACTATTGTATTGTTGCTACCGCTATTGATCGTGTACGTAAAAGTAAACGGGCCCGTACCCGCTGTGCCGGTAAAGGTGACAACAGGGGAAGTTCCGTTTTGGCAAATCGTGGTGGTGCCTGAAATTGTCGCGGTTGGGAGCGGATTGACCGTCACGGTGGCGGTTCCGGTTTGATTTTGGGAACATACGCCCGCCGCATCGGTTACGCTGACCAGGGAATAAACGGTTGTCACGACAGGGTTGATGGTTATCGAGGCATCGCCCGACGCATCGAGTACGATGGTTTGGTTCGCGCCCGAGTCCACGGTATAGGTTACGGTCGCACCCGGTGTTCCCGAAAAAGTGATCGTTGCAGAATCGCCCGCGCAGATGGTCGCGTCACCCGAAATCGACGCCGTCGGAAGCGCGATGACTTCCACAATGATTTCCTGATAAGGTCGGCAAAGCGGATCGGCGGGTAGCGGATTGGCTATCGCATATACATAATATGTTCCCGGAACATTGGGGAGTGAACCCGCATTGCCAAGCGGCGGCGGATCATACGAAGCTGTCGTAGCCCCATCGGGCGTAGCGCTTCCAATAGGGGCACCGCCGGTGTACATCGCATCGCCCGCCTGTTGCGTGGTGAAATAGACAAATGTGATCGCATCGGTACCCGTGAATTCGGTATTGACCGATAACGGATCTGGGTCGCCGTTCACGCATAGTTGCTGGTCAGGTGACGGATCGGTGACCTCGGGACAGCTGCAATCGGTAAAAATAAGCTGGAAAGGTTTTACAAGAATACACGGCGAGTTGAAGTTACTCACCGAAGCGTAAATCGTCTGCCCCGAACTCGTCGCAACAAATGCCGTTGGATTGGGAATCGGGTTGGCGGCATCGGCTGCGTCGCCCGGGGTAAGGTGGTATGAAATATCGTATTCAAAAGCATCGCCACCGTTGAGAATTACCGAATCATTTTCGGTCAAATCAAAGAGGTTTTCGCATTGAACAAGGTCTTGCGGCGTGCCCGAAAAATCATCAATGACCTCTACCAACACATCCTCGGTAATAGTGGTGATCTGGCCGCACATGTTGTATTCAACCTGAGCGGTGTAGGTGGTTGTCTGGGTGGGGCAAACGGTAATTTGAGTGTTGGTGCTGATGGGGGTTGTTCCCTCAAACCACTGGAAATTGACCGCCGACGGACCACTTGGGGTAAACCTCCAGGCCTCGTTGAAGGCCGACCAGGTGCCCGTGTTCCGTCCTGGCGGGGTATAGGCCACCGTACCCGCCGCGTTCATGATGCCGATGACTCCACTACCGCTGTTCCAGGTAGTACAGGGAGTCCGGCTTTCCACATAAACTTCAATGATATTCGAAATTTCATAGAGAACGATCTGATACGTTTGTAACCCGACACTTTGCGCGCAGGAATATTGGCCCAGGTGATAAAAGTTCACAACCAGCTTACGGCATGGATAGGTGCCCATCAACTGCCAGTTTACTGACACCTCTGGCGGACTGGCCTGCGGATTGGTATCCTGGTGTACTCCATAAATCGCGTTTGGCCAGGGATAGGTGGTGCTGGGGAGTGTTTGGTTGAATGCATACCCTGATCCGCCGCCAGGGGTTACATTGGCGAAGGAAATAAGCCCGTTGGAACCTACGTGCGCGGTTTGATACACATTGCCGAAGAAACAAAATTGGAACGGCAGGTTAATGGTGGGCGACCAGACATCATCAGTCCCTACGGAAATGGGGGTAAAGTCCGGGCCAAAAAACGCGGCCTGCGGGCAGTAGGGAATTGATGATACGGTGTACTGGGTGGTAGTTCCAAGATCGACAAATTGTGCCCTTAGGTCCCGGCATTCCCCGGTTACGCATACCGGATCAACGGCTCCTTCCAAATCAAGGTCGCCCGCCAGTACCGACGCACAACCATTCAGGTTGACCGAGATGATGGCCGAACCGGTAATGCTTTCATTGGTACATCCCGGAGGATTTGTGGTCCCCACGCTGTAAAGCGAATACTCCGTACCCACCTGAAGCACCGGCGAAGTCCAGGTTGTGGTTCCTGAAGGTCCGATGGTCACCGTATAAAAATTATTGGCCGTATTGTAAAAAACAACGACGGTATTGGGCGTTCCCGTAAAGGTCAGGGTGGCGGTGGTCCCGGGGCATATTGTTGCGCTTCCGGAAATAGAGACGGTGGGCACCGTGATTACGTTTACAGTAGCGGCACCGGTTACATTATTGGTACAAGAAGGCGTAGCCGATGAACTTACACTGACCAGTTGGTAGGCGAATGTTCCCTGGGCCGCGGTTGAGACCGGTACCTGGACGCTGTTGCCCGAAGTGGTTGTGACGGTTTGGGGCGCGCCTCCGTTGACGGTATAGGTAAACGTATACGGCGCGGTGCCGTTGTTCCCGGTAAAGGTAATTTGAGGCGAAGGTGCCCCCACGCATGCCGATGTGTTTCCGGTAATGGTGGCCGTGGGTGCCGGAGTGGAAACCACGGTAATGGTGGCGGTTCCGGTTTGCGGCTGGTCACACCCTGTTGTCGGACAGGAAACGCTGAGCAGATTGTAATCAAATGTGCCGGCCACATTGGTAGGCGCGGCAACTGTCACACTGTTGCCCGAGGTGGTTGTAACCGTTTGCGGTGCGCCGCCATTGATGTTATAGGTAAAGGTGTAGGGTGCGGTCTCGTCGGCACCGGTAAAGGTAATGAGCGGCTGCGTTCCGTTAAGGCAAACGGTGGTGGTCCCGCTAATGGTGGCCGTGGGCAAAACCGCCGACTTTACAGGCCGGGGCTCATTTTTGAACATTCCGTGCAGGGGCGCAGCAGTAGTTAACTGACTGAAAACCATTGCCGTTAAGGAAATGAGTAAAATTCTAAACGTCATGAGTTGGTAATTGTGATAGGGTGCGAAATTTACATAAATTTAGCACATCTTGGTGAATAATTTTTGAAAAAATACTCTTTGTTAAGCCCGGCGGGCGTAATCATTTTCTTTCGGTATTAATTATTTATCTTTGCCCCTGTTAAATTTGAAACCCTGTCAAATGATTGAAAAGCGGGAATTTGAAGACGATGCTGACCTTGGGCATCCTTTTGTGGGCGCGGCCAACCCGATGCGGGATGACGCTTTTCACCTGACCGAAGACCAAAAGATAGAAATCATACGCAAGGATGTGGAAAACATCCTGCACACCCTGGGCATGGACCTTACCGATGACAGCCTCAAAGGTACCCCCAACCGTGTGGCAAAAATGTTTGTCAAGGAAATATTTGGGGGGCTAAATCCCGATCGCAGGCCAAAACCGTCAACTTTTGACAATCATTACAAGTACGGCGAAATGTTGGTGGAAAAGAACATCACCGTTTATTCAACTTGTGAACATCACCTGCTGCCAATTGTTGGCCGGGCACATGTGGCCTATATTTCCAACGGTTCGGTAATTGGCCTGTCAAAGATGAACCGGATCGTGACTTATTTTGCCAAGCGCCCGCAGGTTCAGGAACGCCTGACGATGCAAATTGTACAGGAATTGCAAAAGGCGCTGAACACCCAGGATGTTGCCTGCGTGATTGATGCCAAGCACCTTTGCGTGAACTCGCGCGGGATCAGCGATATTGAGAGCAGCACGATTACCTCTGAATTCGGGGGGAAATTCAAGGAAGCCGCCACTCGCCGCGAATTCCTGGACTACATTAAACTGGACACGAAATTTTAATCAAGGCGATACTGCCCTAGCCCTGATTGAAGCCGGCATCGCCCGAAGGGCATAAGGCGGAAAGCAGGAAAAAGCTCCAAAAAAATATTTTGATGACACCGCTCTACAAAAACCAAACGCTCAGGATTTACAATTCGCTTTCCGGCGAAAAGGAAGTTTTTATCCCCATTCATGAGGGTGCGGTGGGCATGTATGTTTGCGGGCCGACGGTGTACAGCAACGTGCACCTGGGCAATGTGCGGACTTTCATGTCTTTTGACGTGATCTTTCGGTACCTTTTGCATTTGGGTTACAAGGTTCGGTATGTGCGAAACATCACCGACGCCGGCCACCTGGAAAATGATGCCGAGGTGGGCGAAGACCGGATTGCCAAAAAAGCGCGCCTTGAACAGCTGGAGCCGATGGAGATCGTGCAGCGCTACACCGTGGATTTCCACGACGTACTAAAGGCATATAACTTTTTGCCGCCGAGCATCGAACCCACCGCGACGGGCCATATCATTGAACAGATCGAGATCGTGAGGCAGATAATGGAAAAGGGCCTGGCTTACGAATCAAACGGTTCGGTTTACTTTGACGTGGTGAAATTCAACCAGACCAATCACTACGGCAAACTTTCAGGCCGAAACATCGAGGACATGCTGGCCAACACGAGGGACCTTGACGGACAAAGCGACAAAAAGAGCCCGCAGGACTTCGCGCTCTGGAAAAAAGCCGAACCACAGCACATCATGCGGTGGCCTTCGCCCTGGGGAATCGGGTTTCCCGGCTGGCATCTGGAATGCACGGCGATGAGCACCAAATACCTGGGACAGCAGTTTGACATCCACGGCGGCGGGATGGACCTCAAGTTCCCGCACCACGAATGCGAGATTGCGCAGAATGAAGCTGCGTGCGGCGTTCAGCCGGTAAATTTCTGGATGCACGCCAACATGCTCACGCTCAATGGCAAGAAGATGGCCAAATCTACGGGCAACCACATTTTGCCCGCTGAGGTTTATACCGGTGGAAATCCCAACCTGAGCAAGGCATTTTCGCCGGCGGTTGCGCGGTTTTTCATGTTGCAGGCGCATTACCGCAGCGTACTGGATTTTTCAAACGACGCGCTGCTGGCCGCCGAAAAAGGGTTCCACCGTTTGATGGAAGCAGTTGCGGCGCTTAAAGGGATTCAGGCCGCCCAAACATCAACATTGGATGTGGCGCAATGGCGGGCGGCGTGTTATGAGGCGATGAACGATGACTTTAACGCCCCGATCCTGATTGCGCAGCTTTTTGAAGGTGTCCGTTTTGTGAATTTGCTCAAGGATGGCAAGGAAAGCCTATCGGCCGATGACCTGAAGCTTTTTACCGACACCATGAACGCCTTTGTATTTGACGTCCTGGGGTTGGAAAACTCTACCGCCGCTGCCGACGATTCAAAGCTGGAAGGGACCGTGAACCTTTTGATATCCATGCGCAACGAAGCCCGCGCCAACAAAAACTGGGCATTGAGTGACCAGATCCGGGACCAGCTGGCAGCAATCGGCATCGAGCTCAAGGACGGCAAGGACGGAACTACTTTTAGCCTTTGACCCGGTTTAACAAAATACTGATTGCCCCTGCCCTTTTGCTGGTGCGGTTTTATCAGATCGTGCTCTCGCCTCTTCTGCCTTCGTCGTGCCGGTTTGAACCCACGTGTTCGCAGTATATGGTTGACGCGCTTAAGATTCACGGCCTTTTTTACGGCCTGTATTTGGGAACCCGACGGATTTTGAGCTGTCATCCCTGGGGGGGTTCAGGTTACGACCCGGTACCCCCTAAGCAAGAAAAACAATAGGTTCCTGTACTATTTTTTTTATTTTTACCTACCCAAAATTAACTTACATGTCATTCCTGTCAATTGTGTGGAACCCTTCAGAAGGGATCAGTATCGGATGGTTTGTCCTGCGTTATTACAGCCTGATGTTCGTGGTTGCCTTTGCCCTTGGCTGGTATATCATGAAGCGGATCTTTGACCGGGAAAACGAATCGATTGAAAAGCTCGATTCCCTTTTTATCTGGACGGTGGTGGCGACGCTGTTGGGAGCGCGGCTGGGACATGTGTTTTTTTACGATTGGGGCTATTACAAAAACAACCTGCTGGAGATTTTGCTCCCCTTTAGGTTCCACCCTACTTTTGAATTCACGGGTTTTCAGGGACTGGCAAGCCACGGAGCGGCAATCGCCATTATCATCGCCATGTATTTCTACAGCAAAAAAGTGCTCAAAAGACCGCTGTTGTGGATTTTGGACCGCGTTGTGGTTCCGGTATCATGCGGGGCGATATTTGTTCGGATTGGCAATTTCTTCAATTCGGAAATTACGGGGCACCCCACTGACAGCTCACTTGGAGTTAAGTTTATCCGGGAGCACTTTTCGGCCCGTGAGGCGATGGACCTGACCGGGATTGCCAACGTCAATGATGCCTATACCGCCATTGCCACAAATCCGCAATTTGCAAGCCTGTTGCAACAGGTTCCCGTACGGCATGCCGCGCAGCTTTATGAGGCCGTGGGTTATGTAGTTGTTTTTGCCGTGCTGATGTTCCTGTACTGGAAAACCAACGTGCGGGAGAGGCTGGGTTACCTGTTTGGGGTGTTTTTGGTCCTGCTTTGGACGGTGCGGTTCATCGTCGAGTATGTAAAAGAAAGCCAGGGCGGGTTTGAATCGGCGCTCGGACTTTTCTCTACCGGACAATGGCTGAGCATTCCATTTATCCTTGTGGGACTGTATTTCATCTTCAATTCGGAGAAACCGATTGAAGTGTAATGTTAAATTTTTGTGATAACCTTACGGAATTCCGTAATGCTGGGTACTTTTGCCTGTACCAAAATTAACTAATATGTTGCGGCCCTATCCATCGGAGGAATTCAGGGAGATCATTCTCCAGAATCCCCGCAAGCGTCGCTATGCCGTCTCAAATTTCGGACGGCTTGTGAGTTTTGCCGAAAAAATCACAGACGGCATGCTCATAAAAAGCGACCCGACAAAGTATCAAAAAATCACGGTCAGGCAGGAAAAGAACGGCAAGATCGTGCGGTCATCCATCCAAACCTACAAGCTGGTGGCCGAATTTTTCATTCCGCGCCCCTCGCCGGAGCATAAGTACGTAATCCATCTGGACTATGTGCGCTCCAATGACCACGTAGACAACCTGCGCTGGGTAACTGCCGAGGAAAGGCTTGAACACTTCAAGAACAGCCCCAACCTCAAGCGTTCCATGCAAGAGTTATGGGATTACAACAAGGAGTCCGACGGACGCAAGCTCACCGTGACCAAGGTCATTCATCTTAAAAAGTTATTGTTTGATCCCAACCGCAAAACCCGGAACAAAATCCTGGCAAAGCAGTTTGGAATTAGCGAGATGCAGCTTTACCGGATCAAGAGCGGGGAGAATTGGGGACACATTAAAGTGTAATTATAAATTTTGACCCGAGGCGTCAGCCGAACTGAACGACCAAAGGGAGTTAATTTTGAATTTTGAATTTTGACTCAAGCCGTCAGCGTACTGAACGACCATAGGGAGTTAATTTTAAAATTTGACTGGGGATACCGAAAGATCACTCCCCTAAGATAAAAAAGGCCTGTTGCGACAGGCCTTTTCTTTACCTATAAACTTCGCATGCAAGCGAGGGTCATTGATCAATTTAATAAAGACACCAAGTGACCTGGCATTCAAAGTTAACTCTCCTGCAGCCGTTCAGTTCGGCTTCGCCCCGGGTCAAAATATAAAACCCTTAATATTAAAAAAGCCCGGTTTCCCGGGCTTTCTCATTATGCTGTAACAGCTTCTTCTTTGTTGTGTTCGGCTTCGATCCTGCGGTGTTCCGATTCGGGAATCGTATCCACCAGGATGGGCGTCGCAACAAACAATGATGAATAGGTTCCGACACCGATACCGATCAGCATTGCAAAGACAAACCCGCGGATGGACTCGCCTCCAAAAATGAACATGATCAATAGCACCAGGAGCACCGTGGCCGAGGTATTGATTGTACGCGAAAGCGTTGCGTTGATCGACTGGTTTACGATATCGTGGAAATTCCCTTTGGCCTTCCCGCCCAAGTATTCGCGAACGCGGTCAAATACAATTACCGTATCGTTTAGAGAGTAACCAATTACCGTCAGGATCGCCGCAATAAAATGCTGATCGATCTCCATGTTGAACGGAAGGTACTCCCAGAACAGTGAATAGATTCCCAGTACAAAGATCGCATCGTGCGCTACTGCGGCAACCGATGCAAGGCTGAACTGCCATTTGCGGAAACTCACCATCAGGTAAAGGAACACTATTGCAAGCGCACCCAAAACAGCCCACAAGGAGTCAGTCTTGATATCCGCAGCAACGGTTGGGCCAACCTTTGACGATGACAATACGCCCAGGGTCTTGCCTTCATAGATCGTCGTGAACTTGTCATAAGTCATGTCGGCACCAAAATACTTCTTGAGGTTTTCATACAGAAGCCTGTTGGCCTGTGCATCGGCCTCGCTGCCCGTATCCTCGATCTTGTATTTTGTAGTGATGCGAAGTTGGTTCGAGGCACCAAAAACCTTGGCTTCGGCGCTCCCGAAGGCATCGTCTTTGGAAAGATCGCTCCTGATATCGTCAGGCGACACCGGCTTGTCAAAACGCACCTGGTAGGTCCTTCCGCCCATAAAGTCAACTCCGTAGTTCAATCCTTTTGTCGCCAATGATCCGATACTGACCAAAATGACGATTGTCGAGATGATATAGGCTACCTTCTTGTACTTAAGGAAGTTGAAGTTGAAATTGGTAAAGAAATTCTTTGAGATATTCGTGTAAAAATTGAGTTTGCGGCCCTTTGCGGTTGACATCTCAAGCAGGATCCTGGTAATGAAGATTGCCGTAAACATCGACGTAGCGATACCGATCAAAAGCGTGGTTGCAAATCCCTTGATTGGCCCGGTTCCGAAAATCAAAAGTACCGCACCGGTCAAAACCGTGGTTACGTTGGCGTCAACAATGGAACGCATCGCGCCCTGCCAGCTAAAGGCATCGCGGATAGCTTCTTCTATACTCTTGCCAATGCGCAATTCTTCTTTCGCGCGTTCATAAATAATGATGTTCGCATCGACTGCCGTACCCATGGTCAACACGATACCGGCGATACCGGGCAGGGTGAGGACCGCACCCAGGCTGGCGAGGATCCCGAAAATGAACAACATATTTACCGCAAGGGCGATGATGGCGAACCAACCCGCACGGCCGTAATAAAGTAGCATCCAAAGCGAGATAAGGAGCAAACCGACCAAAGCCGAATTGGTTCCGTTGTCAATAGCCTCCTGGCCCAGTGACGGACCTACCACTTCTGACTGAACGATCTCGGCGGCAGCAGGCAATTTACCCGCGCGAAGCACGTTTGCAAGGTCTTTTGTTTCGGCAACATTGAAAACTCCCGAAATTTCCGAACGGCCACCTGAAATCGGCCCGCTGGAAACCCCTGGCGCCGAATAAACGATATCGTCGAGCACGATGGCAATGTATCCTTTGGTCTCATACGCGCGTTTGGTGAGTTCTTCCCAACCCTTTGCACCGGCACCGTTCATTTGCATGGTAACCGAAGGCTTGCCCAACTGGTCGAATGAATCGCGAGCATCGGTAACCACACCTCCGCTTAGTTGCGCGCGGTTGTCGCGGTTGCCCTTAAGCGCATAAAGCTCAACGGCCTCGATCTGCGCGTTTTTGTCATTGGTTATGGTAACGGGTTTGCCCCAAACGAATTTCGCATAGCGCTGTTCGGCAGGCAATAGGTTGCGGATATCCGGGCGCTTAAAATACGAATTGAGGGTTGCCGTATCTTTTGGCGCGAACATCGCCAAAACCGGACCTCCGCCCTGGCCGATGATTTTGTCCAGGATTGGGTTGTTGCCCTTTCCTACGGCAGCTGAATCGGCGGTTTTGTCAACCAAAAGCGAATCAATCCCGGTTACTGCCGAGTCTTTTACCGGTACGTCGGCGGTGGCCGTTTCAGTGCTCTTGAGCGCCTCATTGGCCGTCATGATAAAGTTGCCGATCTCTTCAATTTTGTAGGTTTCCCAAAATTCAAGTTGCGCGGTACTCTGCAATAGTTTCTTGATCCGGTCCACGTCCTTGGCGCCCGGAAGTTCAACCAAAATACGGCCTGATTGCCCGATGCGCTGAATGTTGGGCTGGACAACGCCAAATTTATCGATACGTTTGTTAAGGACTTCAAAAGCCGAGGTGATGGATTCGTCAACCTTGCGACGAATCACGGTTTTCACCTCATTGTTGGACATCTTGAAGTTGATTTCCTCACCAAGGGTCTTGTTACCGAAAATCTCGGGCGAAGCCAGATTGGTATTTCCTGCCGAGACCTTGTCGAATTCCCTGAAAAATGCATCCAGGTAATCTTCATTGCCCTCGCGGGATTTGGTGGCCTGGTCAAGTGCTTGGTTAAAAACCGGGTTTTTGGTATTGTTTGCAAGTCCTTTGAGGATGTCTTTTACCGAAATCTGCAACTGTACGTTGATCCCTCCTTCAAGGTCAAGTCCTTTATTGATCTTTTTGTCGCGTACTTCATTATAGGTAAAGTAATCCAGGAACACTTTTTCCTTCCCGATCGAATCCAGGTACTTTACCTCCTTTTGCGGATCGCCGCCGGCAAAAGCCTTGGCATCGTCCTCAACTTTGGAAGCGACAAAAGTGAAGGTGAGCTGGTAAATACTGACCAGGGCAAATAAGATTGCGAAAAACTTGACTAATCCTCTATTCTGCATTACATTAAAAATTAATTGATCCTTGTTCCTTTTTGGTTAATCGGGTTAAACCCAATCCCTTACGCCGCAACCCTTTAAATTTAAGGTGCAGGCACGCAATATTAAGATTTTTTTAAAACGTGCAAATATATAATTCTGTAAAAGATTAACCAATTTATTTACATATTAACTAAAAAAAAGACTGCCCTGGAGCAGCCTCTTTTAAGGTGTATTCAAAACGGTTATGACAATACCGATTTCAGATCGGCGTTCATGCCCCGGACCGCGTCGGCACTTTTGGCCATCAGCGCCTTCTCATTTTCGTCCAGGTTGATTTCAAGGATTTCCTCGATACCGTTGCGCCCAATGATGCAAGGCACTCCGATGCAGATGTCATTGAGTTCGTACTCGCCCTCAAGCATCACCGAACACGCAATCATCTTGCGCTGGTCATTCAGGATGCTGTCAACCAGATAGGCCACTGATGCGCCCGGTGCGTACCAGGCCGAAGTGCCCAGCAAACCGGTTAGCGTCGCTCCGCCTACCATGGTGTCGGCGGCGACTTTTTTGAGTTGCTCTTCCGACAAAAATTCTGAAACCGGAATCCCGTTGTACGAAGCCAGCCTGGTAAGCGGGATCATCGTGGTATCACCGTGGCCGCCAATGACCATGGCCGAGATATCGCCGATGGGCTTGTCGAGCGCCTTTGACAGATAATATTTGAAACGCGATGAATCAAGCGCCCCGCCCATTCCGATGATGCGGTTTTTGGGCAGTCCGGTTGACTTGAGCGCCAGATAGGTCATGGTGTCCATCGGGTTTGAGACCACTACGACAATCGCATCGGGAGAGTGCTTCAGCACGCTTTCGGCCACGCCCTTGACGATGCCTGCATTGATGCCGATGAGTTCCTCACGCGTCATTCCCGGCTTGCGCGGAATCCCAGAGGTGATCACCACCACGTCGCTTCCGGCTGTCTTTGAATAATCATTGGTCACACCCGAAACGCGCGTGTTCCAACCCGAATTCGCCGCGCACTGACTGATGTCCATCGCTTTGCCCTCGGCAAAACCTTCCTTGATATCGAGCAAAACAACTTCGGATGCGATCCCGCGGTATGCGATCACATCCGCGCAGGTAGCGCCTACGTTACCGGCGCCGACTATGGTTACTTTCATGAGAAAAGCTTTAAGCTGTCAGCGGTCAGCTGTCAGCATGGTTAATAAAAAAATAGCTTTCAGCTTTCAGGGGTCAGCTGTCAGCTGATACTGCATAAATTCAAAGTTCTATTTTAATTGAAACTTTTTAAATTTTTACCTAAAAAGATTCAAAATTGTTCAGAGCAAACTGAAAGCCAATAGCTGATAGCTGACAGCTTTATGCATCGATTTTCGCATATACCGCATTCTTCTCAATAAATTCCCTTCTGGGCGGAACTTCATCACCCATCAGCATCGAGAAAACGCGGTCAGCTTCGGCCAGGCTCTCAATGGTGACCTGGCGGAGCGTGCGGTAGTTGGGGTCCATGGTGGTTTCCCAAAGCTGTTCGGCGTTCATCTCACCAAGACCTTTGTATCGCTGGATATTGGCATTACCGCCCATGCGCTCGTTGGCCTGATCGCGCTGCAAATCATTCCAGGCATACTCTTTTTTGTTGCCCTTCTTGACCTGGTACAGCGGCGGCGCTGCAATGTAAACGTGGCCTTCCTCGATGAGTTCTTTCATAAACCTAAAGAAGAATGTCAAAATCAGCGTCGAAATGTGGCTTCCGTCCACATCGGCATCACACATGATGATCACCTTGTGGTAGCGCAGTTTTTCAAGATTGAGCGCCTTTGAATCCTCGGCGGTACCCACGGTCACACCCAAAGCGGTGAATATATTGCGGATCTCTTCGTTTTCAAAAACCTTGTGGTGCATGGCCTTCTCCACGTTGAGGATCTTACCCCTGAGCGGAAGGATCGCCTGAAACGCACGGTCGCGGCCCTGTTTGGCCGTTCCGCCTGCCGAGTCACCCTCAACCAGGTACACCTCGCATTTGGCCGGATCCTGCTCAGAGCAGTCCGACAGCTTGCCCGGAAGACCGCCGCCGCCCATGACGGTTTTGCGCTGAACCATCTCGCGAGCCTTCTTGGCCGCATGGCGCGCCTGTGCCGCCAGGATGACCTTTTGCACGATGGTGCGCGCGTCATTCGGGTTTTCCTCGAGATAGTTCTCGAGCATTTCGGCAACGGCCTGCGAAACCGGCGAAACCACCTCGCGGTTGCCCAGCTTGGTTTTGGTCTGGCCTTCAAACTGTGGTTCGGCCACCTTGACCGACACGATGGCCGTTAAGCCCTCGCGGAAGTCATCGCCCGTGATCTCAAACTTGAGCTTGTCCAAAAGCCCCGAGGCATCGGCGTATTTCTTTAATGTACGCGTCAAACCGGAACGGAAACCCTGCAGGTGCGTTCCGCCTTCGTGCGTGTTGATGTTGTTGACGTAGGAGAAAATATTCTCGGTGTAGCTGGTGTTGTAAATCAAAGCGACCTCAACCGGGATCTCGCCCTTGTCGTTTTCCATCGAGATCACCCCGCCAATGATGGGTTCGCGGTTCCCGTCAAGATAGCGGATATATTCCTTCAATCCTTCAGTGGAGTGATAGGTTTCAGTCAGGAAATCGCCCTTTTCATCGGTAGAACGTTTGTCAGTGAAAGTGATGGTGATCCCCTTGTTCAAAAACGAGAGCTCGCGCATCCTGGCCGAGAGCGTGTCAAAACTGAACTCGGTGGTTTGGGTAAAGATGGTCTCATCGGGCCAAAACGTCTGGCGTGTACCGCGCTTCTCGGTCTCGCCAATCTGCTTGACCGGATACAGCGCCTTGCCGCGTTCGTATTCCTGCTCATAGATCTTGCCCTCGCGAAAAACCGTCGATTTCATGTGCCGCGAGAGCGCGTTCACCACCGAAACCCCTACTCCGTGCAATCCGCCCGAAACCTTGTAGGAATCCTTGTCGAACTTTCCGCCCGCGCCAATCTTGGTCATGACGACCTCGAGCGCCGAAACGCCTTCTTTTTTATGCAGGTCCACGGGAATCCCGCGTCCGTTGTCTTCTACCGTAACCGAATTATCCTCGTTGATCGTCACGAAAATCGTGTCGCAATGGCCGCCCATCGCCTCGTCGATCGAGTTGTCGACCACTTCATAAACCAGGTGGTGCAAACCGCGCACGCCAATGTCCCCGATGTACATCGAGGGGCGCATCCGCACGTGCTCCATCCCTTCAAGCGCCTGGATACTGTCGGCCGAATAATTGCTTTTCTTGACTTCGTCGCTCATAAAATTCTCCTCTGAATGTGTGATTTTTAACTAACACGCAAATATAGCAAAACGCCCTTGACCATAAGGGTTTTTTGGCTTGCAGCAGGGCCAAGTTATTAACATTTTGTCAAGGTTTTTGGGGCGTGACGGCGCTGCGGCGGGCTTTCTTTTTACAAGAGCTAATGAGAGCGCCGTCAGGCTTTCCGCTACTATCTTTTTTGCGATGCTTCGCATGCAAAAAAGGATGCCGCTGCAATCCTTCACGCAGAGTGAAGTAAAATTTGACCTTGCGGTCGGAATTATGTTGCAGCGCCTGCGGCGCCGAATACCTGCGGCGCCTTCTTTTGTATGGCAACAAAAGAAGCAAAAATGCCTGCGCGGCGGCGGAACCCTGCTAAAAATCTAAAGACACTCGCGGGAAAATCGCCGAACTCGCATGGCTTCGCCGATGCTCAAACAGCGCCGATTTTTAGCCGCGATCGCCTTTGATTTTTCACGCAGGAACCCACAAGCCGCAAAGCTGCCATCGTTTCAAAATAATCAGCCAACTTTCGTGGAACCATTACCATTGCCGCCTTTCGAAGAATGTCTATCATCGCCACACGCGGCCGCTTACAAAACATCCATTGCCTCCATATTCAAATGGAAAGATAACCATCCGGCTACAAGCGGCCGCTGAGGCGGCTTCTGATTTGAGATTAAGAGGAGGAAGCCCAGTGGGCTTCAGGTACGCGATAGCGATTTCCTCTACCGTAC
>JAEZGB010000176.1 GCA_023437485.1 Bacteroidota bacterium
ACAACCTCGCCCAGGAAGCTGGTGATCGAGACTCCTACCTCCCCGGCAAAAAATCCGCCGGTATTCCAAACAAGTGAAAAAGACAGCCCGTTGCAAAGCGGCACCTGAACCGTGACCGGGCCGCTGCCGGTGGTAAAGTTCGGGCCCAGGGTTGCCACGACAATTCCGTTTTGGATCACGCTCATGGTGTTGCCGTTCCAGCCATCACCAAAAGTATCCGTCATGGAAAAAGTGTAGATACATTGGTCTGACGCCGGACAGATCGTGGTGTTGAACTCCAATGGAGCGCTCCATGAACTGGTGTTGGTTGGGCTACAAACCGCGCGGATGTAAAAATCGTAAGCCGTACCCACGGTAAGCCCTGTCAGCGTGAATGGGTTGGTTGGCGCAGAAGTCCATCCGGTCTCCGTAGGAGATGGCGCAGGAGAGCCCGCCGGTAGCGCGATCACCTGCCATGCTGTTTCCGTTCCGCCCGCAGTCCATGCAAATGTTGCCTCGGTCTGGTCAATATTGGATACCGTTACATTGGTAGGCGGAAGACAGGCAGGCTCGTCGCAATTCATCATTGCTTCAAACAATTGCGAGTTTTGGGTACCTGTTCCGGCAGGTTTGATAAAGATAACCTGATCAAAGTTATTGACGATCTGGATTCCGACCTCACCTGCAAATGCTCCTCCGGAATTCCAGAAAAGCGAGAACGGTATTCCGTCGCAAAGGGCGACCGGAATGGTGACAGGACCACCGCCGGCAGTAAACGTCGGCCCGAGCGTAGCCACTACAATTCCGTTTTGGAGCACGCTCATGGTGTTTCCGTTCCAGCCATCGCCAAAGGAATCGGTCAGGATAAATTCGTAAGTACACGTCTCGTCCGGAGGACAGATCGTAGTATTGAAATTAAGCGGCCCTCCCCAGGCACTGATTGTACCTTCGGGACAAATTCCGCGAATATAAAAGTCGTAGGACGTGCCCGCCGTCAATCCCGATAGCACAAAAGGATTGGTTGGTGCCGCGGTCCATCCGGTAGTACCCGATGTGGGAGCGGGAGAACCGGCCGGAAGCGCTATCACCTGCCATTCTGTTTCAACACCGCCCGGTGTCCAGGCAAAACTCGCCGAGGTCTGGGTGATGGCTGATACTGTCAGGTTGGTTGGCGGAAGACAAGCAGGGTTCACACAATCTACCACTCCATTATACAAAACTGAATTTTGAGTTCCAGTTCCGGGAGGTTTTACAAAAATGGTTTGGCCAAAAGAGTTCACAATTGAAACCCCGACTTCACCGGCAAATGCGCCGCCGGAATTCCAGAACAACTGGAAATCGCCGTCGCAAAGCGGAACACTGACCGTGACCGGCCCGTTTCCGGCAGTGAATGTTGACCCGATGGTCGCGACGGTCACCCCGCCCTGGATCACATTCATCGTATTGCCGTTCCAACCATCGCCAAAGGTATCGGTCATTACAAATTGATAGTTACATCCAACCGCACATGTGGTAGTATTGAATACATATGGGCCTGCCCACGGACTAAAAGTACCGTCGCCGCAATCGGCACGCACCCAATATTGATACTGTCCAAGAGCGAGCGGTGTTCCTGACCCCGTCAGTGCATTGACACTGTAATTGTTGTTGGTGGTTACCGTATCACCTGAGCCGGCCGGAATCGGATCGCCTGCATTCTGAACGACAACCTCCCATGAAGTGGCCCCACCAGGGTTGCCCCAGCTGAGATCGGCGCTAAAAACCCCTGCTGTTTCCCCTGTACCCACAGCCGAAAGGTTGTTGGGCGGAGCGCAATTGAGCGTTTGGATTACCAGAGTGTAACCAACCGTTTGCGGGGAAGCGGTTGATGATACCACTATTATATATTGTGTCCCGGCAGTAACGTTAAGGCTTGGGATTTCGCGGATGGTTCCGCCGCTGTTGGATACTCCCGCTAAACAGGAGACCCCCACATTGGAACAACCTTCATAGACAAAGAGCCCTGATCCGTTGGCAGTCGGGTTAAGCGAAATGCTGATCGCACCTGATTCGGTGGGTGTAAATGAATAAAAAACATCATTGCCCGCCATGAAATTTCCGGTGGAACTGCCGCACGGCGCCGGAACATCGGTACTGTCGCCATATGCCGCAGTGTTATCGGTGGTAGAATATGGCGTTCCAGGGATTACGATCGGCGAAGCGCAAGACAGTCCGGGCGTCTGGGTTGTAAAAGTGAACGGCCCAGCCCAGTCGCTGGTGATATCGTCGGGACAGATTGCCCGTACAAAAAACTCATAGGACGTTGATGGAGTGAACGGCACTCCTCCCGGGAGCGTGGTGGTAGCCAAAAATGGATTGGTATCGACGATGACACCTGAACCGGTTGGCGTTCCGGTTGCCGGTACAATTTCTATTTCCCATTGTGATGCCCCGCTCGGGTTTGTCCAGCTAAGCGATGCCGAAGTCTGCGTAATCAATCCTGCGGCCAACCCAGCCGGTTCATTACATTTTACCGCAACTTTTACCTGGTCAACCAGCCACCGGTCGCCGCTGAGGGCGGTTCCAATCTGATTGTATTCCATAACAAAGGCGATGTAAACTGACTGTCCCGCATAGGCATTAAGGTCAACTACTTTCTCCTCATAAATATTGAATACCTGGGTAAGTTGGTCTTCGCTCCATTGTTGGATCAGCGTATATGCCGAGGGATCGTTCTGTGCCGATGTGGCAGGCGCAACCATAATCTTGTATAGGGTACCCTGATCGCCGTTAATTGTGGTACGGGTCCAAAATCTGAGTTGCCCGTCGGCGGGGACCGCTACCTCAGGAGTTGCCAGGAAGTCGCGGGACGTGTTTCCGTTCCCAATGTTTTCGCGGTTAATGAAAGCAGCACGCTCACCTTCAAAGACCGTTACCGGAGTGGTGATTGCCGTGTTGACGTTCCAGTTCTGGCCAAGGCCGACCCCGTTGTCAAATACGCCCCAGATTCCCGAATCAAGCACCCAGGTATCAGAAGCAAGATCCGGGAGAGTAGTGCCCTCGAATCCTTCCTCCAAAATGACCTGGGATTGACCCGCAAATGAGACCAACAACAGTAAGAATAGAGTAATTTTTTTCATAAATGAAAATGTTTAATAAAAAAAATGTGTTGTGATTTAGTTGTAGGGGAAATCAAATTTAACGAAATTTCTGAAAGAAATGTAAAAATTTTCAACTATCGCCCAAATTGGGGTATGTGCCGAAAACCCTACATTTGCACCTATGTCCGAACCGCTACTGTACCAACTCGCTCCCGGCAAAAGGGCTTTTTTTGCATCAGACCAGCACTTGGGCGCACCTACCATCGAGGCAAGCAGGCCAAGGGAAAAGAAGTTTGTGGACTGGCTTGACCAGGTCAAGGCCGATGCCGGCGTGATTTTTTTACTGGGCGATCTTTTTGACTTTTGGTTTGAATACAAAACTGTAGTCCCTAAAGGTTTTGTAAGGGTTTTGGGCAAGTTGGCTGAACTGCGTGACGCCGGAATCGAAATTGTTTTTTTTGTAGGAAACCACGATTTGTGGATGCATGGATATTTTGAACAGGAGTTGGGAATTCCGGTCTTCCACCAACCCATATCGGCCGAAATCCTTGGCAAAAAGTTCCTGATTGGCCATGGTGACGGGCTTGGCCCCGGCGACAAGGGCTACAAAAGGATGAAGAAAGTTTTTAAGGCGCCCGCTTCAAAATGGTTGTACAATTGGCTGCACCCTGATCTGGGCGTAAGGCTGGCACAATATCTTTCGGTAAAAAACAAATTGATTTCAGGCGATGCCGATGTCCGTTTCCTTGGCGTTGAGAACGAATGGCTGGTACAATATGCCAAACGCAAATTGCAAAAAGAGCATTTCGATTACTTTATTTTTGGACACAGGCATTTGCCAATGGATATTGAAATTGACCAGGGTTCCCGTTACATTAATTTGGGCGATTGGATCGGGTACTTTACTTTCGGCGAATTTGACCAATCGGGTTTCAGCCTTAAAGAATTCCCGTCAAACCAGCCCGCCA
>JAEZGB010000196.1 GCA_023437485.1 Bacteroidota bacterium
CTTCAAAATACACTATTTCATCAGGGTTGTGTTTCGATTGGATTTCATTGACGATAATTCGCAAAATTGAAATAGCTTTACCGCTTCCAATCCCAGAGGTATGATCAACCACAATGAAATTCACGAAGGTTCCCTGTCAGTTGTATGCCTTCTTCCGGTTTATAATGATTGGGAAAGCTTCAGGATTTTAAGGGAAAAGACCTTGGTTGCGCTGGCTGACCGGCATTATTTTCAAGTTCACTTTGTTGTGGTAAATGACTGTTCTCCGGAATTTTATTCACCGATGCCGGAGGAGTCAAACCTTACCATCATCAACCTTAAAATAAACGTTGGCCACCAGCGCGCCATTGCCATTGGCCTGCAGTACATACAGGATCAAATGACCGGTTTTGATTGCGTCGTGGTGATGGACAGCGACGGTGAAGACCGGCCTGAAGATACTGCCAAACTCATTGAAGCGGCCAGGGCAGCCAACGGGCAAAAGATAATCTTCGCCCGCAGGAGAAAACGTCAGGAATCATGGATTTTCAAAACGGGATATTTTTTTTACAAGCATATTTTTTATGCCCTGACGGGACAACAAATCAACTTCGGAAATTTCAGCTGCATCCCGCAAATACTCTTGAAACGAATCGTGGTGCAGGATAATTTGTGGAACCATTATTCGGGGAGTATAATCCAATCCAGGATTCCCTTTGACAGCATTCTGCTGGACAGGGGCAAGCGGTATCACGGTGTTTCAAAAATGAAATTTACAAACTTGGTACTGCACGGGTTAAGTTCCATTGCCGTTTATTTTGACTCGCTTTCCGTTCGAATCTTAAAAATGTCGCTGGTAGGATTTGTATTTTGTTTGGTTTCGGCGGCAGTAGTGCTGTACATGAGGCTTTTTTCGCACACGGCCATACCCGGCTGGGCATCCAGCATTCTCTTCATGATATTTTCCATTGTGCTCCAATTGTCATCGGTAACATTGATTGTATTGCTTATGCAACTGAGCTCAAGAAAAAATGTAAAGGCTCCCGATGAAACCATTTACCAAAAATTCATATTGAATGTTGATGATTTTTAACACCGCGTTCTGGACCCCCACCCGAATATCGCTGGCGGTTATTTTGCTGCTCGCCACGGTACTTCGTATTTACAACATTGATTTTCAAAGTCCATGGGTCGATGAATTGCTCACCATGAAAGAGACTCATCCTGACCGGACACTGGCCCAGCTCTATCACGACATCCTGTTTTGGGAGCAAATGCCCCACCTGTATTTCTTTTTGGTGCATTTTACCTTTGAGATCTTTGGGTTTTCAGTTTTGGTTGGCCGGATGCTTTCGGCAGTTTTCGGAATCTTGGGTGTTTTTGGGGTTTATCTTCTAGGACGCGAACTCTATAGCCGGCAGGCGGGCCTTGTTTCGGCTTTGGTAATGGCCATTAACGGGTTTCATATTGCATATTCTCAGGAAATGCGGCCCTACGCACTTTTTTTCCTGTTTTCAGTTTTGTCTTTCTACCGGTTGGTGCTTTTCTTGAAAAAACCCGACAGGCGCAATGCAATCTGGTACGGTGTTTTTACCGGGCTTATCGTACACGGCCATATGTTTGGGCTGGTTACAATTTTTGCCCAGGCGGTCTTGCTGCTGATTTTCCTATTGCATCAACCCGCTGTTGCAAGGCCCGACTTTCTCAAAAAGGCCCTTATTTCGGCCGGGGTTGCCCTTTTGGTGATCGCACCCGGATTTCAGGCCGTCATCCATGTACTTACGTTCAAATCTTTTTGGCTCGCCCCGCCATCGCCGACGGTTTACACTGATTTGTTCTCGGAATTGCTCAACAACTCGGAAATCGTAGTTTTTCTTTTTCAATTGATGTTTGTGGCCCTGTTTATTGCCGTTATTACCAAACGGACCACTGCCGATGGGCCGCGGGTATTGCGTGACCGACTGCTTTTCCCTGCAACGGTTCTTGCCATCTGGACAGTAATTACCCTGCTCTTGCCATTGCTAAAGTCGCATTTAGATGTTTCAATGATCATTTCCCGGTATTTTATCAGCCTGTCTGCGGTACTGGCTTTGATGGCGGGGATCGCAATCCAATTCATACGCGCAAGATTTATTCAAATAATGGTTCTGGCCATATTGGTAACCTTCATGCTCACCGATCTTTTGGCGGTCAGGAAATACTATTACACCGTGACCAAAAGCGAGGTTACCGAGTTGATGCAGGATATCGCGAATGTGAATCATGAAAAACATAAGATCGTGACCTTTTGGAGCTGGCTGTTGCCCCAATTTTTCAAGGAGGATCCCGCGCTAATCGATCCGGTTTCCCAGTCACTTGATCAATACGTGGACAAACTTCGCAACGGACAGGAACCAGTGGGGCCATTCTGGTTTGCCAACGCGAATTCAAGGCCCTTTAGCCTGACACCGGAAAATGTTGAATTTCTGGTGGCTAATTACAACCTCAAACACGAATTTGACCGGCACGATGCCTGGGCGAAGCATTATGTTCCAAAAAATGCCCCAAGGCCTAAGCATCCGGGCGAATTGAGCCTGGTGGATTTTAAGCCGGGCCTGGTAGCTCCCGATGGCAAGATGACACTTTTTGCCGAGATCGAACTCCGGTCGGGCATCATGCACCTGGAAGATGCAAATTATGTTTTGGAATTGACAGGCCAGAGCAGTCCGAAAGTGCCGCTAAACGGTGAGAACGCCCATATTACCGTTAAATGGAACAATAATGTGATTGGCAGCACTCATTTTTCAGAGCAATCGGCGTCAACCCATAAATTTAAAATTCCAAAAGATCTGGAAAGGACCGGCATGTTCACGATCCACTATGATAATGATTTTTTTCAGGACGGAAAAGACCGAAACCTAATTCTGGAACGGGTCAGCCTCAATAGGGAATAACAATTTGTGAGCTGATGTGGCCATTGTACTTTTTTTATAATTTAGCGCCCAGATAAACCAGTCATTTATGAAGATCAAATCATTGTTATTTGCGTTGGCGCTCATGAGTGTCGCGGCTTGTAAGGACAAAGAAGAAAAAAGTCCCGACGCAGGCCCGGTGGCACAGGAAGCAATCAAAGAGAACTTCTCGGTTGAGTTAGATGTAATTGCAGAAAAGGAAGACAATCTGGCCGTTTATTTTACTGAAGACAATACCATTAATTTCTCAGGTGAAAGTGCCGTGTGGCGTGGTGTCAAAGGAGGAAATGCGCAGGAAACACTATATTTTGAACTGCCTGAAGCGGCTTCACCAACCCATATCCGATTTGATTTTGGAATCAACAAAGGCGACAAGCAAGGCGATATAACGCTAAAGAAGTGGCGAATGAGCTATTACGGAAATAAATTTGAAGCAACCGGCGCCGATTTCCTCAAATATTTCATCGTCAATGATTCCATCAAAACCGAGGTGGACCCGGCAACTGCTTCAATCAAGTTCCTGAAGCATCCAAACGGGACATCCACCCCGTTTTATTATCCTAACCAAGCGCTGGTTGATGCGGTTAAGCAACTTACAACCGTTAGCCAATAACTAAAAATATCCTTTTTATAAGCTACAGGAAACCTGTAGCTTTTTTTTTTAAATAGTATGATCAAAAAAGGACTCCTATACCTAAAATCCAACGCTCAACTCCGCAACTTCGGGGTTTACGGCATCGGGCAGTTTTTTAACCTGGTCACACCGCTCATCGTGGCGCCTTACGTGATTTCGGTATGCGGGATTTCGGGGTACGGGAAGGCGTCGCTTGCCATGGCATTGATGTTTTTCCTGATGGTCTTCATCGATTATGGCGCTGATCTCACGGGGGTCAAAAACATTTCGGTGGCACGGAATGACCGCAAGGTTCTTGAACGCGTTTTTACCGTGGCGATTGCCTCGCGGGCGTTGATGTTCGCACTTGTCTCTGGCGTAGCGGCTGCAATCTTTATCAGTGTTCCCTATTTTAAGTCAGAATCAGAACTCTTCCTGCTGAGTCTCACGGTGCTGGCCGGACAAATGCTAAATCCCACCTGGTTTTTGCAGGGTGTCGAGAATTTTTCCCAAATCACCTTTGCCAACGTGGTGTCAAAATTCATATACCTGTCCGGGGTATTCGTTTTTATTACTCAGCCACGGGATTACATCTGGCTCAACGTGCTTTGGGCAGCCGGGATGATTTTGGCCTATGCGCTGAGCTTGTGGGCGATAGTAAAGCAATATTCATTTTCGTTCCGGCAGGTCCGGTTAACCGATATCAGGCATTATCTTTCCGACGGATTTTCCATTTTTTACTCCCAGGTATTTTTATCGGTACAAATGTATGCTCCCATCGTGATTGTCGGGATGGTGGGTGGCGATGTCATGGCAGGCCAATACCGGGTCATCGATCAGGTAATCGTGGTGTTCAAAACCTACATCCTGCTGTTTTTCAATTTCGTGTTTTCGCGGGTTTGTTACCTGCTGGAACACAATCCCAAACACGGGCTTCGGTACTGGTTTACAGCTAATGGCGGAAATCTGGTGTTCCTGGCTTTGTCAATGGCCGTAATTGGAGTTTTTGCACGTGATGTCGTGGCGTATTTTGACCCTTCACATAGGGACGAATTGGCACCTGTACTGTTGTTGGCGGTTTGGCTTCCCTTGCTGATGGGCATTTCAGTTCCGTTAAAACAGCTCGTGGTGGGAGCAGGGCGCGAGGCCCGCTATTCGCAAATCACAATGATGGCTTCGGTGGTGAGCCTGGCACTAGTTTTCTGGTGGGTATCAAAATTTGGGGTTTCGGGCTCGTTTTTGGCGCTGATAACCATCGAGGCGCTTACCATCCTGCTTTTCCTCGCCTTCATAAAAGACAAATTATTGGAATGGTCAAAGTAAATAGGTAATTTTGGCCACAGTCCAGGATATATGACAAGAGCGCTGATCCAGAAATTTTTACACAAATCGGGGAAAACCTATACGATTGACCCCCGAATTCCCACCAGATTGCTCTACCGGACCATTTTTGTGAGGATTGTGATGCTGGTCCGCGGGTTTTTGCGCACCGGCCAAAGGGTCTATCTGGGGCCGTCTTGCCGGTTGCTCAATAAAGGCAATATCACTTTCGGCAAAAATGTCACCATTGAACACCACACAAGGCTTGACGGCTATGCCAGCGAGCGTATTGTTTTGGGCGATTGTGTCAAGATCGGCGCCTATTCAAATTTATTGTCCACCAGCCACCTGGCAACTTTTGGCAAGGGCCTGAAAATGGGCCATCATTCGGCAGTGGGCGATTTCACTCATTTTGGCGCACCGGGCGGGATCGAGATCGGCAATGACGTGATCATGGGTTCCTACGTGAGTTTCCACTCTGAAAACCACAATTTCACCGACACTTCCCAATTGATTCGGGAACAGGGCGTTACCAATAAAGGAATTAAAATCGGGAATAATGTTTGGGTGGGCGCCAAGGTCACTTTTCTTGACGGATGCCAGGTAGGCAACCATTGCGTGGTCGCTGCGGGAGCGGTGGTGAACGGCATTTTTCCCGATCACAGCGTTATTGGCGGAGTTCCGGCCAAAATCCTAAAAACCATCCAATAAATGCCTTCAGCCCAAAACAGGAAAGAACTTTTATACACCCTGCTTTTTGCGCTGTGCGTCGGGCTTCCGTACATCAATTATTACGAGGCTACTTTTGCACTTTGGTCTTTTGTGATCCTGGTTACGCTTCGGCGAAAGTATTCGTTCAGCATTCTGGGATACATCGGATATTTTGCCCTTATACTGCTTATTGCGACGCTTGTTGGTACCTTCAAACAGGCCGATGTCCGCACCTATGATTTTATCCGCGACATCACCTATCTGCTAAAACCGATATTGGGGCTTTTGGCAGGATATCAACTTTGCAAGCCGCATTTGCGCAACCCGATGAACACGCTGGTTTATGTGGCAGGCCTGATCGCCGCGGTGCATCTTCTGGTCATCGCGCACGCTTTTTTATTCTACAATGTCAGGAATATCAATGACCTGCGGATGTACGGCGGGTACTTTAGCGATTATGAAATTTACGCGCTGATCTTCCTGATGTTCCGCAATCGTTTCGGCATTGATATTTCAGGCCGCAACGCCAAGATGCTGATGATTTTGATTGGCGTTTCGGCATTCCTGTATCTGGCGCGCACCAATTTTATTCAGTTTGTGGTCCTGTACATGGCCATGAAAGGCTATCTCAAGCTCACCACGCGTTCAGTAGCGGTAATTGCCAGTGTCGTGGCGCTCTCGGTTATCGGCTATGCCTTGATTTACAATTCCAATCCCCGACGTGGCGCCAAAGGCCTCGAAGCCTTTTTTTACAAGATCAAGGTCGCGCCTATGGAGCCGTTCAAGACCCGCGTAAATGCTGATGACTGGGTAGACTTCAACGACAATTACCGCTCTTACGAAAATATCCTGACCATCCGCCAGGTATCCAACAAAGGCACCGCCGCGGTGATCCTCGGCGAGGGTTTGGGCTCGAGTATTGACCTCAAGCGCGAGGTTTGGCTGCAGACCAGCATGATGCGCTATATCCCATTCTTGCACAACGGGTTTATGACGGTGTTTCTCAAGGCCGGTTTGTTGGGCGTTCTTATTTATTTCCTTTCCATAAGTTACTTTTGGAAAAGCAGGCCAACGGCCATACCGGTGGTTTCCGAGATCAACCTGCTGCTTTACGGCACCGGTTTTTTCCTGATCATTTCAAATTGGGTATTCCTTGGGTTTTACAACCTTTTTGATACCAAAACCCTCCTGGTGGGATTCCTTTTTGCCTATCGCGAGCGGTTAAAAAAGCTAAATCCATGAAAAGTATCCTGTTCATACACCAGTCGGCCGAGCTTTACGGGTCTGACAAAACCATCCTGATGTTCATCTCGGCGATGGACAAAAGCAAGTACTTCCCGGTAGTCATTCTGCCGTTTGAAGGCCCGCTAAAGGACGAGTTTGAAAAAAACGGAATCAAGGTAGTCATCGCGCCGGTGCTCAAACTTTACCGAAAAATGTTTTCACCGGGAAACCTGATAAAATTCACCGGCGAGTACAAAACCGGAATGGCGGTGCTGGATGAGCTTCACAAGGAGCACAACTTCAGCCTGGTCTATTCGCACACTCTGGCCTCGCTCATCGGGTTTACGTGGGCTTCCCGACGCAAGGTCCGGCACTTGTGGCACGTGCAGGAAATAATCGCCAAACCTGCCATTTTCAACAAAGCCTTCAAGTATATTCTCTCGCGAAAGACCAATGACAAAGTCATTTATGATTCCCGTGAGACGATGAATTTTTGGGCCGATGGTGAACCGCAGATTGCTCAAAAATCCGGGTTTATCTGGAACGGATTGGATCCCGCTGCCAAGGAAAACCACACTCCCGAACAGATTGCCCAGGTCCGAAAGGAGTTTTTTAACGCTGATACCGAACCCGTTATTGGGCTGGTGGGCCGCATCAACAGCTGGAAGGGCCAGCAACTTTTGCTCCGGGCTTTTGCCATCCTCGCGCCCGAATTTCCTACGGCAAAGCTTGTCTATTTGGGGTCGGCACCGCCAAACCAGGAATTTTTTGTCGACGATTTGAAGGCGAACATACAAAAACTCAAATTGAGCGATCGCGTGACCATCATTCCGTTCAGGCAGGATATCTGGAAATTTTGGGATGCGATTGACATTGCGGTCGTACCCTCAACCGAGCCCGAACCTTTTGGCATGGTGGCCATTGAGGCGATGCTGGCAGGCAAACCCGTAGTGGCCGCAAATCACGGCGGATTGACCGAAATCGTGCTCAACGCCGAGACCGGCTTCCTCTTTGAGCCCGGGAACGAACAGGCGCTCGCCTCGGCCATAAAAACCCTGCTGAGCGAGCCGTATATGCGGGTGAAATTCGGTGCACGGGGCAAAGAACGCGCCTCGACGGTATTCTCGCTTCAAAACCACGTCAGCCAGTTTGAGGCAGTTTTTGAAGAAATCATCAGCGGAAGGCCGTCCGGTATTTGATCAAAAGCGCTATTTTTGCCGCCATTAGCCACGCCTATGAAAATCGCCATCCTCGGAACCCGCGGCGTCCCCAACCATTACGGCGGTTTTGAGCAGTTCGCCGAATTCTTTTCAGTTTTCCTCGCCCGGAAGGGCCACGAGGTTTACGTTTACAATTCGCATGACCATCCCTATCAGGAAACTACATTCCACGGCGTAAACATTATCCACTGCCATGACCCTGAACACAAAATGGGAACTTTTGGTCAGTTTATTTATGATTTTAATTGCATCATGGATTCGCGCAAACGCGATTTTGACATAATCCTGCAGTTGGGTTATACCAGCAATTCGATCTGGTTTTTCCTGCTTCCCAAAAAAGCGTACATCATCACCAATATGGACGGGCTGGAGTGGAAGCGTACCAAGTATTCGCGCCCGGTGCGGCAGTTCCTGAAGTTTGCCGAACGGCTTGCGGCCATGAGCAGCGACTGTTTGGTTGCCGATTCGCTTGGCATCCGGAAATTCCTTAAAACCAGGTACGGCAAAGACTCGACTTATATCGCTTACGGCGCGCATCCGTTCAACGACCCAGACCCGCAAATCCCCGCAAAATACAACCTCGCCGAGTATGATTACAACATGATCATGGCGCGGTTTGAACCTGAGAACAACCTGGACATGGTGCTTGAAGGCGTCGCGGCAAGTCCTCAAAAACGCACCATTCTGGTCGTGGGAAAGCACACCACCAAATACGGCAACTTCCTGACCACCAAATATGCGGCACACCCGCACATCCGGTTCATAGGCCCGCTGTACAACCTGGAACATCTTAACAGCCTTCGGTATTATTCCAACCTGTACTTTCACGGTCATTCGGTGGGCGGGACCAACCCTTCGCTACTCGAGGCCATGGGTTCACAGGCATTGATCGCTGCGCATGACAATGACTTCAACAGAGGCATTTTACAGGACAACGCGTTTTACTTTTCGGGTCCGGCCGATGTGGTGACCTTGCTGGCCTCTGTCAAAAAAAGTGATAACTTGCCAAAAGTCGCTGCAAACTACGATGCGATCGTGAATGATTTCAACTGGGAAAAGATCAATGGCGAATACCTCGCGCTTTTGGAACGCTGTCATCTCGAAAATCAGGCAAAGTAACCCGCATCCGCTTGGGTTTTTTGTGTTGCTGGTCCTGGTCACCATTCCTTTGGGGTATGCCGTGAACAGCATATCGCTGGGGCTTTTGGGCGCGGCGGCAATTTTCAACTTCCGGAAATTTTCGTTTAAATTACAGCCATTGCTGCTGTTGCCGGTATTGTTATACCTGCTGATGTCGCTCTCGTTGCTTTGGACGGTGGATCCTGCCGAAACATCATCGGCCCTGGCCAAGGAACTTCCGCTGCTTGTCATCCCGGTCATTTTCATGTTGGCGCCCGCATTTGATACCCGCGAAAAAAACCAGATACTCCGGGGATTTGCCACTGTGTTCACGCTGTATGTGGGGTACTGGCTTCTGGCTGCCACCGCCCGGTTTGTGCTCTCAGGAAATCCCAACGTGTTTTTTTACCATGAATTGGTCACGCTGGACCTGAACGCGATTCATGTTTCGGTTTACGCCTCGGTTGCGTTTTTTGTTTTGCAAAATCTGGAACGAAGGCCTTTTTGGGCGCTTCCGGCCTTGTGGATGCTGGGCATTTTCATTCTGCTGCTCTCGAGCAAGAACATTATCGTGATTTTTGTATTTCTGCTGGGTTTGCGCGCTCTCATGAAAAAAGGCGGCAAACCCAGGTGGGGCATCTGGGCCGCGGTGATCAGCGTTTCGGCTGCGATTCTGTTCGCCGTTCCGCAAACACGCGAAAGGTTTATGCTGGAAGCCCGCACTATGTTTGAAAGCAATACCGTAAATACGCACCTGAGCCGGGGCGAGGACAAGGTTTACAACGTCAGTATCGCGCAGGCATGGTCTCAGGAAAAATTTGAGCCCAACCACTTTTTTCCCGGCGCTGCATTCCGGGTATACCAGTTCCGCGTTTTTTGCGAACTAGTGGCTCGCGACAAGATATTTTTCAGCGGCTACGGGCTTAACGCTTCGTACAAAAAAATCCGCGACAAAACACTGGAAGACAATCTCTACCAAGGCAACGACGGCAATTTTGGATACAACCGCAGCAATTTTCACAACCAATATGTCCAGGTCTTTGCCGAGCTCGGTTTTTTTGGTTTTTTGCTCCTCGTGGCCATGGTGTTGGTAAATCTTAAAATAGCCTTTGCTTTCAAAGATTTTGCGCATATTTCTTTTGCAGTTCTTATGATAAGTTTATTTTTGACCGAATCATTTTTATGGAGGCAACGGGGAGTAATTTTCTTTACGATGCTGTATTGCCTCTTTCTTTCCGGCGCTGCCCCGGCGCGGAATAACCGTTAGGATATGAAGAAAAGAATACTTATTACAGGCGCTGCGGGATTTTTGGGTTCACATTTGTGCGACAGGTTCATTGCCGAGGGCTATTGTGTCATCGGGATGGACAACCTGATTACCGGCGACCTCCGAAATATAGAACACCTGTTCAAACTGAAGGATTTTGAATTTTACCACCACGACGTGACCAAATTTGTTCACATTCCCGGTAAACTCGACTACATACTACACTTTGCCTCACCGGCAAGCCCGATTGACTACCTGAAAATTCCAATCCAGACCCTTAAGGTCGGTTCGCTTGGCACCCACAACCTTCTTGGGCTGGCGCGTGTCAAAAAAGCGCGGATCCTGATCGCATCCACATCTGAAGTGTATGGTGACCCGCTCGTTCATCCGCAAACCGAGGAATATTACGGAAATGTCAATACTATCGGCCCGCGCGGCGTTTATGACGAGGCGAAGCGTTTCCAGGAATCGATTACCATGGCCTATCACACTTTTCACGGTGTCGAGACCAGGATTGTGCGGATTTTTAACACTTATGGGCCGCGCATGAGGCTAAATGACGGGCGCGTGATCCCGGCCTTTATCGGGCAGGCACTTCGCGGCGAAGACCTGACCATTTTTGGCGACGGCATGCAAACCCGCTCGTTCTGTTATGTCGATGACCAGGTTGAAGGAATCTTCCGCCTGCTTCATTCCGATTATTCACAGCCGGTTAACATCGGCAACCCGGACGAGATCACCATCAAGGATTTTGCCGATGAGATTATCAAACTCACGGGAACCGATCAAAAAGTGGTATACCATCCGCTGCCCGTCAATGATCCGCTCCAGCGCCAACCTGATATCACAAAAGCAAAGGCCATCCTGGATTGGGAACCCAAGGTTTCCAGAAGCCAGGGCATGAAGATAACCTATGAATACTTTAAGTCGCTTCCGCATGAAGAATTGCTAAAGGAAGAGCACAAAGATTTCACGGGCTATATTCACTAAAATGGTTGCAGCACAGCAAACAGGACGGTATTCCAAGTACATCAGGCCCATAAGCATTTGCTTTGACCTGATTGTTCTGCTATTGCTTGGCGTGTTCTTTTTTGAAGAACTGCAACTGGACATGGCTATTTACCTCACTTATCAGACTATAGCGTGGGGCATAATCGCTTACTTTACAAAGTTTTACGCGATTTACCGTTTTACAACTCCGGTTGAAATCATTTCAAAGCTCGTCAGGCAGGGCATCATTTTCCTGCTGGTAGTAATTGCGTTTTTTCCGTTTGCCAAACAATCCATTTTTAGCGGGACCGCGATTGCCTGGTTCCTATCGGTGAGTTTTGCGCTGATCACGCTATCCAAGTTCCTCTTGTTTTACTACCTCAAAAAGTACCGGATTGTCACCGGCGCGAATTTCCGCAATGCGATAATCATTGGGTACACGCCCGAGGCCATTCGGTTAAAGGAACTTTTTATTACCCGGAATGATTACGGCTACCGGTTCATGGGATTTTTTTCAGACAAAAAGACCAATCCTCAAATCGTGGGAAGGCTGGACAAGCTCAAGGAATTTGTTTTGGCCAAAAAAGTGGATGAAATTTACTGTTCACTCAATGAACTTTCAAATGAGCAGCTCAAGGATCTTGTGGATTTTGCCGATCAAAACAAACGCGCCATCAAATTCATCCCGGATTCAAAGGAGATCTTCTCCAAGAACCTTAAGATTGACTATTACGAAATCTTCCCCGTTCTTTCGCTTCGCAAGACAACATTGCACGATCCCGTGACCAAGGTCTTCAAACGCGGATTTGACATAGTATTCTCCCTTTTTGTTATCGTGTTCCTGCTTTCGTGGCTGGTGCCAATATTGGCCATCCTGATCAAACTGGAGTCACCCGGACCGGTATTCTTCCGGCAAGGCAGGCCCGGAATTAATGAAAAAGAGTTCTTTTGCTATAAGTTTCGGTCGATGAAAATGAACAAAACCACGGAAATTGAAGCTTCCAAAAACGATCCCAGGGTCACCCGCATTGGCCGCATACTGCGCAAGACCAGTATTGACGAGATGCCTCAGTTTCTCAATGTACTGATGGGCGATATGTCGGTGGTGGGTCCGCGCCCGCATCTTTGGTCCCAAAACAAGACTTACGCCAACCGGATCAAGAAATACATGGTGCGGCATTATGTTAAACCGGGAATTACCGGACTGGCGCAGGTTCGAGGTTACCGCGGTGAAATTGAGACCGATGAGGATATGGTGAACCGGATCAAATTTGACGTGTTCTATATTGAAAATTGGTCGCTAATCCTGGATTTGAAAATCATACTGCAAACCGTCATCAACATCTTCAAGGGCGAGGCAAAAGCTTACTGAAAAACCCCTTTTTTCACCAGCGACTGCAATTGCTCCACAACATTGAAATGCCGCTTTGCCGTGGCAAGGACTTCTGATTTCTTACGCGCAATTTGCTCCCGCGGAATTTGTGAAATGGATTCCAAAATGTTGTTGAGGGCATTGTAATCGCCCGGTTCACAAACCCATCCCAATTTGTGTTCAAGGACAATTTCTCCTCCTTCGCCACCGCCGCAGTACAAAATTGGGAACCCTTGCGCGGCGTATTCAAAGATTTTTGAGGGCACACTTCCGTAAATCCGGGTCCGAAGCGGTACAAAAGCGATATCATAGGCCGAAATCTGCGCGGAAAGTGCCTTTTGCGCAACCATTCCGTGGTAAAATATTCCCGAATCCGGGTTGTCGGCAATAAATTTTACAATCTCGTCCTTCTCGGCACCATCGCCATAAATGTGCAACTCGATCCCGGGCCCGCGTTTCAGATTTTTCACCGCAGCCAAAACGCCCTGCGCCACGCCCAAAAGCCCGGCATAAAAAATCCTGACTTTCCCGGTGGCGGCAATTTGTTCCGAGTGGCAATTTTCCGGATAATTCCGATAAAGATGCAGGCGTTTCCCGGGCGTGATGGTTTCCACGTGTTTCAGGATTTCGGTCGATTGACCCAGTATGATATTCGAATTCTTGTAGATAAAACGCTCAAAAAACAGCGCTACGTTATGTCCAAAGCTGTCATTCTTTAAGGCGCCGAGTTCCAGCGCGGCAAGAGGCCACAGGTCGCTGACGTTTAGCACGACTTTTCGCCGGCGAAGCCTGAGAACGGCCACCGAAAGAAATGAGAGCAGCAGCGGCGGCGATTGCACCACCGCGGTTTTGGGAAGGCGCGCAAACAAAAGATAAAACATGAGCGTCACCGCAAACGATGCGGTTGAGAATATTCTTACCAGTGGGTTGGCGCTTTTGCTCGGCGAGATCCACAGCCGATTGACCGTTATCCCGTCAAAATTTTCGGTAGTGCTAAACTTACCTGTATAACCTTTAAAAATCCTTCCTTCAGGATAATTTGGCAGCGGACATACCACTTTTACGTTGAATCCCAGTTTCGACAGCCCTCCGGCCAGCCGTCCGATCCGGTTTGCCGCCGCGCCGCGCTCGGGCGGGAAGTAGTTGGATACAATCAGGATTTCGCTCATGACCGAAGCAAAATGTCCACGATCCGCTCGGATGCTTTGCCATCCCACAGCTGGGGAATTCCCGATTCCTTTCTCGGCTTATGAAGAAATTCGTTGAAGATGCGCTCGAGATCATCAACGCGGGTTCCAATCAGCGTATTGGTGCCGATGGTTTGCGTCTCAGGCCGTTCGGTGGTGTCGCGCATGGTAAAACACGGAACTTGCAAGACAGTGGTTTCTTCGCTCAAACCGCCCGAATCGGTAATCACCGCAAATGCGTTTTCCACCAGGTACATGAATTCCAAATAGCCGAGTGGATCACAATAACGGATGTTTTTCGTAAGAATTTCCATCGTATTAAGCATCGCGCGGGTACGGGGATGCACGGGGAAAACGACGGTTTTTCCGTTTGCCAGGCGGTCAATTCCCGAGATCAGTTTCTTTAGATTCGCGGGATCGTCAACATTCGCGGGACGGTGAAGCGTAAGCACGATGTAATTAGATTCCCCAAGGCCCCATTCGTGGTAAAATTTTGGCTTGGAAAACCTGGCTTTGTTGTACAAAAGCGTGTCGATCATGACATTGCCCACAAAATGAACGCGGTTTTCATCGGCGCCGGCTTTTAACAGGTTATCAGATGCGGTCATCGATGTCGTAAAGAAATAATCGGTGATGCTGTCAGTGACTATACGGTTGATTTCCTCGGGCATGGTCATATCGCCCGAACGGATGCCGGCCTCTACATGCGCTAGCTGAATGTTCATCTTTTTGGCGACAATCGCGCAGGCCATGGTTGAATTCACATCGCCCACCACTAAAACCAGATTGGCTGGATTGGCTTCAAGTTCCTTTTCGAAGGCCACCATGATCGCGGCCGTCTGCACTGATTGGGAACCGCTTTTTACCTCGAGATTGGCGTGTGGCTGTGGGATGTTGAGGTCTGAAAAAAAAGTATCGCTGAGGTTTTTATCATAATGTTGGCCGGTGTGAACCAGTCGGTAGGAAATGGCAGCGCCTTGATTAGCGCGGTCTTCGATGGCGCGGATGATGGGCGCGATCTTGATAAAATTGGGCCTTGCGCCCGCGACGATGGTTATTTTCATGGATCGATCAGCGATTCAAATTGTTTGAGTTTACCGCTTTTGGTGCGTTCAAGCGCTTCCTTACGGATAAAGATAAAATGCAGTCCGGGCTCGAGGTACTGCTCCAATGTCTTTTCGATGCGTAGGATTTCATCGGGACCAAGCGGCACCTTGCTGGTATACAAAATTTCAAAAGTATCCAATTTAACTTGCCGGATCACGAATTCCCTGACATTTCCTTCATCGCCAAACAGTTTTTTGGTAATCGAATAAAAGGTCATCCCCGCGGGTTTTTTGCCGCTGGGTAAAACCGCAAGGTCATTGGTGCGTCCGGTGAGCGATTTCAGGATGGGGAACTTTGCCGTTGACCTTTCGTCCAAAACGCCCCAGTCGCCCACCTCATAACGGATCATCGGGTGAGCCTTATTGTACAATGAAGTCACCACGATTCGGCCTTCAATACCATGCGGAACCGGGTTCCCTGCCTCGTCAACAATTTCCACATACGTTGTCTCAGAATTCACCAGCCAGCGACCGTCGGGATGCTCAAAGGCGATGACATCGAGTTCTGATGCGCCGTATTCGTTGACCACGGGCACGCCGATCCACTTTTTGATGAGTTCGCGGTCGTCGTCAAAGAGCATTTCCGAAGTCGTGACGCATAATTTGAGCGTCGGGCAGATGTTTTTCAGGACAAGGTTTTTGCTGCGCAGATGTTTCGCGAGCAGCACGATGGTGTTGGTGTAGCCGTTGATGTAGTCGAATTTCCTTGATCGGAACCCATCCACGATCTTTTTAAGTCCCTTATCCGAAAGGTCGAAGATACTGAAGCGGTAACGACGGGCAAAAAAATCCTTGACCCGAAGCTTGGCATTCGACAAAAAATCAAGTGGCATTCCGTAGAAACGCGCCTGGTAGGAAGTGTTGAAGTCTATTCCGTACCAGCCAAACCGCCGCATGATGTTCGCCCAGATGATTGCGTGGCAAAATTTGTCCTTGGCAAAAACCATCGGGTCACCGCCGCTGCCCGAGGTCTTATTGATAAACACGTTTTTAACCGAATATCCGTCCGAGAGTCTTTCGGCCAAAGGCCTTTGCAAATCGCGCTTGGTCATCACGGGAAGCGATTCCCAGGTTGTGTATTCCGCGCCGGCGAGGCTTTTATACAGTGGGTTGTGTTCCATGTGGTAGCGCACAAGCTGCTGGCGCCGCGATTGGTCGAATGGGGCAAAATCCTTCTCGGTCACCTCGTTGATACGCGCGAGTGTCCTACGCGCCTTGGCGATGGGAAAGCCGTTGAGGATGAGCGATAGGTCGAAGATGCCGGGCACGTATAATTTTTTCCAAATGTAACATTTACGCGGCAGAGGCTTTTGAATTTGCCAAAATTTCGTTTCGGCAAGTGCCGGAAAGGGGCTATTTTTGGGCAACGAAACAACTGCAACATGAATATTCTCCTGCTTGGTTCGGGCGGCCGTGAACATGCGCTTGCCTGGAAGATGCTCCAAAGTAAATTATGCCACAAGCTTTTTGTTGCGCCCGGGAACGCCGGAACCGCTGGCATCGCCCAAAACGTCGACCTCTCGCCGCTTGATTTTGAAAAAGTAAGGTCATTCGTTCTGGAAAATAACATCAAGATGGTGGTGGTCGGCCCCGAAGATCCGCTCGTGGCGGGCATTTATGATTTTTTTGCAGCCGATCAGCAGTTAAAGGATATTCCGGTAATCGGGCCTTCGGCAATGGGTGCGCAATTGGAGGGCAGCAAGGAGTTCGCCAAGCAATTCATGGTCCGCCACTACATCCCTACGGCCGCCTATCAGGGATTCACATCTGATAATCTGGAGGCCGGCATCGACTTTCTCAAAACACTCAATCCGCCGTTCGTGCTCAAGGCCGATGGACTGGCCGCCGGAAAAGGAGTTGTGATTTTGGATAATTTGTCTGATGCCGAAAAGGAATTACGCGATATGCTGGGTGGCAAATTCGGTAGGGCAAGCCACAAGGTCGTGATCGAAGAATTTTTGAAGGGGATCGAAATGAGTTGCTTTGTGCTCACTGACGGCCACAGCTACAAAATTTTACCAACAGCAAAAGACTACAAGCGTATCGGCGAGGGCGACGCCGGCCTGAATACCGGTGGCATGGGGGCGATTTCGCCGGTTCCGTTTGCCGATGAGGTTTTGATGGACAAGATTGAAAAGCGCATTGTCAAACCTACCGTCGACGGACTGGAAAAAGACGGTATTTCTTACAAAGGATTTATCTTCGTCGGGTTGATTGTCGTGGACGGCACACCGATGGTGATTGAGTACAACGTCCGCATGGGCGATCCCGAAACCGAGGTGGTGATCCCGCGCCTGAAATCAGATTTGGTAGAATTGTTTTTGGCTGTTGCCAACCAAAGCTTGTGGGAAACCTCGCTGCTTGTGGACGAGAGAAGTGCCGCTACGGTAATGGTAGTTTCAGGCGGTTATCCTGAAGATTATCAAAAGGGGAAAGTCATTTCAGGCATCGACCAGGTTGAAGGCTCCATCGTCTTTCATGCCGGCACCAGGCTGGACAACGGCTTTACGGTGAGCAATGGCGGGCGCGTTTTGGCCGTGACCTCGTTTGGGGAAAGCTTCAGTGAAGCCGTAAAAAAATCGTATCAAAACATAGAAAAACTACATTTCGATACGATGTATTACAGGAGGGATATCGGTTTTGACCTACTTCAAAAATGAGTGTGCGGTAGTATCCTGGTTTTCCTCACCGTTTTCCTCATGGATACGCAATTGCTTGATCCAGTACCAGGTAGCCACGGCACAGATGATCATGAAAATCCAGTTGATGATATTGGCCGTGAACCAAGAAGCCAGCTCCAGTTTGCGCAAGGCGTCCATCGGCAGGAAAAGGAAGTCCACAAATAACGATTGTATAGCTTCAAAAAACGCTCTCATTGTAGGCGAAGTGTTTATATTTACAATGACAAAAGTATGAAAACCTTCGATGATTGCAAGCCTTTTCAAAAAATCTACGCCGTTTAATTATGTTATAGTGGCCACGGCGGCGCTGGTCGTATTCTTTCTTTTTGTTGCGGGGCGGGACCAGAATATTTCGCCGTTATGGATTTCCGGGCTGGCGTTGGTGGTGTTTTTCGCGTCGCTTTTTTTGGTGAATTTCATCGCCAAGAAAAACAATCTGAGCAGGGACAGCACATTTACAGTGATGTTTTATTTGCTTTTTGTCATGTTCTTTCCGGGGATCTTTGACAGACCGCAACTGATGCTCGCCGGGTTTTTTATCCTTCTTGCCTTGCGGAGGCTGATCTCGATGCATTCATTCAAGGCAATTCGGGAGAAGATTTTTGATGCCTCAGTTTGGGTTTTTGTCGCGACGGTTTTTCACTTTTGGTCAATCGCGTTCCTGTTTTTGGTGTTCCTTTCGATCCTTTTTCACGTATCTCGTGATTACCGAAACTGGGTATTGCCGTTCCTGGCGCTTTTTGCCGTGGCATCGATGGTTGTGTTCTATTCGCTGGCATTTGATCCGGGCCTCCTGAGCGAGCTTGCCAACAGTGCCCGCGCTGATTTTAGTGTTGGGTATTTTGAAAGTACCGCCGAACAGGGCGCATTGTCAATCTACGCGGCCGTGGCACTTTTTTTTACGGCATCGATGATTTTTACGATAAGTTCACGCCCGCTGGTGGTGCAGGCCTCTTATAAAAAGGTAGTGGCGTGGTTTTTTATTGCGGCGTTTATCTTTTTGGCATCGCCCGGAAAAAGCAACGAAACACTAATTTTTACCTTTGCCCCACTGGCGATAATGGCTACCGCGCATGTGGAATACTATTACCGGGGTATCGGACGCGAGATTATCCTGGCGACTTGTATTGCCCTGGCCATGACGCTTTATTTTGTTCAGGTCATAATTTGATTCCGTAAGCCAGGTCGCCTGCATCACCCAGTCCGGGAACAATGTATTGCTTTTCATTGAGGCGCTCGTCAATTTGCGCAATCCACAAATGGCAATTATCTGGCAGGTGCTGACGCAAGTGCTCGACACCTTCGGGAGCCGCGATCACAACAGCGATGTGAATTTCCTTCGGCGTGCCGCGTTCCATCAGCCTTTTAAAAACCGCTACCAATGACTGCCCGGTGGCCAGCATCGGGTCAACCAACAGCAAAACCTTGTCGTTGATATCGGGAATGGCCTGGTACTGAACCACAATATCAAAAAATTCATCGTGATTGGGATGGTTCCTAAAGGCCGATATAAAACCATTTTCGGCATCGTCAAAATAATTGAGGAATCCCAAATGCAAGGGAAGCCCCGCCCGAAGGATCGAACACAAAACCAGACGGTGTGAGAGTTTTGAAACCTCTTTGGTTCCCAGCGGCGTGGCCACGTTCCTCACATTGTAGGCCAATTTTTTGCTGATTTCATAAGACATGACTTCGCCTATACGCTCAATGTTTCGCCTAAAACGCATACTGTCATTTTGTACGCCTACTTCGCGGATTTGCGCCAGAAAATGATGAAGCACACTGTCTTGCTCAGCCAGATGATGAATTTGCATTGGGGAAAATATTTCGGGGGTAAAAGTATAAAAAGTATCTTTGCGTTTTATTCCAAGCTATGTTTTCACAACTCGCCTTCCAGGTTTTTGAACAGTCAATCAAGGATTATCACGTCCATGACAATGTTGACCAGCCCGTAAACAATCCATATCCCAAAGAAAAAATCGAGCACCTGCTTTATCTCAAGAACTGGATTGATACCGTGCAGTGGCATTTTGAAGACCTGATTCGCGACCCGCAGATTGATCCGGTGGCCGCGCTCGCGCTTAAGCGCAGGATTGATGCCTTTAACCAGGAAAGGACTGATATGGTGGAATACATTGACAGTTATTTCCTTCAGAAATACAAGGACGTGACGCCAAAGGAGACCGCAAAGATCAATTCGGAAAGCCCTGCCTGGGCCATTGACCGATTCTCGATCCTAGCCTTGAAAATCCACCACATGCGCGAGGAAGCCGTACGTGCCGAAGCTTCGCCCGAACACCGCGCCGCCTGCCAGGCCAAACTTGACATCCTTCTCGAACAACGCAAGGACCTGGCGACTGCCATTGACGATTTGCTTGCCGACATCGCCTCGGGCGACAAATACATGAAGGTTTACCGACAGATGAAGATGTACAATGATGAGGCGCTCAACCCGGTGCTTTATCAGAATAAAAAGTAATTGCCGCCAACCCTTCGCCATATTGCCGTTATCAGGCTTTCGGCCCTGGGCGACGTGGCCATGACCGTCCCGGTGCTTTATGCTTTGTGGCAACGATATCCCGAACTCCGGATCACGATGGTGTCCCGCCCGTTTTTCAAACCTCTTTTTGACGATTTGGAAAATGTGGAATTTCTCGCGGCCGATCTGCAGGGCAAACACAAAAAACTTCCGGGATTGCTACAGCTTTCGCATGATTTGAAGGACCGCGGGATTGACGGGTTTGCCGATTTGCACAACGTATTGCGGTCACATGTGGTCACATTGCTGCTTAAACTTTCAGGAATCCCGACCGCGACTCTTGATAAAGCGCGGCGCCAACGGAATGCGCTCACCAGGCCGGCCAACAAAAAATTTGAGCCACTGACCCCCGTTACCCATCGGTATGCCAGGGTTTTTGCCAATTTGGGATACCCGCTTGACATGGCCAACGCCTCCGCTCTTCCGTGCAGGCAGCTGTCGGCCGAAACTACCCTTTTATCAGGTGAAAAAACCGCAAGATGGCTGGGGATTGCGCCGTTTGCAAAACACCGCGGCAAGGTTTATCCTTTTGATTTGATGCAAAAAGTTATTGACGGGCTGTCATCGGATAATTTGAAAATATTTCTTTTTGGTGCGGGCCCGGATGAAGTTAATCAATTGGAGAAATTCGGCGAAGGCCATCAAAACATAACAATTGTAGCCGGCAAACTCAGTTTTGAGCAGGAACTCCAGCTGATTTCAAATCTTGATGTGATGCTTTCCATGGATTCGGGCAATGCGCATTTGGCAGCAATGTTTGGCGTGCCGACGGTGACTCTTTGGGGCGCCACACACCCTTTTGCAGGTTTTGCGCCGTTCAACCAACCGGCGTCAAACGCGCTGACCTCAGACCGCGAAAAGTTCCCGATGCTTCCCACGTCAATCTACGGCAATAAAAAAGTAAAGGGATATGAAGAGGCCATGCGCACCATATCCCCTGAGGCGGTTGTCCGGAAAATTTTCGAGGTACTGGCCTAGACGTCGTCGTAATCCACCGTAATTTCGGGCGTTGTGGGATGCGCCTGGCAGGTCAGGATCAACCCTTGCGATATCTCGCCGTCGGTCAAAATGGTGTTCTTTTTCATCTCGGCACTGCCTGATGTGATCCTGGCAATACAGCTGCTGCAAATCCCGCCCTGACACGAGTACGGAGCGTCAAGGCCTTGCTTGAGCGCGGCTTCAAGCAGCGTCTGTTTTTGCGACATTTCAAACACGGCTTCGTCACCGTCGACAATTACCTTGATTTTGGTGTGTCCCTGAAGTGTGGAGTCAATTTCATTTTCGGCCTTTGGCGCAAAGAATAGTTCAAACCGGATGTCTTTTTCGCGCACATTGTGCTCGCGGAGCACGCCGCTCACGGTGTTGATCATATCTTCAGGCCCGCACAGGTAAAATTTGTCAAAATCCTTCTCCTTGTGCCGGTTGTTGAGTACAAAATTTACGGTTGATTTTTCAATCCTTCCAAAGAGTTCCTGTCCAACCCGGGCCTGGCTGAATACATAATGGACAAAAAACCGGCCGGTATATTGTTGCGCAAGATCGTGGAGTTTGTCGTGGAAGATGGTCTCATCCGGGGTCTTGTTGCCGTAAACCAATACAAAAGTGCTGCTGGGTTCGCTTTCCAAAACCGACTGGAGGATGGACATGACCGGCGTGATACCGCTGCCCGCCGCAAATGCAGCGTAATTTTTCATCCGCTCGGGGTTTGGTTCAAATGTGAATTTGCCCTCCGGGGTTCCAACCTCTACAACATCACCAGGTTTGAGAGATGTATTTGCAAATGTCGAGAAAGCTCCCTGGCCCACTGACTTTATCGCAATGCGCAATTCACCGCTTTTGGGCGATGAACAAATGGAGTATGCCCTGCGGATTTCCTGGCCATCAAGGGTAAGTTTGAGCGTGACGTACTGACCGGCGGTAAATTTGTAAAAATCGCGAAATTCTAGTGGAACCGAGAACTCCACCGAAACTGCGTGGGGTGTTTCCCGCCTTACTTCCTTTATGGAAAGTTTGTAAAAATCGGACATTATTTAGTTTTTGACAAAAGTAGTAAAAAGCCAGCCACGGGGTTTTTTCAGGCCATGCCGACAGGATTAAATTAACACCGTTTTATCAATTTGAGCCTATTGCGCGGCGGCTTCAAAATTGCCGCTTATGTTTGCGGTGTCAAAAAGAATGGTATTTTTACCAGTCAATATACTAAATTTTCCAATACAAAGTTTAGGGAATAAATTGCTTCCACATTGAAAACCAGCCTATTTAAATATTTTTCGGCAGCGGGATTAGCGGTGTTGCTCGTGGCGTGCTCCACCAAGCGCAATACGTTCCTGTCCAGGAATTCGCATGCGCTGAGCACTGAATACAACATCCTTTACAACGGTGGCCTTGCCCTTGACGCCGGGCTCGCAGAACTTCAGCTTTCCCCTGACAATTTCTGGGAACGCCTCCCCGTTGAACGCATGCAGCCCGCGCCTGACGCGATGAACCCGGGCCAGACCCGCAACGCCAACTTTGAACGCGCCGAAACCAAGGCCATCAAGGCCATCCAGAAGCACTCGATGAACATCGGCGGGAGCGAAAAGAATCCACAAATGGATGAGGCGCACCTGATGCTGGGCAAAGCGAGGTATTATGACAACCGTTTTGTTCCGGCGCTTGAGGCGTTCAATTATATATTATATAAGTATCCGACATCTGACAAAATCTACGAGGCGAAGGTGTGGCGGGAAAAGGCCAACATCCGTATGGAGAATGACCAGTTGGCGGTGAGCAACCTGCGCAAACTGTTGAGCGAAATAAAATTCAAGGATCAGGTTTTTGCCGATGCCAACGCGATCCTGGCCGAAGCCTTCCTCAATCTGGAGCAACCTGACAGCGCAGTTGCCAAGCTCAAACTCGCTACTGAGTTCACCAAAAAGGACGAAGAAAAGGCCCGCTACCGTTTTATCCTGGGCCAGTTGTATGAAGAGCAGGGGCACAAAGACAGCGCTCATGCGGTTTTCCAGGAAATCATCGACATGAAGCGCAAATCACCCCGGCAATATGTGGTACAGGCGCACGCCCGACAGGCTTTGCAGTTTGACCACAAAACCGGCGACACGACATTATTTGTCAAAAAATTCCAGAAACTCCTGGACGATCGTGAAAATCGGCCGTACCTGGGGACGCTCAACCACCAGATGGCGCTTTTTTATGAGAGGCTTGACGATGACAAAAACGCAGTGAAATACTACAATGCCTCGTTAAAGCACAAGAATGAAAACGGTTACCTGGTCGCGTCCAATTACCGCAACCTGGCCGACATCAACTTTGACAATGCCAAATATGTTGTTGCGGGGCAATATTATGATTCAACACTTACCCAGCTAAATTCGCGGTCGCGGGAATACAAGGCCATTCGCCGCAAGCGCGACAATCTTGAGGACGTGATTAAATATGAGGGCATCGCCACGGCCAATGACAGTATTCTTGACGTGGTTGCCATGGATCTTCCGGCCCGGCGAAAGTATTATGAGGATTATATCGAAAAATTAAAGAAAGACGACGAGCGCAAACGTGCCCTTGCGGAAAAACTTGCCCAGGAAGCCGAAAATGTTCGTGCCGGAGCCGATTCCAGAAGCGCTGTCCTGTCTGAGAATGTACCCAAAGGCGATGCAACTACCGGGCGCGGCGTGTCAGGCGGCCGAACCCCCGGCCCGAATATGTCGACAACCCAATCAGGTGCCGGCGGTGCGCAAAGTGATTTTTATTTTTACAATCCTTCAACGGTGGCTTTTGGCAAAACCGAATTCCGAAAGTATTGGGGCGGTCGGGCACACGTGCATAACTGGCGGATCGCGGCCAAAATTGCGGGCAATAACGCGATGGCTTCTGCCGATGGGCCGATAGCTGAAGCAGGGAAAGATTCTGCGGCATTGGCGGTCACCGATGAACTTAGGTATTCAGCCGATTTTTATCTGGACCAGGTGCCCACCGATCGCAAAGTATTGGATTCGCTGGCACGCGAACGCAATTTTGCTTATTATCAGCTGGGTGTGATCTATAAGGAGAAGTTTCGGGAGTACGAGCGCGCTGCCGAAAAGCTTGAAAATCTATTGATTTCAAACCCCGAAGAGCGCCTTGTGCTACCTTCAATGTACAACCTTTATAAAATTTACGAGATCACCAATCCGGTCAAGGCCACCGAGATGAAAGGCAGGATAACCAGCCAGTTCCCCGAATCGCGGTATGCCCAGATCCTGAACAGCGCCGCTGCCGGTAGTGATGCGGCCCAGGCGCCCGAAGTAGCCTACGAAGCCTTGTACAAACAGTTTTTGGCAGGCGACTACCGCAATGTGCTACAGCTTTCGCAACAAGCCACCGAGCAATACACCGGCGATGAGATCGTCTCCAAATTTGAACTGCTCAAGGCACATACCATTGGCAAACTGCGGGGGATAGATGAATACCGCAAGGCGCTGAATTTTGTCGCGCTCAATTATCCTTCGTCGGCCGAGGGCAAGCAGGCCGAAGCATTGCTGGCAAAGGAAATTCCGGCACTTGCCAGCCTTCAGTTTTCCAAAGCCGAGAGTTCGAGTTGGAAAATTTTGTACCGCGCCAAGAGCCCGGATGCGCCCAATGTGAAAAACATGCTTGAAAAAATCAGGAAATTTACCACCGACCGTAAGATTGACAGGCTGACCACATCGTTTGACATTTACACCGAAACCGACAATTTCGTGGTCATTCACGGGATGCGATCAGAAGATTTGGCAAAGAACATCGCCACCATTCTTAAAGAAGTCAAGGAGTACAAAATCCCTGACGAAGCCATCATCATTTCTGGACAAAACTATGAGGTGGTCCAAATCAAGAAAAACCTTGATGAATATCTTGCCAATCCCTCCCTGAGTGATGTTTCGGTCACCGATCAGTTGCCGTTTACACCGCCAGTCAAACAAGTGACCTCTCCCACTCCCCGCGGCGCGGCAGGCCCTCGGGACAATGCTGTTCCCGACACCCGTCAGAATCCTGGGGCCGCCCCTGTGAAGCCCGGTGCGCAACAGCAAATGCCAACCAGGCAAACTCCTGACCGCAACCCGCAAAAGCCCGGGAACCCCAATCAACAGGCACTGCCGCCCGGACAGTTTGGCGGCCCGCCACCCGCACCGCAAATGCAGCAACCAAAACGATGAGCATGTTTGAGAAAAGCCCAAAATCCTATACCGATTTACTTGGAAAAACCAACCGGATTGTTGAGGGAACCGTCATCAAGGGTGATATTATTTCGCACGCCGATTTCCGGCTGGACGGCGAACTTGTAGGAAATTTCAAATCAAACGGAAAAATCGTCATCGGCCCGGCCGGAATGGTCAAGGGCGACATCGTGTGCCGTAATGCCGATATCGAAGGCCGGTTTGAAGGCCGCATCCTGGTTGCCGAGATGCTGAACGTAAAAAGCAAGGCTTCGATTCACGGAGAGGTAACGGTTGGCAAACTCTCAGTGGAGCCGGGTGCCGAATTCAGCGCCAGTTGCGCCATGAAACCCAATGTTAAAACCTTACCGCTTAATGAGCGCGAAGAAAAAGCCGGATAAAAACGCGCTAAATTCCTATATAAGGTACTCGGGTTATGTTTTCCAAATGGCTGCCACCATCCTGGCCTTTGTGCTCATTGGTAAATATATTGACGGAAGAATGGGAAATCAAAAGCTGGTTGTCACGGCGATACTGTCAGTTTTTGGCGTGGCCGTTTCATTGTTCAACCTGTACAGAAGTGTTAGGAATGTCAAATAATTTTTTGCGAAACGCGGCCGTATTGCTCATTTTTACCTTTGTTGCACTTGGCGCGAATTGGTTTATAGCGCCCCTTTTTGGCATTGGCAGCAAAGTGCTGATCGCATTTTACGTTTTCTTTGTTGTTATAAGCGCGTTGCTTTTGCTCATCTTTGATTATGTAGCCAAAAACTTTATTGAAAAGTCGGGATTTGTATTTATTTCGTTTCTGTTTTTAAAGGCTTTGGCGATTTTCACTTTTTTGACGATACTGCAACAAAACACGCCGCTGGCGCGGCCGCTGATGCTCAATTTTGCGCTTGTTTACCTGGGTTATCTGTTCCTGAGCATCTACCTGTGCCTCCGTACGCTCAAAATCTACCAAAAATAATGTGTTAGAGCACTTTCATTGCGAAAGAAATGCATTACCTTTGCCGGGATTTTAAAAAAATGAAAATGATGCAAAAGCAGGGTGTGAAGTTCTTAATGATATCTTTCTTTTTCCTGGTTTTTTTAATGTCAAACCACGCTAATTCTCAGGAAACTACGCAGCAAGTGGCAGCTTCCGACGCGGTTGCAGCACCTGAGGGCGAAAAAGAATTCAATGCCGTTGAGATGATCATGCATCACATCTCTGACGCAAATGAGTGGCATCTTTGGACCACGACCGACGAGAACGGGGAAGAGCACCACGTTTCCATCCCGCTTCCAATTATCATTATCCAGGACGGCCAGCTGCATACGTTTATGTCCAGCCAAATCGCGCACGGTCATGAATACAACGGCTTTAAAATGGACCACGGCCGCGTGGTGTCAACAAATCCCGACATTCAGCGCGCCAACGTCGCCGATCTGTTTACGGGATTGGACAATAAATTCATCGATCTTTCAATTTCAAAGAATGTTGCGGGCATTATGGTTTCAATCGCCGTGATCCTTCTGATTTTTATCGGAACACGGAATTCATACGCAAAGAACGGCGGTCTGCCGAAAGGCATTGCCGGGTTCACTGAGCCCATCATCCTGTTTATTCGCGATGAAGTGGCCATCCCGAACATCGGGCATGCAAAAGCCGATAAATTTTTGCCATTGCTCCTGACCATCTTTTTCTTTATCTGGATCAACAACCTATTGGGCCTTATTCCGATATTTCCGGGTGGTGCCAACGTTACCGGGAACATCGCCGTTACACTGGTGCTGGCACTGATCACCTTCGTGACGGTTAACATAAACGGAAACAAGAGCTACTGGGGCCACGTGTTCAAACCGCCCGGAGTTCCGGCCTGGCTGTTGCCTATCATGATCCCGGTTGAATTTTTGGGCCTTTTAACCAAGCCTTTCGCTTTGATGATGCGACTTTTTGCAAACATCACTGCCGGTCACATCATGATCCTGAGCCTTGTGTCGCTCGTGTTCATGTTCAAATCAATCGCGATTGCGCCCGCGTCGGTTGCACTTGCCTTGTTTGTGTCGGTTCTGGAGTTGCTGGTAGCAGCGTTGCAGGCCTATATTTTTACAGTACTCACCGCGCTGTTCATCGGAATGGCCGTGCATGAGGAACATCACTAGAATTATTGTTTTTTTTATAAACCCGTTAAATTTTTAAAATGGAATCAGCAGGATTAATTTACGTAGGAATCGGATTGGCAGTATTGGGCGTTGGTCTTGGTATTGGCCGTATCGGAGGTTCAGCTATGGAGGCGATTGCACGCCAGCCTGAAGCAGCCGGAAAAATTCAGGGTGCTATGCTTATTGCAGCAGGTCTTATTGAAGGTGCAGGCCTTATCGCCATCATCTTTGGTGCATTCGTAAAATAAGCGGTACAACAACTCCCGCAACGGTTGGTTGCGGGGATTGTTTTTAAAATTTAAACTTACATTATATGATAATACTGAGTGCAGGTTCAGAATTGATCAATCCGGGAATAGGACTTATTTTCTGGATGCTGATCACCTTTGTTATTTTGTTGGTACTGCTAAAAAAGTACGCGTGGAAGCCAATTCTTGCGGCGGTTTCAAGCCGTGAAGAAGGAATCCGCAACGCGCTGCTCTCGGCTGAGAATGCCCGCAGGGAAATGCAGAACCTACAGGCTGACAACCAGCGCATCTTGCAGGAAGCCCGCATGGAACGCGATGCTTTGCTCAAGGAAGCGCGCGAGATGAAGGAGAAGATGATTGCCGATTCACGTGCCGAAGCTCAGGAAGCAGGCAAGAACATGATCGCGCAGGCAAAAGCCGCCATCGAAAGCGAGAAAAACGCGGCGATGGCCGAGATGAAGGCGCAGGTTTCATCACTTTCACTTGAAATTGCCGAGAGACTGTTAAAAGACGAATTGTCAAATAAGGAAGCTCAGGAAAAGCTCGTTGAGAAGATGCTGGGCGACGTAAAACTAAATTAATATGGCAGGCACCAGGGCAGCAATCCGATATGCAAAGGCAATCCTTGATCTCGCGGGCAGCAAGAACGCAGCCGCGCAGGTCAACAATGACATGCTGTACATTGCCAAAACCGTTGATTCAAGCCGGGAACTGCGTGAGTTCATGGATAATCCCACCACGACGGTCCAGGCCCAGCACGATGCCTTGCTAGCCATTTTTCCTGACACGCATGAGGTGACAAAAAGCCTTTTCAGGTTGCTGCAGGAGAACAAGCGTTTTGACCTGCTGTCAGCGGTGGCCGAATCTTTCGTGAAGCTTTTTGAGGAGATGAACGGGATTGAAAACGCGCTTGTTACCACGGCGGTTCCCATGACTGACGATCTTAGGGCAAAGGTGCTTGATAAGGTCATGTCTTTCTCTGACAAAAAAGTGGTTATTGAAAACATCGTTGACCCATCGATAATCGGCGGGTTCATCATCCGCATCGGCGACAGGCAGTACAACGCCTCAATCGCCGGAAGGCTTCAGGCACTCAAAAGGGAATTCGCGAACTCATGAAAAAATACCTGTTTCTCTTTGCGGCATTAATCGCGGTTGGTTCAGCATCGGCACAAAAGGTCAAGTTCAAGAAGGACAAGGCGATCATTGACGATGTTGAGGTTTACAACGTGGACAAGGACGGAATGACGATGACACTCGCAACGCCTTCCGGCAATGAGTTTATCACCATCCTTACCACGACCTATCAGGAAAAAAATCCGCACCATTACAACGCGAACAATCCGCAGGCACACAGGTTCCCGCAGTTCGTGACCAAGGAAGTGCACACAGTGAGGTTCCTGAAATCAGGCGCCGAACTCTATACTGACCTTTCTTTCAAGGATATTGTAAAAAACGTTTACAAATCCGGAATGGTTGACGCCGAGGGGAACCTCGATGATGAAAAAGCGAATATTTTCATCAACAAGTACAACAACGAAAATTTAAAGTTAAAACTATAATTATTCATTATGGCCGAAATTAAGCCTGCTGAAATATCAGCAATATTAAAGAAACAGCTTTCCGGTTTTGAATCGGGGGCTACGCTTGAAGAGGTGGGAACAGTTCTTCAGGTGGGCGACGGTATTGCACGCGTGTACGGTTTGTCTAACGTTCAATATGGTGAATTGGTTGAGTTTTCAAACGGTATTGAAGGTATCGTTTTGAACCTTGAAGAAGACAACGTGGGCGTGGTATTGCTCGGGCCATTCACGGGCATTAAAGAAGGATCGACGGTAAAGCGCACCCAGCGCATCGCATCGCTCAAGGTGGGCGAGGAAATGGTGGGCCGTGTGGTAAACACCCTTGGCCAACCAATCGACGGTAAAGGCCCGATCGGGGGAA
>JAEZGB010000052.1 GCA_023437485.1 Bacteroidota bacterium
ATGAAATTCATCGTATCCAGTTCATATCTGCTCAAGCAGCTCCAGGTTTTGGGAAGCGTCATCAACAGCAGCAACACCCTGCCGATACTGGACAACTTCCTGTTTGAGCTGGACAACAATTCCCTTACGGTATCGGCGTCCGATCTTGAAACAACGATGTCGGCCACTTTGGAAATCGATTCCGAAAGCCAGGGCAGCGTAGCCGTACCCGCCAAGCTTCTGCTGGAAATCCTGAAGACTTTCCCCGAGCAGCCGCTTACTTTCACCGTCGAGGAAAATTCAACCATTGAGATCTCGTCCAATTCGGGAAAGTACGCCCTTGCCTACGCCCCCGGCGACCAGTTTCCAAAAGCCGTGAGCCTGGACGAACCTTCCACTACGCTGGTTCCCGCCGATGTTTTGGCAACCGCCGTAAGCAAGACCATTTTTGCGGCAGGGAACGATGATTTGCGTCCGGTAATGTCAGGGGTTTTCTTCCAGTTTTCGCCTGAAGGGCTCACTTTTGTGGCCACCGACGCGCACAAACTCGTCAAGTATGCGCGCACCGATGTCAAGGCCTCGCAGGTGGCGGATTTTATCATGCCCAAAAAACCGCTCAATATTTTGAAGAGTATCCTGGGAGCCTCAGATGCCGAGGTCAGGATTGAATACAATGACTCCAACGCAACCTTCTCTTTTGACAATTATGTACTGACCTGCCGGCTTATTGATGGAAAGTACCCCAACTACGAAGCCGTTATACCAAAGGAGAACCCAAACAAGCTGGTCATTGACCGAACGCTGTTCCTGAATTCGGTGCGTCGGGTGGCGATCTTTTCCAACAAGACCACGCACCAGATCAGACTGAAGATTGCCGGTACCGAGCTCAACATTTCGGCTGAGGACATCGATTATTCAAACAAAGCCGAGGAACGCCTTACTTGTGATTACCAGGGCGATGATATGCAGATTGGCTTTAATTCGCGGTTTTTGACCGAGATGCTCACCAATCTTCAAAGTGACATGATCATGCTGGAGATGTCCATGCCGAATCGTGCGGGAATCCTTACCCCTTCGGACGGTTTGGATGAAGGCGAAACCGTGACCATGCTTGTGATGCCGGTCATGCTCAACAACTAATCTGTTCAAACAAATAAAGAAAAGGCTGCCATCAGGCGGCTTTTTTATTTTTAACCGGTTTGAAGCATGTTAAAAAGCTGTACATTAGTCCGGTATATTCATTATCAGGATTATGCAGGCCAGCCCGATTGGTATTGGGAATCGTTACGGCGTCCTTGACGCCCTGCGCGGCTTTGCGCTTCTTGGCATCATACTGGCCAACTCCGGTTATTTTTCGATGTACATCTTCCTGAGCCCGGAGATGCGCGCCTCAATGCCGCTGGCAGGACTCGATAAAGGGTTGGAGTACTTTCACCTGGTTTTTGTCGATGGCAAATTCTACTCAATTTTTTCACTGCTCTTTGGCATCGGTTTTTACATTTTTCTCTTTGGCAAAGGCCAGTCGCGCCGCATCGGGCTTTTTTACCGAAGGCTTTTTGTACTTTTTCTTTTGGGGCTTGCGCACTCTTTGCTTATCTGGGATGGCGATATTCTGGTTTTTTATGCGCTGACCGGAATGCTGCTTCCGCTTTTTATGAAATTCCGTGCCCGTACATTAGTGATCCTGTGGGCGGTGATGGTGATGCTTCCCCTTGCATTTGACGCGCTCAAAGTGGTAACCGATGACAAACTCAACATCAGCAAACCGTTTTACGCCCTGGCCATTGGGCACGATACCCACAGCGGAATAACCCAGCAGAATGTTTCGCACTGGGTTTTGTACAATACCTCCTACCCTGACCTGCTCAACTGGAACCGCTCGGGTGTTTTGTGGAGTTGGGCCCTGCGGACCGATGGCAACCGGATTTTCAAGGTTCTGGCCATGTTCCTGCTGGGGCTTGCCGTGGGCAAGGCGCAACTCTACCAAAGGATTGAGGAGTTGGCGCCCGGGCTCAAACAGTTGATGTACTGGATGCTGGCTATCGGGCTGGTGGGCGGGGCGCTCAAACTGGCCGCACATGAAACGGGCCGGTTGCCGCAACCCGAGGGATTACTGGACACCCTTGCTTACTGCCTCAACGTAGCGCCGCTGGCCGTGGCCTATTCCATTGCGCTGGCACTCTTGTACCGTAAGGGGAATTCCCTGCGGTGGCTGGAGCCGATGGGGCGTATGGCGCTTACCAATTATATGATTCAATCAGTGGCAGGCTTGTGGATTTACTACGGGTTTGGGCTGGGGCTGGCCACGCGGATGGGCCCTTCGGGATTTATTCCGATTGCCATTGTGATCTTTGCGCTGCAGGTGGTGCTGAGCCATTGGTGGTTCAGGCACTTTGAATTTGGGCCGATGGAATGGCTTTGGCGGGCCCTGACCTATGGAAAGAGGTTGCCCATTCGGAAGTCACAACTTACAACCCAAAAGCCGCCGGGATCTTGTGCGTGAGCGATCAAGGCGGCATCCTTTTGCGAGCCTGCGAGCAAAAGATACAGCCGAGAGCGCGACGGCGCGGCAATTATGTACCTTGAAGCACGATGCTGACCGCGCCGGCACGCCCAAGAAACATCACAGGGAAATGCCTATCTTTGGCACATGCTCCTGAACGAAACCATAGTGGCCCTGGCAACTCCCGCGGGCCAGGGTGCCATTGGGATTGTCCGGATTTCCGGCCCCGATGCCTTTGCCGTGGCCGAAGCGGTTTTTAGGCCTGTACGCGGCAAAAAAGTTCGGGAAATGAAATCGCATACCATTCACCTTGGCAATTTGATGGACGGCGAAATGGTTTTGGACGAGGCGCTTTTGTCCATTTTTAAGGGCCCGAACTCCTATACGGGCGAGGACTCGATTGAATTTTCATGCCACGGGTCATCGTTTATCCGGCAGCAGTTGATCATGCTTTGCCTGCACCACGGATGCCGGATGGCCAATCCGGGCGAATTCACGCTTCGGGCGTTTTTGAACGGCAAGATTGACCTCTCACAGGCCGAGGCTGTGGCCGATTTGATCGCGTCGGACAACCAGGCGGCGCACCGGGTGGCGATGCAACAGATGCGGGGCGGCTTTTCACATGAACTGGCCCATCTGAGGCAACAGCTGCTGGATTTTGCATCGCTTATTGAACTTGAACTGGATTTTAGCGAAGAGGATGTCGAATTTGCCGACCGAAAGGCTTTTGATGCGCTGTTGCAGCAAATTGAGCTTGTACTGACGCGGCTGGTGGAATCATTTGCGGTGGGCAACGCCATCAAGAACGGGATTCCGGTGGCCATTGCCGGGCAGCCCAATGTGGGCAAATCAACGCTGCTCAACGCATTGCTCAACGAGGAACGGGCGATTGTTTCGGAAATTGCCGGTACCACGCGAGACGCCATTGAAGATGAGATCAGCGTTGGCGGGGTGGGCTTCAGGTTTATTGACACGGCCGGGATTCGACAGACTGATGACGTGGTGGAAAATATCGGAATCAAACGCACTTTTGAAAAGATGCAGCAAGCCCGCGTGATCCTTTATATGATAGATGCCACGCGGTTGTCCCTTGACAATGAAGCTGAAAAAACGGCCCAGGAACTGGAGGAACTTGCAACACAGTATCCCGACAAATCAATTCTGGTGCTGGCCAATAAGTCAGACCAATTGCAGCCAAACGACAAGCGGCGCCTTTTGGAATATTTTGGCCTGCATTCAAAACCCATAATCCAAAACTTCCTGCCCGTTTCGGCCAAATTTGGCGAGGGGATCGAGGAGCTCAGGCAGGCGCTGCTTTCATTGGTGAATACCGGCGCGCTTGAAAGCGGGCAGACCATCGTGACCAATGCTCGGCATTATGACTCGCTAACGGCGTCATTGCGGGAGATTCGGAAAGTCAGGCTGGGGATGCGCGAAGGCCTCCCGGCCGACCTGGTGGCCATCGATATTCGCGAAGCTCTGGCGCATCTGGGCGAAATCACCGGCCAGGTAACCAATGATGAGCTGTTGGGAAACATTTTTGGGAGGTTTTGTATTGGGAAATAACCCTTCTATCAACAAATCATAGCACACTCCCGGACGTTTCAGCTCAGCCGGAGCTTGGATTCTACTACTTATTGGAAGTCAGGAGTTTGGTATGTAACGCTGAATTACGCTTCCATACACTGTCCGTACAATATGCATGCACTATCCATGCACTAGATCTACGCTATCGGACTGGCTCCTCAAATCAATCCGGAGATTTCGGAATTTCTTAAAAGTTTGTTAACAATTGTATATATTTATGGCCGGATTTTAGGCCAAGAAATAAATCTGCATGAACATATCCGCGAGGGATAACTACCTGAAATTTTTAATCAACCAATAAAACCAATATGAACACATTTGAAAACGAAGCCTCCAGGCCCTTCCTGATCATTACTTCAGAATCGCGGCAGTACCTTGCCGAAACCGCAAAATGGGGAAAATTTTTAGCCATTCTGGGATACATAACCGTTGGCCTGATGGCCCTGGGAGGTATCGTAATGATTACGACTTTATCACATTTTGATGATCTGAACCCAGACTTCAACATGAGCTGGATGGGCTACCTTTATCTTCTCATCGCGCTGTTTTACTATTTTCCAGTGCGCTACCTGCATAGGTTCAGCGAAAAAATCAGCAAGGGCATTGCATCTGAAAATGTTGAGGAAGTGACCCTTGGATTTGAGAACCTAAAATCATTGTTCAAATTCATGGGTATCGCGACCATTGTCATTATTTCGCTTTATATCCTGATGATCCTGGGCATGATCATATTCTTTGCAGCTTCGGTATAAAAATGGCAGGCCTGAAGTACAATATTTTATTCAAGGTAGGGGCAATAATTGTCATCGCAATCTTACTGCTGATCCCTACAACCATGATCCATTCATTGATCAATGAACGGAAATCCACACAGGAAGCTGCCATTGAAGAGGTCAGCTCCAAATGGAGTGAGGCCCAGACCATTACGGGGCCCTATTTGTCAATTCCGTATTACAAGTATGTCAAGGAACGGTCTCAGAAAGATTCAGTGGATCGACTTATCAAGGTGAAGGATTACATCACGGTCCTTCCCAACAGTCTGGATATCACGGGCAATATCGATCCTGAAAAACGCAACCGCGGCATTTATGAAATTGCAGTCTATAATTCTACTTTACACATCAGGGGAACCATTGATGCCCTGGATTTTGCCCTGCTGGACGTTCCTAGCCGCGAAATCCAGCTGGACAAGGCCGAATTTGTAATGGGCATCACTGATTTGAGGGGTATTGAGAAACAGGTTGTGCTCAATTGGAATGACAAGGAATTCTTTTTCAATCCGGGCGTTTCGGCACAGAACGTGATTTCCAGCGGAATCAATGCCAAGCTGGATACACTGAGACAAGACAATCAGTATAAGTTTGAGCTGGCGCTGGATTTGAAGGGGAGCCAGAAAATATACTTTACCCCGGTGGGAAAGGTTTCCAATGTAAGCATCGCCTCACCCTGGACCACACCGAGCTTTAACGGTGCCTTCCTTCCTGACTCAAGGAGTATTTCGGAATCGGGGTTCACGGCTAAGTGGAACATCCTTCACCTTAACCGGAATTATCCGCAGGTGTGGACGGGCGATCAGTTTAGCATTGAGCCTTCTACCTTTGGGATAGACCTTTTGCTGCCGGTTGACAATTACCTCAAATCCTACCGGGCCCTTAAATACGCGATCCTTTTTATCGGCTTTACGTTTCTGGCGTTCTTTTTTATAGAGGTGCTGAACAAGATCTTCATCCACCCCATCCAATACATTTTGGTTGGCGTGGCGCTCGTTGTTTTTTATTCCCTGCTGATTGCGATATCGGAACACCTCAGTTTCAACCTGGCCTTTATCATCTCCAGCCTGTCAACACTGTTGCTGATTGCGGGGTATGTCAAGGCGGTTATCAAAATCAACCGGTTGGTTTTGGTGATTACCGGAATCCTGTTTATCCTATATTCCTTCATCTTCGTGATTATTCAACTGGAAGATTATGCGCTGTTGATTGGCAGCATTGGTATCTTTATCATCCTTGGCCTGGTGATGTATTATTCAAGAAAAATTGACTGGTACAACCTTAGTTTGAAGGAGAACCAGGAAAAGTAATGGATTTTGCTAACGTGTGAAGCCGCATCTGTAAATGAATACGTGCGAAGCCGGAAGGCTTTGCACGGCTTTCGCACGGGCAGGCAGATGTTTACAATTATTCCCGGACTTCAATATAAATCCTTTGCTATCTTTGTCGCACAAAAACCCATTCATTCTCTTACCCATTATATTTATGAAAAAAATATTACTCGTTAGTTTTATTGGACTTCCTTTTTTTGCAATGTCGCAGATCACCTTGAATCAAGTTGACGATTTTGAAAATTTTACAACTGCCAATTGGACAAAATCTACCAGCACTTTACCTAATCAAAATATGCTGACAGACGGTCCTGCGGGCGCAGATGATAACTTTTTGAGAGTTCAGTCAAACGGCAGTACATCAAGTGCTGGCAAACTCGTCACATTCAATAATGCGCAGTGGAAAGGCAATTACATTGCTGCGGGGGTGACCTACATTTCAATGGATGTCCGGAATTCCGGATCGAACATAATTACTTTGCGATTGGCATTTCAAAATACAGCGTGGACCAATGATCCCAAATGGAGCTCAATCAATCCCATAGCCGTTGTTCCCGGCCAGGGCTGGAACACCATAATTTTTCCCATTGACGCAAATGCACTGACCCGGCTGGGGCATACCAATACATACAACGGAGATTTCAACAATATCAATGAACTCCGAATTTTGCATGATGATGCACCTGGTTGGGACGGAGATGCAATCGAAGCCGTGTTGGATATCGATAATATCCAGGCCCGAAATAACAATCTGGATGTGGTTGACCTGGCCAAGGTTACTTTCAGAATATCACCAAACCCAGTGACTTCACTCCTTGCAATTGAAGGACTGACAGATGAGGCCAATTTTGAGATTTACGATCTCTCAGGCAGATTGATTAAAATGGGCACCGTCAATAATTTTGATCCCATAGATGTTCAATCACTCAATTCAGGAATGTATGTGCTGACTTTAGATAAAATCTATTCGTCTAAATTCGTTAAGAATTAAGTCCTGACAATAAGTACCGTAAAATTAATGCCGAATGAAATACTTCGGCATTTTTTTTTGCTGTCCGGGTATCGTTTCTTTCCCCATGTCCCGTAGCCGGATTTCTAATTTAAAGAATTGTGGCTGAGGACTGGCTCGTGCGTACAATTCGCACAGCCGATTTTGTAATTTAGCAGCGAGTTGCCATGGCGGACGTTTGTAAAAAAATAATTAGTTACGCACAAATCAAATGGAACCCATACCCTACTATTTTGACAGCATCAACAGGAGTGTTTTAATCATCAGGCGCAAAAAACCGTTTTATGACTGGCTTGCCGTTATGGATCCGAATGACAGGAACCTAATGGAAGAAAGTGAACACGATGTTTATCTCCTGCCTGATTTTGACGAGGTATCGCAAATGGAAAAATGGCTGAAAAAGAATTTTGACAGCCTTTTTTGCGACCAGCTCAACAATTGGTACACCGATGAAAATGTCTGGCCGCAAGCACGAAACTTTAAAATGTTCAATGAATGGTTTGATTACTCGTTGCACACCATGATCTATGATACGCAGGAGGGAAAAATCAGGAAGGACATTTAATTGAAAATATCCATCAAGGTAACCTGCAACTACTTTTTACTGCGTCACAACATGTCGCGGGGGGAGGTTATATTAATAAATCATTCCCATGTCCAAGAAGCAATTCGTAAAGCGGTACATTTTAATCATCAACAGACTCAGACGGAGGCCCTGCAGTTTTGAGCAGCTTGCCGCCTATTTAAGAACAGAATCTGAATTGGATGGCGAAAACTATGAAATCTCGCTCAGGACGTTCCAGCGTGATATCAGGGACATCGCGACTATTTACAACATCGAGATCGAGTTCAATAAATCAATGGGGCTTTATGAGATCGCCGAGGAGACGAACGATCCGCGGACCGAGCGCATCATGGAAAGCTTTGAGGTATTCAATGCGCTGAACCTAACCGGTAAGTTTGCTTCGCACCTGATCGTTGAAAAACGCAAACCTTTGGGCACCGAACACATGTACGGGCTGCTGCACGCCATCAGGAACCGGAGTTTTGTGAGGTTCAATCACGAAAAGTATTGGGAGGCCGACCAACAGCACACCACCCGCAAGGTCGCTCCCATTGCCCTCAAGGAAGCCCGGCATCGCTGGTATTTAGTGGCCCGGGACTCGCGAGATTCTCTTGTCAAATCATTTGGGCTGGAGCGGATCAGCAATCTTGAAATCCTCAATGAAAAGGTCTTGGGCGTTGAAACGCTGGATGTCGAGGCGCACTTTTGCGACTGCTTTGGCATTATCTGCGAAGATGATATTAAGGCCGAGGACATCCTGCTGATGTTTACCCCATCGGAAGCCAAATACATTAAGTCCTTGCCGTTGCACCACAGCCAAAGGGTTATTTCTGAAACCGATTCGGGAACCATCTTCGCCCTCCACCTCTACCCGAGTTACGATTTGATGATGGAATTGCTTTCCTTTGGCAACCAGGTGCAGGTTTTGGAGCCCGTTACGCTGCGGGAGCAGGTCCGGGAAAAGCTGCGGGAGGCACTGGATCAATACCGATGATTCGTGTGAGGGAACAAAACTATAATTTTTTGCCGATGAAACTTCTTACCAAGTCGCGCTTCAAACAGGCGCTCGAATGCCCAAACAAGCTGTGCTACGCTGCCAACCCGCAGTATGCCAATACCAAAAAGGAAGATTCCTTTTTACAATCACTGGCCGAGGGCGGCTTCCAGGTTGAGGCGCTGGCGCGCCTGCACTATCCCGATGGCATTTTTATCGATACCGAGCCTTATGAATATGAAAAGTCGGCGATGCTCACCACCGAAGCGCTCAGAGGTGAAAATTGCGTGGTATATGAGGCGGCATTCCTCTTTGAAAGTTTGTATGTGCGAACCGATATTTTGGTCAAGACCGGAAACCGGGTGCGGCTGATCGAGGTCAAGGCGAAATCATTCGACTCAACCGCCGAAAACCTTTTTACAGGCGCTCGTGGCGGCATCACCAGTGGCTACAAACCCTACCTTTTTGACCTTGCCTACCAGAAGCATGTAGGGAGTTGCGCGCGCCCCGATCTTGAGTTCGAGGCCTGGTTCATGATGGCCGACAAAAGTAAAAGGACCACTATCAACGGGCTGAACCAGCACTTTCGGATACCAAAAAACGGCAATCCGCGCACCGGCGTCGATGTCGGGGTGAAATCCTTGTCTGAAATTGGGAATTCAGTGCTTTCGGAAATCAACGTAGACAATATCTGCAATGATATCATCGCTGACCGGCACCAATATTATGACAATCTCAAATTCCGCGAAGCGATCGATTTGTTCAGTAGCGCCTACCAAAAAGGTGAATTCCTGCATTGGCCCCCGAGTTTTGGCGCCTGCAAAGCGTGCGAATACAAGCTGGGCGACCAACTTAAGGTTGAAGATAAACTTTGTGGTTTTTCGCACTGCTTCTCGACACTATTGGGCTGGAAGGACGAAGACTTCAAAAAACCGCGCACGATGGAGGTGTGGAATTTTAGAAGCGGCGGCAAGCTCTTTGACCAGGGACGCTATTTCCTTGACCAGTTACATGAGGACGATTTCAATATCCAGCTGCTCCCTGACAAACTGAGCGCGGGAGAGCGGCAATGGATCCAGGTGCAAAAAGCACGCGATTTTGACCATTCCATACACGTCGAGGTAGACGGACTGCGGACAGAGATGCAAAGTTGGAATTTTCCGCTTCACTTCATTGATTTCGAGACCAGCGCGGTGGCCTTGCCCTTCACCTGCGGCAGGCGCCCGTATGAGCAGGTTGCCTTCCAGTTCTCGCATCACCAGTACAATCACGATGGAACCGTTGAGCACAAATCAGAATTCATCAGCAATCTTGCGGGCGAATTCCCGAATTTCAGGTTCGTTCGGGCCTTGCGCGAAGCGCTTTGCCAGGACCAAGGCACTATCTTCAGATTTGCCGCGCATGAGAATTCCATACTCAACGCCATCATCAACCAACTGTCTGAAAGCCTCGAACCTGACCGTGACGAATTAATCGCCTTTTTGAAGAACATCACTTGTTCAACCCGCAACAGCGCCGATTATTGGGAAGGCGACCGCGCGATGGTTGACCTGAACCGCGTGGTCAAAGATTATTACTATAACCCGCTGACCCGCGGATCGAACTCGATCAAGGCGGTGCTCCCGGCCGCATTACATTCCAGCGATTACCTGAAAAAGAAATATTCGCAACCCATTGGCAATATCAAACTAACGAGCAAAAATTTCCCTGCTGATTTTGTTTGGATTGACAATGTTAGTGACGTTGCGAATCCGTACAAGATGTTGCCGCCGCTTTTTGGCAACTGGAATGACGACGAGATCCAGGGCATCCTTTCAGAACTTGATGGCATTGCCGATGGTGGCGCGGCCATGACGGCATACGCCAAACTACAATATGTTGACATGAGCGACGGGGAGCGCGCCGAGATCACGCAGGGGCTTTTAAAATACTGCGAACTCGACACCCTGGCCATGGTGATGATCTACGAGCATTTCAGGTTTGATTTGCTGAGTTTGGAATCATGTTGAATCATTGAATAAATACCTTACTGAAATTCCCTGACAGGTATCTTCAAAAATATCATCCTATTAAACAATTGCTACGTTACCAAGCATCCAGACTTACAACGGGAAGTTACGAAAAGGCCAGATGACAACCGGCCACGAGGTCAGGAAACTTCATCAACTCCACGGATAAATAGCTTATCCAACGACACGCTTTGTCGTTACCTGCTCATACCTTTATCCAAAATATGATAAAATTATGGAACCAAAAGTAGTTTGGGAAGGTGGGCTGGGATTGAACCTTGCCGATGTCAAGTGCATCAGGGAGGGCCATTTTAACGATCACCGCAATGTCATGGTCGTGGAATTCAAGAGCCGACGGCAAAATGTCAAAAATCCTGTTTCGGATGAGTTTGAATTGCAGGAGTTCAATGACTTTACCGAGGTTGAGTTTGAGAGCTATGACATTCTTATTCAGCATCGGCGGGAGTTGTGGGAGGTGTGGGAGGAGTATTTGAAAAATGTCGAATGACGAATGACGAATGACGAATGAAGTTGAAAAGCGACCCTTTCCTAAACCGGGACTGAAGCTGCAGTGAGATGTTGTCATATTGAGATTGTCGAATGTCGAATGACAAAAGTCAAAAGTCGAAAGTCAGGTAAAACACATTATAACATCATATATCATCATGGACAAAGTAGAAGTCGCCATTGAGTTCCTGAAGATGCTGGAACTTTTTGAGTCAAAATTCTTTTACCATAGCGATGAACCGGAGGGAGCGGTGGGAACCCTGCCCTTTAAAGAGACTGTGATCATGGGGAACTCGCTCTGCCGAATAGAATTTAGAGCAACTATAACCGTAATCATAAACCGGCCGCCTCGTGCTCAGTGAGTTAAAAAAAGGGCTTTGTAATTCATCGAGATTAAGTGTGTAGTTATGGATTTCCGTAAAGAGTTTAACATTTTTTTAAGTACATTGAGCCGGTTTTAAAAGTATCCCTACCAAATGGCAATCAAGAAATCTGAATTGTACAGCTCGCTCTGGGCAAGCTGCGACGAACTCCGCGGCGGAATGGACGCCTCGCAATATAAAGACTACGTACTCACGCTTTTATTCGTAAAATACATCTCTGACAAGTATGCCAACGACCCCTATTCACCTATCCAGGTTCCGAAGGGTTCATCGTTTAAGGACATGGTCCAACTTGTGGGAACTTCGAACATTGGCGACGATGTTAACAAGAAGATCCTGAATCCGATTAAGGAAGCCAACCGGCTTTCGGATTTTCCCGATTTTAACGACGAAGGCAAGCTCGGTAAGGGAAAGGATCTTGTCGATACCGTTTCGAACCTAATTCTGATCTTCAATTCGCCAAAGCTGGACTTTAGCGGAAACACTGCCGAGGGCGACGACATCATGGGAGATGCCTATGAATACCTGATGCGGCACTTTGCGACCGAGAGCGGAAAGTCAAAAGGACAGTTTTACACGCCTGCCGAGGTCAGCCGAGTGCTTGCAAAAATCATCGGCATCAACAAATCAAATTCATCGGCGCAAACCACGGTTTATGACCCGACATGCGGTTCGGGGTCACTGCTTTTAAAAGTGAGTGCCGAGGCGCAGAAAATGGTGGACTTGTATGGCCAGGAGAAAGAAATTTCCACGGCCAACCTGGCCAGGATGAACATGATCCTGCACAACTCGCCTACCGCGTCAATCCATGCCGACAATACCTTATCGCGGCCTTTCTTCAAGGATGGCAAAACAGGACAACTCCGCACGTTTGACTATGTGGTAGCAAATCCTCCATTTTCACTAAAAAGCTGGACCAACGGCGTGCAGACCGACAACGATGAGTTTGCGCGTTTTGAAGGTTTCGGCGTGCCGCCTGACAAGAATGGTGATTACGCATTCCTGCTTCACATCATCCGCTCATTAAAAACAACCGGAAAGGGCGCGGTGATCCTTCCGCACGGCGTTTTGTTTCGTGGTAATGCAGAGGCCGAAATCCGAAGGAACATCATCCGCAAAGGACTAATCAAAGGCGTCATCGGGCTTCCTGCCAACCTGTTTTACGGAACAGGCATCCCGGCCTGCATCATTGTTATTGACAAAGAAAATGCGGCGCAACGCAAAGGCATTTTTATGATCGATGCGAGCAAGGGCTTTGCGAAAGACGGCAACAAGAACCGGCTTCGCGAACAGGACATCCGCAAGATCACCGACGTTTTCAATGCGCAGCTGGAATTCCCGAAGTACAGCCGGATGGTATCGTTGGCTGAAATTGCCGATGCCAAGAACGATTACAACCTCAATATTCCCAGATACATCGACAGCCAGGAAAGCGAAGATGTCCAGGACCTTTACGCCCATTTCAACGGCGGGATCCCGCGTGCAGATATCGATGCGATGGAGAAATACTGGAAGACTTATCCGCTATTGAAACGCGACCTGTTTGACGACATCAGCGACAAATATGTCTCACTCAGGATGCCGATGACCGAGGTGAAACAATTCATCTTTTCACATCCGGAATTTCTAAAATACCGTGAATCGGCGGCTGCGACATTTGAAAAATGGCAGAAGGACACCGCAGCACATTATAAGACGCTTGATATCGGTTGCCATCCCAAGGAAGAAATCCAGCAGACCGGACAGCAACTCATGCAGGCATTTGGGGGCAATGAGCTGATCGATGCCTATGATATTTACCAGCACCTGATGGATTACTGGTATGCGGCGATGCAGGACGATGTGTATTCCATTTCGCTGGATGGATGGAAAGCGGGCAAAGAGAAAACGCGGCTGGTGACCATCACCAAAGCTAAGAAGGAAGGCGCCAGGGACAGGGAAAAGACCGTCGAGGGACTTGCCGGCATACAGGGCAGAATGATTCCGGCGGGATTGCTGGTTTCTGAATATTTCGCATCACAACAAAGCCTGATAGACGATATGGTTGCCGATGTGGAGAACGCGAAGGCGGCCAATGCCGAGATCGAAGAAGAGCAAAACGCCGAAGGCGGGCTGTTTGAA
>JAEZGB010000059.1 GCA_023437485.1 Bacteroidota bacterium
CGTGCGCATGATCATGGTCGTGGCCTCCGGCACCGCCGTGATCCTCCTGTGGGTGATCGTGCGCCCCGTGCATGAGCCAAACCGTTGGAATGTCGCAAAGCAGAAGATTGTCAATTACCTTACCCGTTTCCCTTGCGATCCCCGTAACCGTGTATTCACCTTCTTCATGTACTTCGCCGCCATGGTGGTCCCCGTGCGAGCCTTTAAATTTGTCGCCGGGCTTAAGGCCCAGTTTGTTGGCAACCGAATGTCCCGCAACCACTTCTCCTGATTTTGCAAACATTCTCCCGATAGCCAATCCCTGTCCATATAGTGAAACATACTCTGGGGTAGTGCCCACAATTTTGTAACCCTGGTAATTATCGCCATAAGCGAGCGGCACCGCTGACTGTGCCAGCGGGCTCTTGATGTACTGCTTCGCCTGATCATACGGGATGTTGCCGGTGGGGGCGTCCATTTGATAAACCGCCGAAAGGATCAATTGCAACGGGCTTCCCTTGGCTCCCATCACCAGGTCAATGTTATCGAGGTTTCCGCTGAACTGCTTTTCAAATTGCCTCTCAAGCAAGATCAGCAATGAAATAATCCCGATCCCAGAGGTAAGCAAAATCAGGCTCAGAACCGTTCCAAGTGGCTTATACGCCATATTGCGCAGGGCGATTTTGGCTATCATAATGCAATCTGGTTTTTGAATTGCGATTTTAGCCGGCCATCGTGGGTGACAATCACCAGCGCGGTTCCGGTTTGCGACGAAGCTTCCCTGAGCAGGTTTGCAACTTTGATTGCGTTTTCATCGTCCAGGCTTGAAGTGGGTTCATCGGCCAGCAGGATGGCAGGCCGGTTGACAAGCGCACGAGCTATCGAGGCGCGCTGTTGCTGGCCAACACTTAGCCGCGAGGGCAGTTTGGAACTGAATTCCGAAAGCCCCAATGTCTCCAGGATTTCGGCGGCGTGCTTTTCATTCCTTTTCCCACTGGCGAGCCAGGATGCCAGGCAGATATTCTCAAAAACCGAAATCGATTCGACAAAATAAGATTGCTGCAATACCATTCCAATATTCTCGGCGCGGAAACGGTCTTTCTTTCCAGAGGGCATTGAACCGAAATCGGCGTCTTTGACCTTTACCGTACCGGTTGCCGGCACGAGTAACCCGCCAAGCAAATGAAGAAGCGTGGTCTTGCCCTTTCCTGAATTTCCGGTAATGAGCATTTCCCCGCCCTGCTCAAGTGAAACATCGGGAAATGAAATTCTTTGCTGGTTAGGATAGGAATACGTCAGATGGTTTGTTGCCAGGATATCGCGCATATGCAAATCTAATAAATCAGCCGATGATACCCGAATAGAAATCGTATAAATCAAACCTGCATTGATATAAGCAACCCCGGCCCCAGCGGGCCTAACTTTGTCAAAAACCTACTGCTATGAACTACATTACCATAAAAATCAAAAACGAAGACACCATTACCGATTACCTGCTTTTCCACGCTGATTACCTCAACGAGGCGTGGATTGCCGAAGTCAAGGAAGATGAATCCATCAGGATCGTGCGCGAATTCACATGCCATGATGTCATGAATTGCCTTGATGAAATTGCCCGGTGCACGGATTACCTGGGTACCGTGACACAAATTATCGGAAACGACTTTGAACCGGCAGTGGTTCAGGCTCTAAGGGAAAAATTGCTATGTCCCCAAATTGACAAGTCACCAGTCTTCAGGTTGCCTTTGTCGCTATCACTCCAGTCCCGGACCGGATTTTGGAACAGGTTAACAAAGGCCTTTCCAGATCTGGGAATGGCAGGATAATTTCGGGCAGCTTTGGCTGCCCTTTCTTATATCATCCCTTCATCGGCAAAACTCATATATCCCCTTTCGGTGACAATGACGTGATCAAGCACTTTTATGTCAAGGTTTTCTCCGGCCGCACGTATTTTTTTTGTGATCTGCCTGTCTGCATCGCTGGCCTGAAGCGTTCCCGAGGGATGGTTGTGCACCAGGATAATCCCCGTCGCATTGAGTTCCAACGCCCCGCGGAAAGCAATCCTTATGTCCACAACGGTACCCGTGATCCCGCCTTTGCTAAGCTGTGCTTTGTTCAATACGCGATTGGAATTGTTCAGGTACAGAATCCAAAATTCTTCGTGTGGCAAATCACCCAGGAGCGGGTGCATCAATTCAAATACCGAACGGCTGGACGTTATCTTTTTCGGCTCGGGCGCTTCGGAAGCCCTGCGGCGACGGCCCAACTCGAGGGCGGCCGCAATCGAGAGCGCCTTGGCCTGCCCAATCCCGCGAAACTTCATCAATTGCGACACTGACATTTTGCCCAGGACATTCAGGTCATTCCCGGCATTTGAAAGAATTTTTCGGCATAGCGTTACCGCGCTTTCACTGCGGGTACCGCTACCGATCAGGATGGCGACGAGTTCAGCATCGGTAAGGGCCGATTTGCCTTTGAGGATCATTTTCTCGCGTGGCCGGTCATCTTCAGACCACTGTGTAATGGGGATGTTCGTGGTTTCCATCTGGCAAAGTTAGCCAGTGAAAAGTTGGATGTCCTGCGGGAAAACCGTACAAACCTTACATGAGTTGCGCAACATCGGCAAAATCAAGGCCGCCGTAATTGCCCGAGCTCATCAACAACAAGGCAAAATCGCCGCTACCCCCAAGGCCGAGCAGGTACTGCCGAAACTCCGCGGGGTCCGTATAAACTATTAGATCCTCGCGCTGAAATGCCTCCCGTATTTGCTTTTCCGATATTGGCTCAAGCTGTTTGATTTTGACCGCATCCGGCGAATAGAACACCACCGCGGTATCGGCCGGGTCAAGCGCGCCCCGGTATTCGGTAAGGAAAGCGGGATTAAGGCTGCTATAGGTGTGTAGCTCCAAACACGCAATCAGGTTTCGGTCAGGATATTGCTGGCGCACTGCCTTAGTTGTCGCTGCAACTTTGCTGGGAGAATGTGCGAAATCTTTGTAGGCCACTTTTCCTTTGCCTGAGGCGATTTTTTCCAATCGCTTGCTCGCGCCGCGAAATGTGGCAATAGCCTCGTAAAAGTCAGCTTCGTCAATTCCCATCGCCTGGCAAATCCATTTTGCGCCTGCCAGGTTATTCAGGTTGTGCCCTCCAAAAATTTCAATGGGCATATCCCCATCAGGGGTTTCCAAAAGCGTTTGCCCGTCCTGAACTTTGTAGCCGGGGGTGGCATAAGGTATTTTGCGGATGGGAGCCGTCGATTCGTCTGCCAGCCTCTTGACGTGCTCGTCTTCTTCATTATAGACCAGCATTCCGCCGTTGGTGATCATGGAAATGAACTTTCGGAATTGATCCAGGTAATCTTCAAAAGTGGTAAATACGTTGATGTGGTCCCACGCAATTCCGCTGATCAAGGCAATATTGGGATGATAAAGGTGGAATTTTGGCCTGCGGTCAATGGGAGAAGACAGGTACTCATCGCCTTCCAAGACCATGAAGTCGCTTTCTTCGGTCAGCCTGACCATGGTATCGAAACCCTCTAGTTGGGCGCCCACCATGTAATCGACATCGCGTTTGTGGTAATGCATCACATGGAGGATCATCGAGGTGATAGTGGTCTTTCCATGCGAGCCCCCGATCACCACGCGGGTTTTATCTTTTGACTGCTCATAAAGAAATTCGGGGTACGAGAAAATCTTCAAGCCGAGCTGTTGCGCCTTCAACAATTCCGGGTTGTCCTGCCGCGCGTGCATGCCAAGGATCACATAATCAATGGACGAATTAAGTTTTTCAGGAAACCAGCCCAGTTCCATTGGCAAAAGACCGCGTTTTTCCAAACGGGATTTTGAAGGTTCGAAAATTGCATCGTCGCTCCCGGTTATCTGATAACCTTTTTCATGCAACGCGATGGCCAGGTTGTGCATGGCGCTTCCGCCGATGGCAATAAAATGTGCGGTCATATGTCTATTTGTCCAAAGCCCTTAGTATGGCTTGCGCTTTTTGTGGTTTGTTCATCTTTTGATAAAGCGCCGCCAGTTTTTTTGCAGCGGTCACCGAATCATATTTATCCCAGGCCAATTTATAATTTTTTTCGGCCGATGAAAAGTCATCCTGATGTTCATCAATCCGGGCATGCGCCAGGCAGCCGTCAACCGCCGACAACCTTGCCAGTTCATTGGCATATTGCCTCGCCTTTGCCAGGCTCCCACCGGCGATGGCGGGTAATTGAAGATTGAGTTCAATCAGTGCCCAGCGCGCCTCAAGATGCCGGGGATCCAGTTTTATCGCCTTTTCAAAGCTGCCACGGATGTCGCCAATCATTCCCAGGGCCTTGAATTTATTCACCGTTTTTGCCTTCATCCCAAGCGCTCCACCGTATTTGTAATGGAAATCTGCTTCGCCCGGCTTCAACTGTTTTACTTTTTGATAGTGCCGAATCGCGCAGTCCCAGTCTTTGCGCCTGCCACAGATATCACCCTTTAATTCAAGGGCTTGCACATCATTGGGATAAGATTCCAAATATTGCGACACGCGGTTATCCGCTTCCAATACTTTCCCTGAGGAATACAATTGATGCGCGTTTTGCAACTCGTTTTGCGCAAAAATATGGAGCGAGAAAAAGCAAGTTATCAACACTTTGATCATGATGTAAAAATAAGCAATCAACGCACAACGCCTGCCTCTATTGGGTTTAGATCAAAATCATTTTAGCAGTGTTGACACATTCGCGATTTTAAATGCAGTTTATCGACATTTAAGGTTAAACATTTAACAAAACAATAATTATATTTATAAATTTGAATAAATATGACAGTAGCATATGAAAAAAAATTACTTCACCCCAAATTGGATCCTTATCACCTGCCTTTTTGTAACTCTTTGTTTGAGAGGGCAATCCGATAATTGCTCCACGGCGACCTTGTTAACGCCCGGTGCCTCCTGCGCTCCCACGTCTGGAACCACTACGACGGCCACGCAATCCATCGCCGCAATTACCTGCAATGGATGGACTGGAAACGCCGACGACGATGTCTGGTATCGGTTCGTTGCGACTTCGGCCTCGCATACCGTTACGGTTGCAGGTAGCGGCGCATTTGACGCGGTAATAGATGTTCGGCAAGGAAGCTGTAACGGTACGACGCTGGGCTGCGCCGATTCCACCTTTGGGGGCGGTACTGAAATCGTAAACCTGACAGGCCTGGCGGTTGGGGCCACTTACTATATCCGTGTATACAGCTATGGGGGAGCGGGATCGCAGGGATCGTTCACCATTTGCGTGACCACGCCACCGTCGGCAGGGGGCAATGACAACTGCGCCGGGGCCATTTCGTTGTCAAGTTCCGGCAGCTGCAATTACACGCCCGGTACAACCGTTGGCGCGACCCAGAGCCTTGCAGGTTGTACGGGAAACGCCGATGATGACGTTTGGTACTCCTTCGTGGCAACCTCTGCCAATCACAATGTTACCGTTGCAGGCACGGGCTCATTTGACGCAGTAATAGATGTCCGGCAGGGAGGCTGCAACGGGACATCAATCAGTTGCATCGATAATACTTATTCCGGCGGCACCGAGGTGGCAAACCTGTCCGGCCTTTCAATCGGAAGCACCTATTATATAAGAGTGTACAGTGGGGGCGGATCTGGATCGCAGGGGAATTTAAATATTTGCGTTACAAGTATTACCACGACGGGGAACGACAATTGCGCAGGAGCCACCCCGCTCACGGTCAACACCGGCTCCCTATGTTCGGCGAGTACTTCAGGAACCACGGTCAGTGCAACCCAAAGCATGGCAGGATGCCTCGGAAGTGCCGATGATGATGTGTGGTTCTCTTTTGTGGCAACGGGCACCAGCCATCAGATTACGGTAACGCCAAACACGCTTTATGATGCGGTTTTCCAGGTTTTTTCAGGTTCTTGCGGATCCCTGGCAAGCTTGATGTGCGTTGACAATTCGGTTGGATATTCGGTAGAAACGGGCCTGATCTCGGGACTGGTTGCCGGCAATACGTACTATGTCAGGGTGTACAGTTATTATTCCGGTATGGACCAGGGAACGTTTACCATTTGTGTCACTACACCATCTGCCCCTTCAAACAACAACTGTTCGGGCGCCACCGCGCTTGGTGTTTCATCGAATACATCATGCACCACCTCGGTGAACGGCACCACGCAATCTGCAACGCAATCGCAGGCAGGATGTTTCGGCACTGCCGACGACGATGTCTGGTACTCCTTCGTGGCCACGGGTAGCAGCCATACCGTGACCGTAACCCCCGGAACTTTATACGACGCCGTGTTTCAGGTATTCAGCGGAAGTTGCGGCGCGCTTATCTCCCTGGCCTGCATTGACAATTCGACCGGATACGGCAACGAGTCGGCCTCAATCACCGGGCTCACCGCCGGAAATACTTATTTTATTAGGGTCTATAGTTATTTTTCGGGCGCTGCTGACCAGGGGACCTTTTCCATTTGTGTGACAAGTGCTTGTGTGAACGGCCCCGGAACGGGCACCACTGCTTTGAGTTGCCCATCGGTGGTATCGGGCGGGTTGGGCCTAAACGGGGCCGATCCCCAACCGATCGATTGCACCTCCGGAAGCTGCGTAGACCTGGAGGCGACCTATTTGCAATTGGGCCAAACCACCAATTATACCGTCGAGGCAATACCCTATGCCCCGCCTTATCAGTTTGGATGCCTGGCGAACCCCGTCAGCGTCAACATCGATGACGTTTGGTCACCCGTTATCAACTTGCCGTTTAATTTCTGCTTTTATGGCAACTCCTACAACCAATGCCTTATTTCATCAAACGGTGTCATTACATTTGACCTGGCGAACAATGTTCCCGGTGGGGCATCAAATTGGTCATTTTCGCAAAATCTGCCCAGCGCATCGCTGTTCCGAAATTCGATATTCGGCGTTTACCACGATATCGATCCCAGCATGGGCGGGACCGTTGGATGGGAACTCATTACCTTAAACACGGGTTGCCGCGCACTGGTGGCGTCGTGGAAAGACATACCGATGTTTTCAATGGCCTGCAACGCACAGTTATACTCGGGCATGATAGTGCTATATGAAAATACGAACGTTATTGAAGTCTATATCCAGGAAAAGAATGTCTGCGCAAGCTGGAATGAAGGCAATGCGATTGTCGGAGTTCAGAACGCCGCCGGAACGGCCGCAGTGGTGCCGCCCGGTAGAAACGGGCTTGATGCCAACTGGACCGTTACCAACGAGGCCTGGAGATTTGTGCCCTCCGGTTCGTCAATTACCTCTTTGCAATGGTTTGAAGGAAGCGGGACATCAGGGCCGATGATCGGAACCACCGACGTCATAAATGTTTGTCCCTCGGCCACAACGACCTATACCGCGCAGGTTACCTATACGCTTTGCAACGGCACCACCCTGGTGGAAACGGAAGAGACAACCGTGACGGTAAACCTCAGCAAAATGTGGAACGGCTCTGTTTCGACTGACTGGAACACGGCCGCCAACTGGACTCCGACCGGCGTTCCCACTTCAATGGATTGCGTGGTCATTCCCAATGTCGCCAATATGGCCAATATAAATGGCACTTCATACGACGCGTTTTGCTACAGCCTAAATGTACTGAACGGCGGTGTTCTGCAAGCCGATCCCGGAAACAACCTGACGGTGACCAACGCGGTCAATGTGCAACCCGGCGGCGAATTTATCCTCAAGAACAGCGCAAGCCTGTTGCAGGTTAACAATGTCGCCAACTCGGGGATCATGAACATGGAACGGATAACGCCTCCCGTATATCGGTTTGACTATACTTATTGGAATTCACCCGTGACACAGGCTTCCAACTTTACCCTTGGAATGCTCTCGCCCAATACGCAGTATGACAAATATTACAGCTGGACACCGTCGGTTTCCGGTGGGATGGGAATTTGGGCACAGGAAAGCGCGGCAACGGTAATGGACCCGACAAAAGGCTATATTGTCCGTGCCCCGAATTCGTATTCCTTTACGCCCGATGTCACGATGCCCTACACAGCCAATTTTATCGGAACGCCCAACAACGGAACCATTTATTGCCCCGTAAGTTTTGGAACAATGGGCCCGGGAACCGACTACGATAAATGGAACCTGATTGGCAATCCGTACCCATCGGCCGTATATGCCAACGCCTTTATCAACCATCCGTCAAATATCCCGGTGCTTGATGGAACGCTATATTTTTGGACGCATAATTCGCCGATTTCGGTGTCATTTGCCGATCCTTTCTACGGTGATTACGTACTGAATTATTCTGACGCCGATTATGCCGCTCTAAACAGCACCGGAGGAACGGCTGCCACTTCCGGCGGGGCACCCCCGGGAGCGTACATTGGTGCAGGGCAATCGTTCTTTGTACGAAGCCTGGCGGTTGCGGGCCAGGCGGTCTTTAACAACGCGATGAGGGTCCCTGACAACAATGCGCAGTTCTTCAGGCCGGCGTCGTCGCACGCTACGCCCGAAGCAGGAGAACCTGAAGGCCAACGGCTTTGGCTGAACCTTCGGAATGATTCAGGGGCCTTTAGCCAAATCCTGGTGGGGTACGTCCAGGGAGCGACCCTTGATTGGGACAGGGGTTTTGACGGATTGCTCTTTAGCGAATCTTCGGTAAGGTTCTATTCCACTATTCCCGGTAAAGAACTCGTGATCCAGGGAAGGCCATTGCCTTTTAATGTGGATGATGAAGTTCCACTGGGTATTTATTCAAGCGCTTCGGGTTCATTCTCCATACGCATTGACCATTTTGACCCCGCATTTGAAGAATTCAATATTTATTTGGAAGACAAATGGCTCAACCTCATCCATGATCTCAAAGTTTCACCTTATAATTTCGCCACACAGGCCGGCGCAATTAACGATCGTTTCGTTCTTCGGTATACGGACAACGCGCTATCGATCAGCCAATCTGACCAGGCCGGAGCCATCCTATTCGTTCATGAGGGGCAACTCTATGGCCAGTCGTCAATGCCAATGAAAACAATCCAGGTATTTGATGTGGCGGGCAAACTGGTTCGAAGCTATCAACCCATTTCAAATCTTTTTACCGAAGAATTCAATGTGGCCAGTGGCGTTTATCCCGCCCGCGTCCAGTTCTCTGACGGCTCATCGGCAATCTTCAAACTTATGCATTGATAATTCGATATTTTTTGAGGAGCGCCTGATGGTTTCAGATGCCGTTGGGCGCCCTTTTTGTGTCCTTTATCGCCAAATGTGTATTTTGTCGTTTTTTGCGGCAGGTTATCTATGAAATTGCCACTTTCATAATTTCCACAAGACCTTTGTCCATTGAATTTCAAGCAATTGGCAAATCGGAAACTTATGAAGCAACTTTACTTTAACCTGAAGACGGTGAGTCTGGCGGATCCAAAAGTATTCGCTGCCTGGATCCTTTTCGTGCTACTTCTGGTTGCAGGCAAATTGCCCGCCCAGGTTGCAGGGCCAAACAATCCCACGACCGCCACCCTGGTCACTACCATCGGCACAAATAACTGGAACAACGTCAACAACATTTTTCAAATCAATGACGGCCAGTACTCGCAGGTTTCTCTTTCCAACGGGCAAATCAGCCGATACCTCAGGGCTGGCAATTTTGGTTTTGCGGTTCCTGCAAATTCCGTGATCAGCGGGATTGAAGTGCGAATCCACCGGATGGGCAACATCAGCTCGGGCGGTATCATTGACAATGTTGTCACCCTGGTTAAGGGAACAGCAATTGTGGGGGCGAACAAGGCCAATACCGGTACCATTTGGAACACCTCGTTTGAAACCATAACTTATGGCGGGCCCACCGATCTTTGGGGAACCACCTGGACTGCCGACGAGATCAATTCGGTTTTGGCGACTCAGATTTCAGTAAGGTCAACGGCAAATTCGAGAGTTGCGTATGTCGATAACATCAGGATTACGGTTTATTTCACCCCGCCGCCCGTGCTTTCTTCGTTCAGCAACAGCCCGGCTCCATGTTACGGTCAAAGCGTGCCGGTGACAATCAATGGAAACCATTTGGCCACTGCCACATCGGTTAGCTTTAATGGCATTGCTGCGACTTTTACTGTCGACAGTAACAATCAAATTACCGCGCAGTCACCCGCTACAGCCACCTCCGGGCCAATCTCGGTCACAACTCCCTCGGGGACCGTTACCAGCGCCGTCAATTATATTGTCAACCCCTTGCCTGCCATCTCGCCCAATGCGGGCGATAGTTCCGTTTGCGCGGGCTCGCAAATCACACTTTCCAATGCCACTGCCGGCGGGGTTTGGAACTCATCGTCTCCATCGATCGCCTCCATAAACACCTCGGGCGTGGTTACCGGGATTTCGGCCGGGAATGTCACTATAACCTATACCATTACCGATACTAACGGCTGCTCCTCTCAGCAAAGTCACAACGTGATAGTGAATCCATTACCGGTAACTTCATCGGCCGCAACGCTTTGCGAAGGACAGGTTTTTCAATTGAGCCCATCAAATGGCGGAACCTGGACATCATCAAATCCGGCGACCGCCACGGTAAGCAGCAGTGGTCTTGTAACGGGTGTTTCGGCGGGTAGCGCCACCTTTACTTTTACAAATGCCGTTACAGGCTGCTCAAATACGACGCCCGCGGTTCAGGTCTACCCGATTCCGGTAATTGACCTTCAGCCATCGGCCCAGGAAGTATGTTCCGGAAGTTCGGCCGTTTTTGCAATTTCGGCCACAGGAACCGCCCTGGACTACCAGTGGTTCAACGGTGCTTCGGCCCTTGTTGACGGTGTCAACATAAGTGGTGCCAATACGCCAACATTGACTCTAACAAATATTCAGGTATCACAGGCATCGGCAAATTACCATTGTGTGGTTACAAGCGTGTGCAGCGAATCTGTATCATCGGCAAATGCCTCCCTGACCGTTATTGACCGGGTGCAGATTACCACCCAGCCGGCCGCAAACCTGACCGGGTGCGAAAATGGATCGCTGCAATTAACCGTGGGCGCTACGGGAAGCGGGCTCACCTACCAGTGGTATAAGGGAGCTGCAATGTTGACCGATAATTCCAATATTTCCGGTTCGGATTCAGCCACGCTGACATTGTCAAACCTTTCACCTGCCGATGCGGGAGAATACAGCGTAGTGGTCTCGGGTATTTCTCCCTGTCCCCAGGTTGTTTCGCAGCCTGCCACAGTGGTTGTGAGTAGCGCACCGGCCATAACGCAACAACCCCAGCCACAAACGGTATGCTCGGGAACCACCACAATACTGCAGGTTGACGCAACCGGCGCAGGCCTTAGCTATCAATGGTACAGCAACGGAATCCCGCTTGCCAACGGCGGCAATATTTCGGGAGCCAATTCGGCTACTCTCACTATCAATCCTACCGGGATTTCCGACCAATCTAATTATTATGCGCTAATCACCGGAAGCTGTTCGCCGGTAGCCACGACCAACACGGTTTCCCTGACGGTAAATGAGGCCGTGAGCATTACGGCCCAGCCGTTGACCGCCCAATCAGTTTGTACGGGCGAAACCGCGACGTTTACCGTATCGGCATCGGGAAGCGGGCTTAGCTATCAATGGTACCGCGGTGCCACTTTGCTCACTGACGGCGGTGCGATATCGGGGGCCAATACTGCGACACTTTCTATCAACCCCGTTGGCGCAGGCCATGCTGCCAACAATTACCGGGTAGTGGTTTCAGGTACATCGCCTTGTGTGGCCGTAACCTCGAATTACGCAGCCCTGACGGTAAATCAAAGCCCGGCCATTACAACCCAGCCCGTTGCGTCGTTGTCGCGTTGTTCTGGACAAAGCGCAACTTTTACCGTGGGGGCAACAGGCGGGACACTAACCTATCAGTGGTATTTCAACGGCAATCCGCTGTCCGATGGAGGTGCCATCAACGGGGCCACCTCATCGTCGCTCAGCATAAATCCTGTCCAGGTTACCGATGCTGGCCAGTATCACTGTGTGGTGGGCAATCCGTGCCTGAACGATGCGGTTAGCAATTTCGCAATGCTTACCGTTAATCAGCGCCCGATTGTCCCGGCGCAGTCAGTGACGATCTGCAGCGGTGATTCTTATACGATCTCACCCCAAAACGGTGTGCCCGACGCTTCGGTGGTCATTCCGGCCAACACCGTTTATTCATGGGCTGCTTCCACAGGTGCCGGAATCACGGGCGGACAGGCGCAATCTCAGCAACCGGAAATTTTTGGGACACTAAACAATATTACCAACACCGTGCGCAGTATTACTTTCAATGTCACGCCACTAAATACCGATGGCAGCTGTAGCGGTAGCGCGTTCAGCGTGACTGTCACGGTGAATCCCCGCCCCGCTATCCAAAACATGGTGCGTAATGTTTGCAATGGCCAAACTATTACTATCACTCCCGCAAACGGTGGTGGAAACATTGTCCCTGCTGGTACCACATATTCCTGGCCGGCACCTGTGGTCACTGGCGGAATGACAGGCGGATCTGCCGGGAGCGGACTGACCTCGCTTTCGCAGACGCTTATCAACAACACACCGGCGGTTCAGACTGCCACTTATACCATTACGCCGTCTACCGCGAATTGTACGGGAACGCCTTTCACCTTAACCGTGACCGTAAATCCTGCGCCCGCGGCGACGGTTTCCCTTGGCTCGCAAACCATTTGTTCGGGATCGGCAATTGCTCCTTTTTTGGTAACCGATTCCAATGCGGTGCCGTGCAATGTACAATTCAATTGGGTCCGGGACAATACATCGGCCGTGACGGGTACGGCATCAGGTGGCGCGACAATAGCTTCAGGCGGAACCTATTCTTTCACTCCTGTGCTGAACAACACCACGGCACTGCCACAAACAGTCACCTTTACCATTACCCCTTCAACCAATGGTATTCCAGGAACCCCGGTGACTGCGACGGTGACGGTTTTGGCTCCATCAGCCGGTGGATCGGCAACGGTTTCGGGGCCGGGAATTATGCCGCTGGTTACGGTGGCTACGGTTTGTCACTTCGCCTCAGGAACCATTAATCTGCAAAATCAAACAGGTTCCGTAATCCGTTGGGAATCGTCAACTACGGGCGGGGCCGTCTGGACCCCAATCGCGCATACGGGCACATCGTACAATTATGTCGATTTGGCCGTAACCACACTATTTAGGGCAGTGGTGCAAAACGGCAACTGCGCAACCGTAAATTCACAGGTAGCAATAGTGAATGTGGTACCAAATGTAAAACCATCGCCCGTTACCGCTACTCCGCAAACCATTTGTGTGGGACAGTCATCTGTATTGAATTCACAGAGCGGTTATGCAACCAGTTCGCAATTGGCAGCGGGCGGGGCGTTCCAATTTGCCAATCCGGCAGGGTGGCTTGTAGATGGCTGCGGAAACTGCCTGAGCGCCGGAGGCAGCAGTTCTGGCCCGGGCCCATTCCAGTTAAGTGCGACCAATGGAGGCATTTATTCAGGGATCAATTACTCGGCGACGGGCAAATTCGCGATTGCGAACGGAGCGTTTGATTCGGTTTTGGAAACTCCGGTCTTTAATACTTTCGGGCTTACCTCGGCCTCACTGCAATTCAATCATGCCTTTAACCTGCTTGCGGGTGCATGGGTCAGGGTTGAGCTTTCACTTGACGGGGGCGCTACCTACGGAATCACGCTTCAGCAATGGAACGGAGCTCTTACCCGTACGCCCTACAACAATTTTCCGCTGTCCAATCTGAGCCTGAACAACTACATTGGTCAGGGTAATCTGAAAGTCCGGTTCGTGTATCACGGTGTAGGTGCAAGTTCATGGGCTATCGACAATATCCGAATCCCGGAAATGCCGAGCAACCTCACCACCCAATGGATTGACCTCGCTACCGACAGTGTGATCAGTACTTCGGCCACTTTGACGGTTTCGCCAACGGTAACCACCACATATGCGATAACTTCATCGCTGAACGGGTGCACCAGTTACGGACCTGAAGGTACAACCTACATCACCGTTTATGTAAACGAGAGGCCTACCGCCGTTATTGGAAGCGATCAAACCATTTGCCTGGGCGGGATTGCCACCTTCAGCGTGGCCCTGACCGGAGTGGCGCCATGGTCTTTGACTTACAGCAATGGAACCACGTCGACCACCGTTAACAATATTATGGCCAACCCTTACATCTTTTCGGTACCCAATGTGATGGTTAATCAAACCTACACCATTACATCATTGAGCGATAGCCGATGCAATGCACAGCCAGCCGATATGACCGGACAGGCAGTGGTCACCGTTCTTAATGGGCAACAAGGCCTGTGGACGGGGCTTGTGAGCAATGACTGGTTTGACTGTATGAACTGGGCGGGAGGGCTGCCCGATGCAAATGTGGATGCAACCATCCCGGCAGGAATGCCAAGAATGCCGGTAATCAATCCTTCGGCATCGGCTTTTGCAGCCTCATTTTCAAACATTGCAGCGGCGCGTGACGTGATCATCTCGACAGGTGCTTCGCTTACGATGCCTGCAGTCAATTCAAATTTAGAAGTGAGCCGCGATTGGCGCAATAGCGGAACTTTTAATTCCGGGCTTGGAACGGTGGTCTTTAACGGCAGTGGTGCAGGCCAGGTTCAAAATATCAATCTGGGAATCAAGAATAACGAGCAATTCTACAACATGACAATCCATGCCGGAGCGGCCGCACTCGGAGTAAGTGTGGTTGACGGATTTGAACTGACGGTTGCCAATCACATCACGCTGACCGCAGGCGACCTCAGGCTTACCGGTGAAGCCCAATTGGTCCAAATGGGCACCACAGCTAACCCTTCGGCCGGAAGCGGAAGGCTGCTGCGAGACCAGCAGGGAACCCAAAGCAGTTTCAATTACAACTACTGGTCATCGCCCGTGAGCGCAAATAACACCAATTATACGGTTGGTTCAGTGCTTCGGGACGGGTCTAACTCGGCTTCAAATCCTTTCAATCCCGGAACTATTAATTTTGGCAACGGTGTTTATTTTGCCGATGGCGTATTGGCAAGCCCGATCAAGATCAGCAACTCGTGGATCAACAAGTTCACATCAGTGAGCAACGACTACTATTCCTGGCAATTTATTGGCAGTAGCGGAACTGTCAAAGTTGGTGAAGGATTTACGATGAAGGGGACATCAGGTTCCGCTGACGTGAATGATTTGCAAAACTATACTTTTGCGGGGAAACCCAACAATGGAAATATAACGCTCTCCATCGCACCGGGCCAGAGTTATTTGGTTGGAAATCCGTACCCGTCAGCCCTTGATGCCGATCAATTTATCCGCGACAACATCATGGATGGTGGGAATGCCGCGTCCAATGTGTTTACTGGCGCGTTGTATTTTTGGGATCACTTTGGCGGACAAACGCACCTTGTATCGGGATATGTGGGCGGATACGCGACTTATACCTTACTGGGAGGTGTTGTGGCAATTGCGAACAACCCGCTTAATATAAACGATGGTTCAATGGGCAGCAAAGTTCCAACGCGATATATTGCGGTGGGTCAGGCGTTTTTTATCGGAACCGTGACCGATCCCGCGCTCAGTACCAACAATCCGGGGCTATCCTCACCTATCACGGGCGGCCCGGTGGTATTTAACAATGCGCAGAGGACATTTCGCACGGAAGCGAACGGCTCGGTGTTTTTCAGGGCCCAAAACAATTTTACGAGTTCCCTTCCTCAAGACGGGCGTATGAAATTAAGGCTTCATTACAGCGGCCCCGGCGGATTGCACAGGCAGCTTTTGGCCGGTGCCGATCCTAATGCATCGATGGGCTTCGACCTGGGTTATGACGCGCCGATGATTGACGTTGGTGCTGACGACATGTACTTTGCGATTGATTCGGGCAAGCTTTCCATTCAAGCTGTGGAATCGTTCAATTCCGGAACCATTCTTCCCATCGGAATCAAAGTAACTAATAATGGTGTTTCAACAATTGCATTAGGGGAGGTTGAAAACATGCAGGGCCTGACTCCTTTCATCCACGACAATATAACCGGAATTTACTACAACCTTTCGCAATCGGATGCGAACTTAAATTTGTCCCCAGGTGAATATTCAGGGAGGTTCTCGCTTGTCTTTAGTTCGTCAAGTCTTGGGATCGACATCACGAAAGGCGGCATGAGCGGCATCGTATATAATGATGACATGAAGATTCTTCAAATCCGGACCCAGGCTGAAATTACCAACGTGGTTCTCTTTGATATGGCAGGGCGCAAGGTTTCCGAATTGAAGTACAACAGCAGCGAAGGGGGCTATCAAGCACAAATCGGCACTGTAGCATCGGGTACATATATCATTAAGGCTCAAACCAACGGCGGTATTCTTACGCAAAAGATTTTGGTGGGGAAACCTTAAATAAGCTGTCAGCTTTCAGCCTTCAGCTGTCAGTTGTTTCCGTTATACCGGATGACTCAGTCCTGAATTCAAAGGTCGTCAGTTGTGATTCGTCAGTCATCAGTTGTCAGTTGTCAGTTATTAGTCGATCACCCCTGATGCGGGTCGGAAAGGAATATTACATCCTTTTCAGCTTTATAGCCCAATTATCGATTTTTCAATTTTTGATGCGGCCCCAACCCTCCTCCTTCAAGGTCGCAATCCCGCCAGTTATGATGATGCGGGAAAACCATAAAAAGCTAGAATTAAGCTTTCAGCTTTCAGCTGTCAGTTGTTTCCGTTGTGCCGGATGACTCAATCCTGATTCAAGGTCGTTAGTTGTCAGTTATCAGTAGTCAGTCATCAGTCGGTCACTCCTGA
>JAEZGB010000129.1 GCA_023437485.1 Bacteroidota bacterium
TTGGTAAAATGATGTTGATTTTACCTAAAATGCAGCAATTGCAAATAGCCGAGGTTATGCGAAATTATATTTGTTAAAGAATTATAAATAATGCATTGATTTTTAATAATTGTAATATTTTTGCGCTTCAAATTTAAATTTTAATATATGAATGAAATTAACTTAACACTTGTTGAACGAACTATGCTGGCCAATCAATATAGAATTTTGGCTAAACTCGAAGAGTCGGAAAGCTATGAACTTAAAGCTGAAATTTTAGAACATGGTTATAAAGGCAAATATCATGAAGTACTCCTTTCTGATGAAGAAACTTCTCATGAAATTTGCGCAGAGACCCGAGACATTCTTCAGATGTATCGCGTCATTGATAATTCATTTGCAGCTTTGACTCCTGATGAACAAGCTACCTTAAATATGGATCGAATAGCTTTTGAAGGGTTCGATGGTCACGAATCTCACTACCATTACGCCTCCTTCATGATTGAAAAAATGGATCTATGGTCAGAACATAAAGATAGATACTTAGATTCCCACACTGCTGCATCTATGATGAAATATCGTCCAATGCTAAAGATATTTCGTGACACATATGGACACCCTAATTATGATTTGTCCCGCGAAACTTTACAAAGGATGATCGACGCTGTATAATTAAAATGCCGCACTTCTATCGGTGCGGCTTATTAATTTCGCATAACGTTCACGGCTATTTGTCAGTTGCGCTTGGTTAGCAGAGTATTTTCTGCCGAACGAAAATAAAACAAAACCGTTTGCTTTTACTAATTTATAGAAGTAAAAGTAAAAACGGTTTTGTGGTTTGGTAAAATGATGTTTGTTTCACCCACAATGCAGCAATTGCAAATAGCCGAGGTTAGCTGATGTTGCAATTAGGAAACTATTGCACGGCTAGTTTTAGCGTTTTGAATGATCCAATAGGTCCAAATTATAGAAAGTGGAATAAACCATGAGGCAATATCTGATATTAAATATGCTTGCGATTCATTACCCGAAATAGATTTAAAAAAGTTCATAGAAGTTTTATCGATAACTCTCACAACAACAAAGTATGCGGCACAAATAAAAGCACTGATCATTAATCTTTGGTGAAGTATTACTTTTTTTTGGCGAATTGAAATATAGGCTGCAATAATAAAAAGAAGCCATAGTGTCGTAACTAAATAATTTGATGGCCTACAACTGTCGCAAAGTCCATTTGGTATTATGTTTAAATATAGAGTGCAAATACAATAAAAAGATAGAATTATAAAAATCTTACCCAATAATCGGTGTTTTGGCAAATACTTTCTTCTAACATATGTCGAAAATTGAAAGGGCGCAATTATGTAGAGAAAGATCCCAGAAACTATATGTGAAATAAACCAAAACTTGCTTATTGTAGTTGTCCGTTGTAAAAAATCGGGAATTCCGGTACTGAAATAATTTGTTGTCGGAAAAACAAACAGAAGGAAAAGGATAAAAAATAAAATCCAAAAGGTAACGTATTTCTTCATGTTCACTGGATGTTTATTGGTTTGAAACGCAATATCAGCTAACGTTCACGGCTATTTGTCAGTTGCGACTTGGTTATCTGAGTATTTTCTGCCGAACGAAAATAGAACAAAACCGTTTGCTTTTACTAATTTATAGGAGTAAAAGTAAAAACGGTTTTGTGGTTTGGTAAAATGATTGCTTGTTTCACCTAAAATGCAGCAATTGCTAATAGCCGAGGTTATGTGACGGCCAAAAACGAGCTTACTTTACGAATTTGCAAACGGTTTCAATTCTCTTCTTATCAATTGTCAAGTTCTTCGGAATTTTAATATAAATTCCATCTAAGTTTTCTAGATATGTTTTTGTTCGATTTTCATTTAGTATCAAATTTAAATCGCTACCAATTAACTCTCGTCTCCTAGTAATCTTTTTAATAAAATCGACCAGCAATAGTTCTTTTTGTTCATCTGTAAAATTATATTTTGAAATATTCAATAGATAATAGGCGCTGCTCGGCGTAATACATTTCGCTAATCCTAAGGATTCGAGAGTTGCATTTGGATCATTCTCCAGATAGAACACATAATATTTACTGTTTGAGTTTTCCGGAACATTTTCGAATTCGTATGGAATTGTTTTTCCTTGGGATACTAATGAATCCTTCCCTTTTTGGCTATGACAAATTGAGCAAATAACGAGAAGGAAAATTGCTGTAAAGGTTTTCATAGTTTCGATTTTTGGTGGCTGTCACATAACGTCACTCGGCTAGGCTCGCGTTGCGGCTTGGTTAGCAGAGTATTTTCTGCAAGTTAGAAAGTTTCTTGGAAAGACAATGTTCCGGTTTGCTAAATGCAGCAATGGAGCTTAGCCAGTGTTACCTGCTGGCCTTCTGTCTGTCGTGTCGTTGTAAGCCTTGTCAATATTGAGTTTCAGTGTCATTCTCTGCTGTGTTTGTCTGGCTGTGTGTCGGTGTATTTTTATTTTTTGAAGCGTTGGGAATTTTTAAATACAATTTTGTCTGCGATGACTAAGCAAGCTCTTTTGCAATTTTTGGTCTGTGCGTTAGCCTGTGCGAATTGCAAATGTGCTTGCATTTAGCGTGGCTTTTTTATTTCATTTTTTGATTTTTCCGTTTGCCTTTTATTCTTGTCAGTTAATGAACTTGCTACTATAATTGTCAAAAAGATGATTGTGCCAGCAACACTCAAACTCATAGATATTTTCTTTTTAAGTAAGTCGAACTTGCTGTTTACATAATAGTCACGTCTTGCAAGAAAAAAGTCAGCATATTTCCAAGTCAAGAAACCTCCGACAATGGAAAGTAAACCTCCAATAACAAGCAATGATATAATTTGAAATTCCATTAAATAATGATTGAACGTTTGCCAATAACTTTGTCGTTCGGTGAAGCGTCCCAAGAAACACCAGATGCTGGAACTGCTCTTTCTCGTCCCCAAATTCTGATAGCTTCAATTTTTTCAGGTGCTGTCTTGCTCAGTGGAACAATGTTCCTAAAGCACTTTTCGAAAAGTGTATCATCAACTATGTTGTCACCGTGAATGACTGCCTGAATGGCAACATCTCTTACTGCTCCTTCAAGGTCTGAACCAGCAAAGCCGTCTGAAATTTCAACGAGTTTACTCAACGTGTCTGTGGATGGTTGGTTTAGTAAGTTACGTTTTATATATAAGTTTATAATGTCTTTACGCTCTACTTCACCTGGCAAGTCAACAAAAAACAATTCATCAAATCGTCCTCTACGTAAAAGTTCAGGTGGTAGTTTTGAAACATCATTTGCGGTTGAAACAACAAAAACCTTTGCCATACTCTCTTGAAGCCAAAACAAAAACTGTCCAACCATTCTTGTAGATGTTCCTCCATCATTTGAACCTGTAGCTCCTGAAAGCCCTTTTTCAATTTCATCAATCCATAATA
>JAEZGB010000166.1 GCA_023437485.1 Bacteroidota bacterium
GCATGGTGTCGATCATTGATGCGCTGGTTACCAAGAACGACATTATTGTTTACGATGTTGATTCGCACGCGTGCATTATTGACGGTGTCCGCCTGCACATGGGCAAGCGCTTTACTTACAAGCACAACGATATCGAGAGCATGGAGAAGAACCTCCAGCGTGCTACCAAGATGGCGCAGGAAACCGGCGGCGGTATTCTCTTTATCACCGAAGGTGTTTTTGGAATGCGCGGCCAGCAGGGGAAACTTCGCGAAATTGCCGAGCTAAAAAAGAAATACACCTTCCGATTGCTCGTGGATGACGCGCACGGATTTGGAACGCTCGGAAAAACCGGGGCCGGTGCAGGAGAAGAGCAGGGCGTTCAGGATGATATAGACGTTTATTTTTCAACTTTCGCCAAATCAATGGCCAACATCGGGGCGTTTGTCGCGGCCGATAAGGACATCATCGATTACCTGAAATACAATTTGCGTTCGCAGATGTTCGCCAAGTCACTGCCGATGATCCAAACCGTGGGATCGCTCAAAAGGCTGGAAATGCTGCGCACCATGCCTGAACTTAAGGACAAGCTTTGGGAAAATGTCAATGCGCTTCAAAACGGGCTCAAGGACCGGGGCTTTAATATCGGCGATACCAATACCTGCGTCACGCCGGTTTATCTCAACGGGTCGATTCCCGAGGCGATGATGCTGGTGAATGACCTGCGTGAAAACTATCACATTTTCCTTTCCATCGTGGTTTATCCCGTGATTCCCAAAGGCATCATTCTTTTGAGGATGATTCCTACAGCTTCGCACACGATGGACGATATCAACCAAACATTGGATGCTTTTGAGGCCGTACGCGAAAAGCTCGTCAACGGAACTTATTTGAAACTGGCCGGAGAGCGGACAGTGGATGTGAGCGAGCAGCGGTAGGACGAGCGCCAACGATGAACAAATCTAAATCGAGTTCAATGAAATTTACTATTCCCGCTTTACTCCTTGCAGTTCTTGTGGTTTCCTGCCAGGGAAACATCAACGATAAAAAAGCTGAGGAGAAGGAATCCGCCGAAACCGCCGGGAGCGAAAAACGCGAGTGTTTCCTCTATGCGGTGAACAAGGATACGGTGACCATCACCCTGACACGCAATGACAACAACGCAAGTGGCGAGATGCAGTACAACCTGTTTGAAAAAGACGGGAACTTCGGGACGTTTTCAGGGACCTTTATTGGCGACACGCTCTATGCCGATTATACTTTTGAATCAGAAGGGATGACCTCGGTGCGAGAGGCTGTCTTTCTTCGCCGCGGCAACAAACTTTATCAGGGCGATGGAGAGATTGATATTACCCCGGAAAAAGTGACTTATTCCAATCCGAAAGCGCTTTCATTTAACAACAGCATTGTTTTGGAAAAGGTCGCTTGCGATTAATCAATATCGGACATCAATCCTGAATAAGACCATTCGAGAAACCACTTCAAAAATTACTCGATATCTTCGGTGGTCATTTGTCGCGGGACATCTGACAATTCTATCCTGAAAGTCCTTCTTTTCTTATGGATTGTGGGATTGAAGTTTTTCCACAGGTTGTGTATCGCGTGGTTTTCCTCCAGTTCGGGGGTACGGATGCAGGTGGTGATGCCATTTTTCTTAAAGGTTTTGTAGTATTCCTCAAAAATTATCGCCGTAACGCCCTTGTTCTGGTATTCAGGATCAATGCCGATAAGATAGAACAGCACCTCCTTGCTGTGTTTTTTGGCCCGGAGCAAATGCCACCAGCCAAAAGGGAACAGTTTTCCGCCTGCCTTTTGGATTGCCTGAGAAAAAGACGGCATCACTATGCTGAAAGCCACAAGCCTGCCGTTGGCATCATCCACAAACTTGATGTATTCGGGATTGATCAGATTGATGTATTTTTTCTTGAAATATTCTTTCTGGATATCCGATATCGCCACGAATGACGACAGTTTTTTGTAAGTGTCGTTAAAAAGGTCAAACATCTCGTCAACGCGCGGCATCAGCTGCGACGTTTTGGTAAAGTTTACCTCACGAAGCCCGTACCGCCTTTTGATCAGTGCCGATGCTTTGACAAAGTTTGCCGGATCCACATTTGAAAAAGGGAAGATGCTCTCAATAAATTCCTTTTCGCGTACATAACCAAGCTGCTCCAGATGGGTGACGTAATACTTGTGGTTGTACCAGGTAATCATCGTGCCGAGCTGGTCAAAACCTTCGGTCAGGGCGCCCACCTTGTCCAGGTTTGAAAACCCAATGGGCCCTTCAACATACTCCAGTTTGTGATTGCGCCCAAATTCGTACACTTTTTCCAGCAAGGCTTTGGTAACTTCAATATCGTCCACGACATCAAACCAGCCAAACCGCACTTTCTTTTTTTTCTGGTCGCGCACTTCGTCCCAATTGATGATGGCCGCAATCCTGCCAACGGGTTTCCCATCGCGGTAGGCCATGTACAAATGCGCATCGGCACTGCGAAACACCGGGTTGCGGTCGCGGTCAAATTGCTCGCATTCATCCTGGATTAGCGGCGGCACCCAGTATGAGTTGTCTTTGTAAAGGCTAAACGGGAACTCGACAAATTCCCTGATTTCCCTTTTTGTCCTGACTTCCTTGATAATTATCATTCGGTTGGTTCTTCAGTGGGAACGGCATCCTTGCGCTTGCGTTTTTCGGCTTTCTCCTTCTTTTTGTCCTCCTTGCTTTTTTCAGGGTCTTCTTTTGGCTTGCGCAGATAGACCTCTTCGTATTTGTCGTCAAACCGCCAGGATAGGCCAATTCCACCGGTAATCAAACCTGGAGTGTTCTTCACATTGGCACCAATGGAAGCGTCCACCTGGATGTTTTCCCAAAGCAGATAGGCCGCACCGCCCCGGAATATGCCGTCGGAGTACCAGTCGCTTTTAATGCCTTGATGTTCAATGAACCCCGAAAGCCTCTGATTGAACCCTCTGGTAAGGGTCAGGATGTAACCATAAGCCATAAAATCAGTAATGACTTTATCTGCATAAATATTGGTCACAAATACCCACCGGTTGAATTGATGCTGGGTTAGCAGCATAAATTTGGGCGAAATCTTTTCTTCCTGAGCCGGGTAATAAGGACTGTCAAAAAGGTTGAGGTTGACACCCGCATATGCCCCCACCGACGGGATCAGGTCACGCCACCGGAATGAATGATTTTTTTTCCAGCTGTAGAGGTTCGGTTTGTGCTCGTAATTTTTATTTGGATCGTAAATCAGGTATTTGGCGCCGATCAAAGCCTGGCGGATACCATTGTGATCCCGGTCCATTCCGGGCGAATTGATCTCGGCACGTTGGTATTGAAGCTCTGCGATCAGCTCAAGTTGTTCAAAGAATGCGCCGTACCGAACCTGCAGGTCTCCGCCAAAGCCCTCGAGTTCATAATCGGTAAGATTGTGGTTTTCCTGCACCCCGTAAAGTCCGAACTCAGCCTGAATGACTGTTTTTCCTACTGAAAATGCCGACATCGATTCGCCCGGGCGGTTGGAATTGATAACATCGGTAAACTGGGCGTTAAGCGTGCCCATGGCAAAGATGGGCACCAGCATGATTATCGACTTAAATTTGTTCATACGGTAGTTTTTAGGCCATCCAAATGTAAGGTTTTATTAATAATTTATGATGGCATCAGGGCCTTTTCCGTACCTGAATGCTTAAATTTGGCGCAAAATTTCCATCTATGCAGGAGGCTTCATTTACAGGTTTGATCAAAATTATTTTTTATATCATCCTCTTTTACTACCTGTTCAAGATCGCAATGCGCATCCTTTTGCCCATCATCATGAAAAAAGCGATGCAAAAGGCCGAGCAGAATATGCGCCGCCATTTTGAACGCGATGATTTTGATCACAACGGCATGAAGAAACCCTCTGAGCCCCGGAAGCCTTCCAAACAGGTTGGCGAATATGTGGAATATGAAGAGCTGCCCTAGCTCAATTTTAGTATTTTTACCCGGTAAACCCTTCCGGCCCGATGAAAAACCTTTCCAAGTATTACCCGCACCTTCTTAGCCTCGCGGGATTTGTTGTTATTGCGCTGCTCTATTTTTATCCCGTGCTGCAGGGCAAAGAGATTTTTCAGTCCGATATTGTTCAGTACACCGGAATGGCCAAGGAACAAAATGATTTCCGCGCCGAAACGGGGGAGGAGCCTTACTGGACTAATTCGGCATTTGGAGGGATGCCCACTTATCAACTGGGTGCAAAGTATCCGCATAACTACATCAAGATGCTGGATTCGGCGTTGCGGTTCCTGCCCCGGCCTGCTGATTACCTGTTCCTGTATTTCGCCGGCTTTTACATCCTGATGCTGGTGCTGCGGGCCGGTCCGCTCAAAGCCTTCTTTGGCGCCCTTGCCTTTGGCCTTTCCACCTATATGATCATCATTTTAGGCGTCGGGCACAATGCCAAGGCGCATGCTATTGCCTATATGCCAATGGTGTTGGCGGGCGTGATCCTGGTTTTCAAAAAGCGCTATGTCATGGGCGGGCTGCTGACGATGGTGGCCGCGGCCCTTGAAATTCAGGCAAACCACTTCCAGATGACCTATTACCTGGTACTGCTGTTGCTGGTCTTTGCGGTGTATTTTTCGATTCAGATTATCCGTCGGAAAGAATTCAGGCACCTTGCCTGGTCAACGGGGATTTTTGTCCTCGCCGCGTTTTTGGCCCTGGGAGCAAATGCCACCAATCTGTTGGCAACGGCCGAATACGCCAAACATTCAACCCGCGGAAAAACCGGTTTGACCTATCTGCCCGACGGTTCGCCGCGCTCCAATGACGATGCGCTTTCTCGCGAGTACATCACCGAATACAGTTATGGAATTGCCGAAAGTTTTAACCTGGTAGCCCCACGGCTTTTTGGTGGCTCCAATAGTGAGAACCTGGGCAAGGACAGCCAGGTTTATGAACTTATCCTTGGCATGGGAGTCCCTGAACATCAGGCTCGCGAATTCGCGTCGGCACTTCCCTTGTACTGGGGCGACCAACCCATCGTGGCGGCACCCGCCTACATTGGAGCGGTTGTTTTCTTTTTGGCCATGTTAGGGCTGTTCTTCGGCACCAGGCGCATCCGTTTTGCGTTGTTGGCCGGCGCGTTGCTTTCGCTGGTGCTTTCCTGGGGAAAAAATATGGGGTTGGTAACTGATTTCTTCATTGATTACGTGCCGCTTTACAGTTCTTTCCGGGCGGTTTCTTCCATTCAGGTGATTCTGGAACTATGCATGCCAGCGTTGGCCATCATGGGTATCGATGTATTTTTCAGGATGGAACCCAG
>JAEZGB010000189.1 GCA_023437485.1 Bacteroidota bacterium
ACACCATGCCCTGATACCCAAAATTGAGCAAATAAGCCGATTCCTTCATGACAAACTCGGCCAGTTCGCGCTCAAGTTGTTCATGAAAGTCAGTTTGGCCGCTCATCATTCGAGCGCCCATCGGATAAGCGGCACCGTATTGCAGCGCGGCCTCGGCATCGGCACGGCGTACCTCAGGGTGGTTGGCCAGCCCAAGGTAATCGTTAATGCTCCAGTTTAGGATTTCCTTGCCGTGGAACTGCATCCGCGGCCCAAGTTCGCCTTCAAGTTTTGGAAAAACGTAATATCCTTCGGCCTGTGAGGCCCATTTGCCCAGCGGGCCTTTATTGCTTTGAATCCTTTCAAAGAGATCTTTTACCATGATTGACAGTGACGCCTCAATGCGCCTTTCAGTGCGCAAAAATAAGGTTTTGATGCGGATTGTCAATTTTTTCTTTAAGGCAAATGGCTAGAGGAAATTTAATTTTCGGCGGCCGCCCCCACCTCGGCGCCACTAACCTGCGTGGTGTCCATCCCGGTTGCCATCTCAACCGACATCGTGTCGCCCTGGATTTCACTGACATCGGAACGAGTATCGGGCAAGCCGGTTTCCTGTGTTTCGTCGTCGCGGACATCGTCTGAGTCCATCCTTTTACATCCTGTCGACATGACCAACAGGCCTGCCGCAATCCATGCTATTGCTTTCATAATCAAATGGTTTTTGTCAAAGATAAGGTTTGTGAGACGCACGTGTTTTACAACATTCCAACACAAGGTTCGGTCAAAAACATCATTAGAAGGGAAATCGCCCTATTGCCTGGCAAATTTCACACGCTTTGTTCCCGATGCGCTGGTAATCTTCGCAAGATAAAGCCCTGAGGCAAGTCCCGAAACATCCACCGAAACGTCCATAACCTGCTCTAAGATCAATTGCCCCGAAAGTGAATATATCGATATTTTACCGGCCTCAATACCTGAAAAATGAAGTCTGTCGCGTGCGGGATTGGGCCAGACTGCCAGAACTTCCCCGGAAGGTGTACCCACGCTAAGGTTGCATTCCTCATTGATTTCGACAATAATGGGCGTTCCCGCGGTTGACGATTCCAATTCCGGGCATTCCTGTGGGGCGGCACTCACATAGTATTCGCCCGGCTCAGTAACCTCAAGGGTCATCTCGTTTTCTCCGGGGATGAGTTCTCCGTTGCGGTACCACCGGATGTTTGTGTTGTACGGATTGAAAACCTCAATGGTAAAGGCTGTGCCCTCACACAAAAGGGTATTACCGTTGTTGGGGTTCTGCGAAACATTTTCAAATTCGCCGTAACCAAATGAGATGGGAAGAAAAGCCCAGGAATCAATTTGCAGGACATTGGATTCATAATCTACACCGCCCAAGGTCCCGACCACCTTGATCAGCGCCTGGTCATAAGTCATCCAGTCATAGGTGAACGAGGGGCCGGTCACGCCCTGGATGAGCTGGAAATCATCACTTGAAAACCAGTATTTGTAGTACCAAGCGTAGGAATCATAATTGACGCCGTTAACCACTGACGCCGTTCCGCTTCCGTTTTGGCACAGGATCTCATCGCCCTCTATCACAGGGTTTTGCGCAAATGACCCGGCCGTAAACAACATTGAGAAAATAAGTAAAAATCTTTTCATGATGATGGGTTAATGATTACTCAAATTTAGTAAAAACGCAAAGCTAATTGCCTTCCCGCGTGCGATTGAGCCAAATTTTTCGAATAATTTTAATAAATTAGCGATGAACCCCGGCAGTTATTTTTAGAACAATTCCACTCCCATGGCAGAAATCAACAGGCCAGTTTTCAAAAAACCCGACCAGGAAGATTTCTTCCATCGGCTTCGGGCCGAAGTACAGGACAAAGTGCTCCGGGACCCGCGTCCGCAAAACCGAAACATTGTCAAATGTGTCTTTCTACTCCTGGCTTACTTTGCCGCCTATTCCGGCATCCTTGTCTTTGGGAACGCGACACCGATGCTGTTCGCGTTTTATATACTAACGGGAATATTTATGATGGTGCTCTTCATCAATTCATACCATGATGCGGTTCACGCCTCCCTGTTCAGGCAAAGATGGCTAAACCGTCGATTTACATTGATCCTGGAACTCTTTGGCAGCAACTCATGGCTCTGGCAACGCCGCCACCTGCAGCTGCACCATCCATTTCCCAATGTACCCAACTGGGACATTGACATCAAGCAAAGTAAACTGGTGCGCATTTTTCCTGACAGCCCAATGTTTGAACTGCATCGGTACCAGCATATTTATATGTGGATGATTTATCCATTCTATTCTCTAAATTGGCTTTACATTAGGGATTTCAGGGATTTCTTCTCCAATGATGACAATTATGTCAAAAGAATGGGCAAAATCCCAAAAATTGAGTTTGTCAAACTGTTCATGGCCAAAATCATAAATCTTTTGTTCCTGGTGGGGATCCCGCTACTGGTGCTGCAACAACCCTGGCACATTATTATTTTGGGATGGCTTTCCATGCACGTGGCAGCGAGCGTATTTGGAGTGGTTGCCCTGATATCGACCCATGTGGATGAGCACGCGCAGTTCCCATCTGTTGCCCCGGACGGAAAAATGGACAACACCTGGGCCGGCCATCAACTTTTGGTCACCAAGGATTTTAGTACGGGCAGTCCTTTGGCCAATTTTCTTTTTGGCGGGTTCACCCATCATGTGGCACATCATCTGTTTCCGGGCGTAGCCCACACCTACTATCCTGAAATTACCGCGCTGATCCGCAAATACGCCGACGATTATGGATTTTCCTACCGGTCTTACCCGTTTCATGAGGCCATCATATCGCATTTCAAACTATTAAAGGAAAGGGGCCGCCACCAGAGCATCTTTCAATCCACTGAACTATGAAACTTGTTTTCGCATCGGCCAATTCCGGAAAGATTGCCGAGATCCAGCAAATGCTTCCACCACATATCCGACTCTTGGGCCTTCCCGACATCGGTTGCCATGAAGAAATTCCTGAAACTGCCGGCACCATGGAGGGCAATGCCATTCTCAAAGCCGATTACGTGACCCGGAAATATGGTTATGACTGCTTTGCCGACGACACCGGGCTGGAAGTCGCCGCGCTTGGCGGGAAGCCGGGCGTGCTGTCGGCCAGGTACGCGGGTGAACAAAAAAGTCCGTCCGACAACATTGACATGCTTTTGCGCAATCTTGAAGGATGCGATGACCGCCGCGCCCATTTTAAAACCGTAATCGCGTTGAATCTCTGTGGGAACCAATTCCTTTTTGAAGGAATTTGTACGGGTGAGATTACCACCGAACGACACGGAAACGGCGGCTTTGGTTATGATCCGGTCTTTCGCCCTCACGGCTATGACAGCACATTCGCGCAACTTTCGGCACAGGAAAAAAACCGCATAGGCCATCGCGGCGTCGCTTTTAGGAAGTTGCTCGCGTTCCTGGAAAAGTAACTGCCTGATTTTCAATTTAAAATAAAACTAAAACGATTAGGCAATTCGGTTTATTCGCAGTACTTTTGCGCGAATTTTAAAACACTTTATGAATAAATTTGAACAATTGGGCCTGAACGAGTCGCTGCTGCTGGCTGTCAGGGATCTCGGATTCGAGAACCCGTCGGAAGTACAGGAAAAAGCGATTCCCGTTTTATTGGAACAGGATACCGATATTGTTGCCCTTGCGCAAACCGGAACCGGCAAGACCGCCGCTTTTGGGTTTCCGCTGATCCAGAAGATTGACGCAGAGAACCGCAATACGCAGGCATTGGTGCTTGCGCCTACCCGGGAGCTTTGCCTCCAGATCACCAATGAGATTAAATTGTACTCCAAGTACGTGCCCGGAATTCACACCGTGGCCGTTTACGGAGGGGCAAGCATTACCGAACAAGCCCGCGAAGTAAAGCGCGGCGCCCAAATCATCGTCGCTACGCCGGGTCGTATGCAGGACATGATCAACCGAAAACTCGTCAACATTTCGCAGATTGATTACTGCGTGTTGGACGAGGCCGACGAGATGCTCAACATGGGCTTTTATGAAGACATGGTGGCAATTCTTTCCGAAACCCCGCAGGAGAAAAACACCTGGCTGTTTTCGGCGACGATGCCTGCCGAGGTGGCTCGCATCGCCAAGGAATTCATGCACAGCCCGCAGGAAATTACCGTCGGGACAAGGAATTCGGGATCGGCAACGGTCTCGCATGAATTTTACATGGTCAACGCACGCGACCGTTACGAGGCGCTCAAAAGGCTGGCCGATACCAATCCCGATATTTTCTCGGTGGTATTTTGCCGCACCAAGCGCGACACGCAACAGGTTGCCGAAAAACTCATCGAAGACGGCTACAATGCCGCAGCCTTGCACGGTGACCTTTCTCAGGCACAGCGCGACGGGGTGATGAAATCCTTCCGCGGACGCCAGATCCAGATGCTCGTGGCCACTGACGTGGCTGCCAGGGGAATCGACGTGGACAACATCACCCACGTGATCAATTACCAGCTTCCCGATGAGATCGAGACTTACAACCACCGTTCAGGCCGTACGGGCCGTGCAGGGAAACTGGGAACTCCAATCGTGATCATCACCAAGAGCGAGCTCAGGAAGATCTCGGCTATCGAGCGCATCATCAAGCAAAAGTTTGAAGAGAAGACGATTCCATCGGGTATCGAGATCTGCGAAATCCAGCTGCTTCACCTTGCCAACAAGATCAAGGATACCGAGGTAGACCACGAAATTGACAACTATCTGCCGGCCATCAACACCGTTTTGGAAGGCCTGTCCAAGGAAGAACTCATCAAGAAGATGGTTTCGGTTGAATTTAACCGGTTCCTGAACTATTACAAAAAAACGCGCGACCTTTCGGCGCAAACCGCGGGCAGTCGTCCGGAGCAGTCTGAAGACCAGGTGCGATATTTTGTGAACATCGGGTCCCGCGATAATTTTGACTGGATGTCCCTGAAAGATTTCCTTCGCGACCGCCTTAAACTGGGCCGCGATGATCTTTTCAAAGTGGATGTCAAGGAGGGTTTTTCTTTTTTCAGCACCGATGCCAAGTACAGCGATAAGGTGATGGAAATTCTGAACAATATGCTCCTTGAAGGGCGTCGTGTCAATGCCGAAATTTCCAAAAACGACGCTGGTACCAGGCGCGATCACAACGGTCGTGGCGGAGATTTTAAGCGCACAGGCAAGTTTGACAAGCCATTCCGGGAAAAAAGCTTCAAGCGCGACCGAAGCGAATCATTTGACTCGCCCCGCCGGGAAGGGTTTGCACCCGCCAAGCGCGAAGGATCGCCCCGCCGTACCCAGGGAACTACCGAAAGGGCTCCCCGCCGGTCAGAGAACTTTGGCGATACGCCACGGTCAAAAAGACCTCGCAGGGGTTAACTGTTAATTTTCTAATAATTACAATGAGGCTGCAAGATTTCACTCTCTGTTTGACTACTTTTAGCGTGTCAAACAAGGCCATGAGATTTTTTGCAGTCTTATTTTTTTGCCTGGCAGGCATTGTGTGCCGCGCACAGGAAAATCCAACTTCACAAAAGGTTTCGGGCGTGGTGGTGAATGACAATACGATGTTGGCCGTACCTCACGTCAATATCATCAACCTGAACCGCGTTAAGGGAACCGTCTCCAATGAAGATGGTTTTTTTGAAATCGAGGTAGGCGTCAATGACACTCTTCACTTCACCTTGCTTGGGTTTCGCTCGCTTCGCGTGCGCGTTACCAATGATTGGTTAAAGACCAGGGAAACCACAATTTACCTTACTGAAAAGGCCATTGCGCTTGAAGAAGTTGTGGTGCAACCCTACAAGCTCACCGGATATCTCGAGATTGATTCCAAACTCATCCCCTTGCGCGAAAATTACCGGTACAGCATATCGGGCCTGTCCCAGGGCTATGAAGCGGGCGAGTATTCGCCGGGGGCTTTTGGACGGGTGCTGGGTTCGATCTTCAATCCTGCCGACATGCTCTATAACTTTTTTGGAAAACGCCCCAGGGAACTCAAAAAACTCCGGCAACTCAGAAAGGATGACACCGTCAGGAACCTGCTGGAATCCAAATATGACAGGGAAACGATATCGCTCTTGTTGGGTATCGACAAAAATGAAATTGCCGAGATCCTGCAACGATGCAACTATTCCGACTCCTTTGTACAGGCCGCAAATGACCTCCAGATCATGGATGCCATTAGTGAATGTTACGAGGAATACAAGATCCTGAAGAAAAAGTAATCAGGAAATATTCTCTTCGCGCCAGCGTTTTTCAATTCGCGCGATGTCCTTGATTGAATGGCGGGCCCACTCCAACCGCTTTTTGAGAACTTCCTGCTGGGTCAATTTCCAGTTTACGTCGCTGTTTCGCAACCGTGTGGTCAGGTCCTGCAATATGATGGCCGCCGAAACCGAAATGTTGAGGCTCTCGGTAAAACCCGCCATCGGAATTTTCAAAAACCCATCGGCGCGATCCATCACTTCCTGGGATAATCCGTTGTTTTCGGTTCCAAAAAAAAGGGCTGCCGGAGTCGAAAGGTCAAAATCCGAAAGCAGGCAATCATTGTTATGCGGCGTTGTGGCAATGATGCGGTACCCCTGATCTTTTAACGAATCGATACATTGGGTGACGGTTCCATACCTGATAATATCGACCCACTTTTGAGCGCCCATCGCAATTTCCTTATCAATGGTACGTCCCAGCCTGTGTTCGACCACGTGCACACGCTGTACACCAAAGACTTCGCAGGAACGCATCACCGCGCTAGTGTTGTGAAGCTGAAAGACGTCTTCAACAGCAACCGTAAGAAAGTTTGTCCGGCGGGACAGCACATCCAGAAAACGGGCTTTCCTGTCGTCGGTAAGAAAACTTTCAAGGTAGTCGAGAAGGTCGGAATCCTGCATGATTTTTTTTGCAAAAATAGGCATTTACCCCCGCCCGCCCACCCAAGGTACCCCACCCCCAAACTTTACCACTGCGCTTTTCCCGCAATTTTCCTAAATTCAGCAAATGAAAAAACTTGTAGTTCTTACCGGTGCCGGCATCTCGGCCGAGAGCGGAATATCTACCTTCCGCGACTCAAACGGGTTGTGGGAAGGCCATGATGTCATGGAAGTCGCCTCGCCGCAGGGCTGGGCCAAAAACCCTGCGTTGGTCCAGGATTTTTACAATAAGAGGCGCCGCCAGCTCCATCAGGTACAGCCCAACCGGGGGCACGAGATCCTGGCTGAGCTTCAGGAGCATCTCCAGGTGCACATCATCACCCAAAACGTCGACAACCTCCACGAGCGCGCGGGCAGCCGCAATGTTATTCACCTCCACGGCGAATTGTTCAAGGTTCGCAGCACTCAGGACGACAACGATGTCCGGCATTGGGAAGGCGACCTTACTGAAAACGACCGGGATGCCAACGGCTTTCCGTTAAGGCCACACATCGTTTGGTTTGGCGAGGCAGTTCCGCAAATGGAACCGGCGATTGAACTGGCCATGCAAGCCGATATTTTCGCTGTGGCAGGAACCTCAATGCAGGTCTATCCAGCAGCGGGCCTTATTGATTTTGCTCCCGGCCACGCGCCGATATTTTATGTCGATCCCAAACCGGCAACACTTTACCTGCCCGGAAAAAGATTGACCGTCATTGCCGAACCGGCCTCAACAGGACTGGAGGCGATGCGAGCGGCAATATTGCGGATGCTACAGTAAACACGTGTGTTTTGCATACTTTCCAGTTTCATTTTTGGCCCTGAAACATTATATTTGCGGATAACGCGAAATCAGATGCAAGACCTCAACCAACTCACTGCCGTGTCGCCTGTTGACGGGCGGTACCGCAGCAAAACCCACATACTTTCAAACTATTTTTCAGAGCAGGCGCTTATCAGGTACAGGATCCGGATAGAGGTCGAATATTTTATCGCGTTGTGCCGGTTCGGGTTGCCTCAACTCAAGGACGTTCCCACCTCCACTTTTGAGGAATTGAGGAAGCTTTATACAGAGTTTTCCGAGTCGTCGGCGCTTTCAATCAAGGATATCGAGAAAACCACCAACCACGATGTCAAGGCGGTGGAATATTTTATCAAGGACGCTTTTGAAAAACTCGGGTTATCACCTTATCGCGAATTCATCCATTTTGGCCTGACCTCACAGGATATCAACAACACCGCGATCCCGTTGTCGGCCAGGGAAGCCTTTGAAGATGCCTATCTCCCGAAACTCATTGCGCTGATTGCCAAACTCAAGGCGTTGTCCGAACAGTGGAAGGACGTGCCGATGTTGGCACGCACCCACGGTCAACCTGCCTCACCTACCCGTCTCGGAAAGGAAATTGGGGTTTTTGTGGAACGTCTGGAAGAGCAGATGCGATTGCTGTTCAATGTTCCGTTCGCGGCAAAATTCGGCGGGGCCACCGGAAACTTCAACGCGCATCACGTGGCATATCCGCAAATGGACTGGCGAAAGTTCGGGACTGATTTCGTCGAACAGGTATTGGGGCTGCACTACTCGTTTCCCACCACGCAGATTGAGCATTACGATCATTTTGCGGCGTATTTTGATGCGCTCAAACGAATCAATTCCATCGTCATTGACCTGGATCGGGATATCTGGACGTATGTTTCGATGGATTACTTCAAGCAAAAAATCAAGGAAGGCGAGGTAGGGTCATCTGCCATGCCGCACAAGGTGAACCCCATCGACTTTGAAAATTCCGAAGGCAACCTGGGCATTGCCAATGCCATTTTTGAACATCTTTCGGCCAAACTGCCCATTTCCAGGCTACAGCGCGACCTGACCGACAGTACCGTTTTGCGCAACATCGGCGTCCCTATTGGCCACACCCTGATTGGGTTTGAAGCAACACTGAAGGGACTTGACAAACTGGTATTGAACCACGCTCGCCTGGAACAAGACCTCGAGCAGAACTGGGCCGTGGTTGCCGAAGCCATCCAGACCATCCTGCGCAGGGAAGGCTACCCAAATCCCTATGAGGCGCTCAAAGGCCTTACCCGCACCCATTCAGCCATGACACGCTCCACGATTGCCGAGTTTATCGGTACGCTGGAGGTGAACCAAGCAATAAAAAACGAGCTTTTGGCCATAAGCCCTGACAACTATCTAGGAATATAAATGAACGAAACAGCCCAGGCCTCACATCATCTATACCCGATCATCAGTGATCTTGGATTGATTCTGATGACGGCCGGGGTAGCTGTTTTGCTCTTTAAAAGGCTCAAGCAACCGCTGGTATTGGGTTACCTTATCGCGGGCTTTTTGGCCGGGAGCAATTTTGACTGGTTTCCCTCGGTTACCGATACCCACAGCGTTGAAGTCTGGGCCGAAATCGGTGTGATTTTCCTGCTTTTCAGCCTGGGGCTGGAATTCAGTTTCAAGAAATTGGTCAAGGTTGGAGGTTCGGCCTCGATCACCGCATCGGTACAGATTGTTTCGATGATGCTTGCGGGATACGCCGCAGGACGGATGCTGGGATGGAGCAATATGGACAGCATGTTCCTTGGCGCGATCCTGTCAATGAGTTCGACCACCATCATTATCCGGGCTTTTGATGAGCTTGCAGTCAAGGGCCAGAAATTCGCCGGGATCGTATTTGGCGCGCTGATCGTTGAGGACATCGTCGCCATTTTGCTGATGGTATTGCTCTCTACCATTGCCGTGAGCCAGCAATTCTCCGGTATGGAACTCTTGTTATCGGTACTCAAGCTTGCGTTTTTCCTGACGCTTTGGTTTTTGGGCGGAATCTTTTTTGTCCCGACTTTATTGCGAAAGGCCAAACGCCTTCTCACTGACGAAATTTCACTGATAATCTCCATCGCGCTCTGTTTGATGATGGTGATCCTGGCCACGCGGACAGGTTTTTCGCCGGCCCTGGGCGCCTTTATCATGGGTTCGATTATCGCCGAAACCACGCAGGCCGAAAAAATCGAGCACCTGATCACGCCTGTTAAACATCTTTTCGGCGCGATTTTCTTTGTTTCGGTGGGCATGTTGATTGATCTGGATACGCTTGTGGAATACGCCGGTCCGGTGGCCATCATCACTTTACTCACCATCATTGGAAAATCGACCAGCTCAGCTGTTGGCGCCTTGATTTCAGGCCAGCCGCTGCGCCAATCGGTCCAGGCGGGGATGAGTTTGGCGCAAATCGGAGAATTTTCGTTTATCATCGCCACCTTGGGTATGAGCCTTGGTGTCACCAGCAAGTTCCTTTACCCGATCGTGGTTGCGGTATCGGCTATCACCACCTTCACCACACCGTTCCTGATTAGGAAATCTGATTTTATTTCGGCCAAACTCGAGGCATCGCTTCCCCGAAAATGGGTGCTTGCCCTGCAAAAATATTCGTCAAATACTGATTCCATCCGGTCGGCCAGCAATTGGCAAATTGCGTTGCGGGCAAACCTTTTGCAGGTTTTTATACACTCGGTGATTATCGTGGCCATCATTTTGCTCTCGTCGCAATACATCCTGCCGCTGGTTGCGTACTCCACATTTGGGAACGCCATTGCCACTGTTATTACCCTGTTTATCGTTTCGCCGTTCCTCTGGGCATTGTCGCTGCGAAGGGTTGCCGTAAAACAGACCGAAGTCCTGATGACCGAGCGCAAGTACCGCGGACCGATTGTCATGATCATCATCCTCAGGGTGTTGCTCACGGTGTTTTACCTCGGTTTCCTTATCAATATTTTCTTCTCTCCCACGGTCGCCTTTGTGGCTCTTGCCGTGGGAACCGTGGTATACTTCATTTTCCCCAAAACGCTCAATCGGCAATATCAAAAGATCGAAAACCACTTTATTACAAACCTTAACGCGCGCGAAATGGTCAAATCCAACCGCAGCCGTCGTGACCTGACTCCATGGGACGGGCACATGACCACGTTTGACATCGCCGCCGAATCCAATATTGCGGGCAAGACACTGGAAGAATTGCGGTTGCGCGAACAACTGGGGATCAACGTCGCCTTTATTAAAAGGGGCGATATTTCAATCAACATCCCCTCCCGAAATGAGCGGCTTTTTCCTGGCGACGAAATTTGCGTGATTGGTACTGACTCCCAAATCAGGGAATTTGGCAAGTATCTGGACCAAAACGAATCGGCACAACCTGAAGCCGCAATGGAAACCGATATTGTCCTGAAACAGGTCGAGCTTAGGAACGAGGAATTTATTGGCAAGACCATTCGCGATTCGCAAATCAGGGAAAAGACCAGCGGGCTCGTAGTTGGCATTGAGCGCAACCGCAAAAGGCTGCTCAATCCCGAGTCTGATATCGTCCTGCAACCTTATGACATTTTGTGGGTAGTGGGAAGCAAAAAGAAATTGAAGAACTTTTTTAATGACTGATGATGGAAGTTTCGTGCACCATGCTCATCCGAAGGCCGGCAACCGAAGTATTTCAGGCTCTTGTTGATCCTGCAATTACCACCAATTTCTGGTTCACCAAAAGTTCGGGGCCGCTCACTGCGGGAGCCACCGTTCAATGGGATTGGGAAATGTACGGAGCATCGGCACAGATAAAAGTGATTAATTTGGTCACCGACGAAAAAATCAGTTTTGAATGGGACCAGCCCGCGCGGCGCGTCGATTTCATCTTAAAGACAACCGATGAGGGAACTTACGTCCTGGCACGCGAATCGGGTTATGCCGAAACCGGAGATGCGCTCCTGGCCGCGATCAAAGATTCAACGGGAGGATTCACGACCGTGCTGGACGGGATGAAGGCCTGGTTGGAACATGGGATCAGGCTAAACTTGGTAGCCGATAAATTTCGCGACGTAAAGTTTTAGGTTTTTGGGCGGTTGCGTTCGCAGATCAGCACCAGTACGCCTCCAATATAATAACACACAATATCGGCCCACGAGAAAGAACTTCCCAAAACGGCCGTGGCCAATTTGGAATGCCGCAACCCCAGCCGATCGACCAGGTTGAACAACTGCAGGACTTCGATGGTCAACGCGAAGGAAATCGTCAAAAACAGCGCGGGCATCACCCCGATATTGAAAAAAGCCCTAGCAAAGCTGTAAATAAGCAGGATAACGATGACATCGCCAAGGTAAGGCCGGACAAAGTTATCGCGCACGAACATCGCGATCAGGACTTCGACGATAAAAAGGATCCCGGCCGCAAGCGCGTATTTTGGCCGAAACGCAAAGATCCGCCTCATTAGCGCGAATAATTTGGCGCTTCCTTGGTGATGGTGACGTTGTGCGGATGGCTCTCGGTGATTCCGCTTGAGGTAATCCGGACAAATTTACCTGTCTTCTGCAGCGTCGGGATATCCCTGGCACCGCAATAACCCATACCGGCCCTGAGCCCGCCGATAAATTGCTGCATGCTTTCATTGAGTTCGCCTTTGTAGGGAACGCGCCCGACAATCCCCTCGGGAACCAGTTTTTTGACATCGTCCTCCACATCCTGGAAATAGCGGTCTTTGGAACCTTCTTTCATCGCCTCGACCGAACCCATTCCGCGGTAGGACTTGAATTTCCGGCCTTCAAAAATGATGGTTTCGCCTGGGGATTCCATCGTTCCCGCAAGCAAAGATCCCAGCATCACACAATCCGCGCCCGCGGCAATTGCTTTTGGAATATCACCTGTATAACGGATGCCGCCATCGGCAATTACCGGAACCCCCGAATCCTTGATGGCAGCCGCCACCTCAAGGACCGCTGAGAACTGCGGAAATCCCACGCCGGCAACCACCCTTGTAGTACAAATCGAACCCGGCCCAATCCCTACCTTCACACCGTCCGCACCGTTTTCAACCAGGTACTTTGCAGCCTCGGCCGTGGCAATATTGCCCACTACAACGTCAATTTGCGGGAATTTTCCCTTGACTTGCCGGAGGGTTTCAACAACGCCTTTGGTATGGCCATGCGCGGTATCGATGATGATGGCGTCAACCCCGGCAGATACGAGAGCCGAAGCGCGCTCCACGGCATCAGTGGTAACCCCGATGGCAGCGGCAACCCGAAGCCTGCCGTATGAATCCTTGTTGGCAATGGGCTTTTGTGTGAGTTTGGTAATATCGCGAAAGGTGATCAGGCCCACAAGTTTGTTTTGGGAGTTCACTACAGGCAGTTTTTCAATCTTATGGCCCTGCAGAATTATCTCGGCCTCCTGCAGTGAAGTCCCCTCGGCTGCGGTCACCAGGTTTTCAGTGGTCATCACCTGGGAAATCGGACGCGAATTCTCACGCTCAAACCGCAGGTCGCGATTGGTCACAATACCCAGCAATTCACCCTGGGCCCCGACAATCGGGATCCCGCCGATACCGTATTCCTTCATGGCCTGCTTGGCATCGGCAACCGTGGCGGTCATGGGCAAGGTAACCGGATCGATGATCATTCCGGATTCGGCGCGCTTGACCTTGCGAACCTTGGCGGCTTGCATCTCCACGGTCATATTTTTGTGCAGCACACCGATTCCGCCCTCGCGGGCCATCGCGATCGCCATCGAACTTTCGGTCACCGTGTCCATTGCCGCCGAAATGATCGGGACGTTCAAAGTGATGTTTCGGGAAAATTTACTGGCGATGGAAACTTCGCGCGGAAGTACTTCAGAATAGTTGGGAACCAGGAGGACATCGTCGTAAGTCAGGCCTTCGCCGACGATCTTGTTGTGGTGTGCGTTCATGGCAATTTAGCTGTAGTTAAATTGCATGCAAATATACGTAATTTTTAACCTCAGCCGAGCCTCAGGATGCATTTGAGCCGGCGTCTGTTTGCCGTTTCAATGATAGTTGGTAAAAATTTTGAGCGCCTCGTTGTATGCGCTCTCAAAACTCATCGGCCGGGTGCCGGTATCCAGTTTTTTTGCCGTAAAATAAGAAAGCAACTTTTCAGTGGGCATGTTCCCGGTGAGGTCGTCCTTGGCCATCGGGCAACCGCCAAACCCCTGGATGGCCCCGTCAAACCTGACACATCCTGCATTGTAGGCCGCGTCAACTTTTTCAAACCACTTGTCGGGAGTGGTGTGCAAATGCGCCCCGAATTCAACCTCGGGATAAGCCGGGATCAGGTTTTTGAACAGGTAATCGATCACTTCGGGCGTGGAGGACCCCACCGTATCCGATAGTGACAGGATCCTGACGCCCATCGCGGCCAGCTTTTGTGTCCATTCGCCCACGATTTCCACGTTCCACGGATCGCCGTAAGGATTTCCAAAGCCCATCGAGAGGTATGCCACGCATTGTTTGGATGAAGCGTGCGCGATCTCGAGAATTTCCTGCAAGGTGACCAAAGATTCGGCAATGGTCTTGTGCGTGTTGCGCATCTGGAAATTTTCGGAAATGGAAAATGGGAACCCCAGGTAATCAATTGTGGGCTGTTGTGCTGCGGCGACTGCACCCTGCGTATTGGCCACGATGGCCAGCAATTTGCTCCGGGTTTGCGAAAGATCGAGCCCTGCCAGCACCTGCGCGGTATCCTGCATTTGCGGGATGGCCTTCGGCGAAACAAACGATCCCACGTCAATGGTATCAAATCCCACGCGCAAAAGCGACTGTATGTACTCAATTTTTTTCCCGGTGGGAATAAAGGTGCGGATGCCCTGCATGGCGTCGCGCGGACATTCGATGATTTTGATCTGGCCCATTAGGCCAAAGATACGATTCCGCCTCAATTTGGGCAATCCTACCGCATCCGCTGCAAAATCCTCTTGTTGATTTGTTTGACCAGAGCCGGGCCTTCATATATAAAACCGGTATAGAGTTGCACCAGGCTGGCACCGGCCTCAAGTTTCTCGACCGCGTCATCAGCCGAGTGAATCCCGCCCACGCCGATTATCGGGAATGCGCCGCCACTTTGTTCATACAGGAACCGTATGACCTCGGTGCTTCGGTTACGCAAGGGTTTGCCGCTCATGCCGCCCGCTTCCTTTTGGTTGCCGTCCTGCAGCCCTTCACGCGAGAGCGTCGTGTTGGTGGCAATGACTCCGGCGATCTTGGTTTCCTGAACAATGTGGATGATATCGGTGAGCTGGCCGTCAGTGAGGTCAGGCGCGATTTTGAGTAATATAGGTTTGTGGGTGGGTTTGGAAGCATTCAGCCGCTGAAGTTCCAACAGTAGCCCGGTGAGCGGCTCCTTTTCCTGCAGGTCCCGCAAATTGGGCGTGTTTGGCGATGAAACGTTGACCACGAAATAATCAACGCAAGGGTAGAGAGTTTCAAAACACTTCAAATAATCAGATGCGGCCTGCTCATTTGGCGTATCCTTGTTTTTACCGATATTCCCGCCGATGATCACATTTTTGTTGGACCTGAGCCTTTCGGCGGCAGCCATCGCCCCGCCATTGTTAAAACCCATCCGGTTGATCAGCGCCGAATCACGCCTGAGCCGAAACAATCTTTTTTTGGGGTTTCCCGATTGCGCGAGCGGAGTCAGGGTGCCAATTTCAATAAACCCGAAACCAAACGCCGAAAGTTCACCGTACAATTTAGCATCTTTGTCAAAACCGGCCGCGAGCCCCACCGGGTTGGGGAATTTAATGCCGAAGACCTCGCGCTCCAGCTTGGGATGCACCACCTGGTAAGACCGGCGAACCAGGCGCCGCGCAGCCTCGCTTCCCATGAGCAGGCGGATTGCCGAAAACGTAAAATGATGAACTTTTTCAGGATCGAACAAAAACAGAATTGGCCGTATCAGGATTTTATACATGGCAAAGAGGGTTGCACAAATTTAAAACGATTAATTATTTAATACAGATTTAATTTTGAAAATGCGGCACCGGCGATTATTTTACTAAATTTGGGAAAATCTTAACAGATGGCCCCTACGCCTTCGCACAGGATTCTGCTTATTGAAGATGATGCTGACGATCAGTTCTTCTTCATGGACGCGCTGGGCCTGGTGGCAAGCGGATTGCAGTGCCAGATTGCTCATGACGGGGTTGAGGCGCTCAGGCATCTGGACACGTTTGAACTCCCGTCCCTGATATTCCTTGACCTGAACATGCCGCGGATGAATGGTTACGAATGCCTGAGCCGAATCCGAGAAAGCGCTGCCAAAGATGTACCCGTCGTGGTAATATCAACATCCACCAACCCCCGTGACAAAAAGCGAGTAAAGGAACTCGGGGCCAGCATCTTTCTGGAAAAATCAGGCGATCACAAAAAACTTCGCGGGCAACTCGCCGAAATTTTCAGCACCTTTCTGGTTTAGCCACTTGCGGCAATTTGTACATTTGTGCAAACTAGACCAAAATCATGCAACATCTTATTGACCGCTTTACCCGGTATGTTAAAATAGACACCGAATCGGACGCCGCTTCCAAAACCGTTCCCAGTACCAAAAAGCAACTTATCCTGGCGCAGATGCTTGAAGAGGAACTCAGGGAAATCGGGATGACCGACGTGACCCGCGACAAAAACGGCTATGTCATGGCCACGGTGGCCTCCAATGTTGAACAAGAAGTTCCCACCATCGGTTTTGTATCGCATTACGATACATCGCCCGATTTTACCGGCGCGAATGTCAATCCCCAGATCGTGAAAAATTATGACGGCAAGGATATCGTGCTCAACAAGGAAAAAAACATTGTGCTCTCTCCCGATTATTTCAGCGACCTTTTGCAGTACAAGGGCCAGACGCTGATCACCACCGACGGAACCACGCTTCTGGGTGCCGATGACAAGGCCGGGATCACCGAGATCGTGACCGCGATGGAACACCTGATCAAAAACCCTGAAATCAAGCACGGGAAGATCCGGGTATGTTTCACCCCTGATGAGGAAATCGGGCGCGGCGCCGACCATTTTGATGTAAAAAAATTCGGCGCTCAGTGGGCCTATACCATGGACGGTAGCCAGATTGGCGAATTGGAATTTGAAAACTTCAACGCTGCCGGTGCCAAAATCACCATTCAGGGCAAAAGCGTTCACCCGGGATATGCAAAGAAAAAGATGATCTCGTCAATGCTTATCGCCAACGAATTCATGAACATGCTTCCCAAGGATGAAGTTCCTCAAAAAACCAAGGGGTACCAGGGTTTTTACCACATCACATCGATCAAGGGGTCGATAGAGGAATCAGTGATCGAAATGATCATCCGCGACCACAGTGCCAAAAAATTCGCCAAACGCAAAAAATTTGTTGCCGATCAGATCAAAGCCATTAATAAGAAGTACGCCAAGAAATTTGGAGGAACCATTGCCCATGCGCAGATTACCGACCAATATTACAACATGAGGGAAAAAGTTGAGCCGGTGATGCACATTGTTGATCTTGCCGAACGCGCGATGAAAGACCTGGGCATCAAGCCCATCATCAAACCCATCCGCGGCGGAACCGACGGCAGCCGCCTTTCCTACATGGGCCTTCCCTGCCCCAACATTTTTGCAGGCGGCCACAACTTCCACGGCAAGTATGAATACGTCCCGGTGGAAAGCATGGCCAAGGCGGTCGAGGTCATCGTACGCATCGCCGAACTCACCGCCATTGAACACGGCAAAACAAAACAGGGAAAAGATGGAAGAAAAAAATCCGTGGAATAAAAATCCGCAATGGGACCACGCTACCGAACTGCTCAAACAGATGGTTGCCCAAACCCCGCTTGTCGAGACCATAAAATGGGGCGGCCCGGTTTATACCTACAACAATAAAAACGTGTTGGGCATAGGAGCGTTCAAAGCCTATGTGGGGCTATGGTTTTTCCAGGGCTCGCTGCTAGGTGACCCTCAGCAAAAACTCGTCGGTGCCAATCAGGGCGTTACCAAGGCAATGCGCCAATGGCGGTTCACATCGGTAGATGAAATTCGCGAAAACGAGAAATTGATCCTGGCCTATATTGCCGAAGCCATCGAAAATGAAAAGGCGGGCATCTGTATCAAACCGGAAAAAAAGGCGCCTATCCAATCCGGCCTCATGGACCGCGCGCTCGCGGCCGATGCGGAGCTTGCCAAAGCATTTGAGGGGTTTTCGCCATCCAAAAAGCGCGAATTCCTGGAGCATATTGAAAGCGCCAAACGCGAAGAGACCCGGCTGGCACGGTTGGAAAAAATCAAGCCCATGATCCTGGAAGGCAAAGGCCTATACGATAAATACAAATAACTTGGGCGTGCCGGCGATTCGGCCGTTTTCCAGACAACGGCATCAAAACCGCCGTCGCGCTTTCACCTGTATCTTTTGCGGGCAGCCGGCATACCAACAATGCAGTTTCAGGCCCGCAAAAGGATGCCGGTTCAATCGCTCACGCAAAGTGCGAACAAGCGCTTCCGCCAACCCGGGAAATACATTTGGCAAAAAATGCGGCAAAACTTAATAGATAAGCTTCGCCAAAGACCGCGAAAATTCCAGGCCAAAAAAAAAAGCCCCTTAAGAGGCTTTTTCGCTTTTCTTCAATGCCGCCGACATCTCCATCGAAATCGCCGAACGCTCCATTTTGAGTTTTCCAGCCATTGTTTCGATCACCACGGTGGTTTCGGCCAATTCGGCAACCCGGCCGTGCATCCCGCTCTTGGTAATCACCTTGTCGCCAATCTTGAGGCTTGATTCAAATTCTTTTTCCTGTTTGGCCCTACGTCTTTGAGGCATGATCATAAAGAACCACATGACAATGAAAATAAGGACAAAAGGCAATAATGATTGAAGATTTTCCATGATTGTTAGTTTTTGCCAGACTCCTGGATCGAGGCTTTCACCCCAAGTTTTTCCTGTCCGCTGGCGGTGTTGGTTAAAATGGTTACTGTTTTATGTTGTTGCCCTTTTTTGCCCGAAGGGTCAAACGACACCTTGATCTGGCCGCGGGCGCCGGGTTTTATCGGGTCTTTGGGAAAATCAGGCACGGTGCATCCGCACGATCCTTTGGCCGAGGTGATGATCAGGTCTGCCTCGCCGGTATTGGTAAATTCAAATGAGTGACTCACCTGCTGGGTGGGCCCTATCTTGCCAAAATCATGTTCATCCTTTTCAAAGGTGAGTACCGGATACTTGCCATCGGCCGGAGGGGCAACGGTTACCGCAGGCATGGAGGGCGCCGCGGCGATATTCGGCTCAGGCGCTACCGCATCAGGAGATGCCGGCGGGACCGCCCCGGTTGTCGGATCGATCCTGTCCACCGCACTTTCCCTGCACCCGGAAAGGATCATCATCAGCGCGGCCATAATCAATACTGTCTTTTTCATCGGGACCTATCTCTAAACGTTTTACTGAAAATTATCTATTTCTCAAAGTGGGTAATACCGCCAATTGGCTAAACTGGCCGTCTACATCAGCCCCCGCCCCGCCTTGTTCAATTTACCTGAAGCCTGAAGTTCTTTGACAAGCCCGTCCAGTATTCCGTTGATAAATATACTGCTTTTGGGAGTTGAATATTCTTTGGCAATTTCAAGGTACTCGTTAATGGTTACCTTTACAGGGATCGACGGAAATTTCAGGAACTCGCAAATGGCCATCTTTAGGATAATGGTATCCACCTCGGCAATTCGCTCAGTATCCCAGTTGGGGGTTTTGTCAACATAATAGGTGGCCAGTTCAGGTTCGTTGAGCAGGGTTTTCCTGAAAAGGTCCCTGACAAAATCCCGATCTTCCAGATCCTTGTAAAGCTCGGGAATTTCAATCCCCGCACCCTTTTCAAGTTGCCTGAGCTGTTTCTGGATCAGGGTATTGACCAAAGGGATATCGTCAATCCAGGTCAGTTTGTGATCTTCAAGGTAATCATAAAGCTTTTCGTTGGGCGCGATCACTTCGGTAAACATGTCCACCACGAACTGCCGGTCACGCGAGAAGCTTGCCGTGCTGTCCTGCATATAGGCAGCATACACGGGGCTATCCTTAACGGCCGCAAGCATAATCAGGATATAATCATCGTTGCGCTTCCAGTTGTTGATCTTGCGCCTTTCAAGCGCCTGGTCAAGCTGGTCGTCTGATGCGAGCATTTGTAATACATGGTTGTCAACAAACCTGCGATTGGGGTTGCGCTCCAGCGGCGTGGCAAGATGCTTGCGCGATGACTTTTCCAAAAAATCAATCTCCTTGGCTCTGATTTCCACCAGTGCCGACAGCATGATCAGGTACAAATCCTGGACATTCTCGATGCTTTGCAGCAGGAATTTTTCCATCTTTTCCAAATGGTCGCTTCCGTTTTGGTGCATTGCATAAATGGATTGCATGACCTTGACGCGGATGTGTCTTCTGTTTAGCACCTTAAGAACATTTATTATCAGGAAAATTCCCCGTGAAAAAATTATTGGCCAGCATTCTCCCTTTTGCGGTCATCGATCCTCTTTTGGGCAACCTGAAGGGCAGCCTGGTAAGTGGTGATTCCGTTCTTGTCGGCAAAATCAAAAATTTCCAATGCGGTATTGTAGATATTCTCAGTGCGCTTAAGTGCCTCGGCTTTGTCGTACTTTACAATTTCAGCGTAGACATTGATGATACCGCCGGCGTTGATCAAAAAGTCAGGCGCATACAAAATTCCGCGTTCCTTGAGAACCTGTCCGTGAACCTCCTCAACCGCAAGCTGGTTGTTGGCCGCTCCGGCAATTACCTTGGCCCTGATTTTTCCAACCGTTTCATCGTTAACGGTGGCACCCAATGCACATGGGGCGTAAATGTCAACATCGGCCGAGTAAAGATCCTCGCCTGCAAAAATCCTGGCGCCGTAGCGGGCCGCGATCTCCTCAAGGCGCTGCTGGTTGATGTCGGTAACCTGGACAATGGCGTTCTCCTTGGTCAGATAGTCCACAAGGGTTTCGCCCACGTGGCCAATCCCCTGAACCAGGATTTTCTTGCCTTCCAGGTTATCAGAACCAAATTTATATTTTGCCGCAGCCTTCATTCCCATGTAAACACCATAGGCGGTTACTGGCGAAGGGTTACCTGAACCTCCGATTTCTTCAGAGATTCCGGTCACATACGGAGTTATTTCGCGAATCATGTCCATGTCTGGCGTAGTGGTGCCAACGTCTTCGGCAGTGATGTACTTTCCGCTGAGTGAGTGGATAAACTCGCCAAATTTGCGGATCATCGCCGGAGTTTTTTGGGTGCGCGCGTCACCAATGATCACTGCCTTGCCGCCACCCAGGTTCAAACCTGAAATGGCCGACTTGTAGGTCATTCCACGTGAAAGCCTCAGCACGTCATTGAGTGCTTCCCACTCGTTTGCGTAATTCCACATACGCGTGCCGCCAAGGGCCGGGCCAAGAACGGTGTTGTGGATTCCGATAATTGCCTTTAAACCGGTATCTTTGTCATGGCAAAAAACAATTTGCTCGTGGTTGTCAAACGATGCCTGCCCGAAGACGGGATCCATTTTGCCGAGTTCGGCTGCCGTGGTGATTTCAGTAGTCATAAGTACATTTATTTGTTGCGGCATTTTCAAAAAGCCGAGGCAAAATTAAGACTAAAATCAAAATAAATCCCTCCCGGCTCCCACAATTTAGCAAACCGCCAAAAGGATCGGCCCTTGCAAGGCCCGTCACAAAGCGGGTCAATTAAATGATTTTGTGCATTTTGCACATTAATTTTTTGAATTAGATGAAGGAACTTCAGTATTTAAACAAATATTTTCTCAAATATAAATATCACTTCCTCATCGGGGTACTTACCACGATCGCGGCGCAGATTTTTTCGCTTTTCACGCCAAAGCTCATCAGCAAGTCCATCCAGTCAATTGAGCAGTACACCGGAACTGCAAGGGCCATAGACGATGCCGTGGTGCGTGCCGGCCTGCTGGACAACATCCTGCTCATCATCGCCACCACACTTGTGGCGGGTGTGCTTACATTCCTGATGCGGCAAACCCTGATCGTAATGTCGCGGCATGTGGAATTTGACCTGAAAAACGAAGTATTTGAGCAATATGAGCGCCTATCGCAAAGTTTTTACAAACAAAACCGCACCGGTGACCTGATGAACCGCATCAGCGAAGATGTGGGAAAAGTGCGCATGTACGTGGGCCCGGCGGTGATGTACACCATCAACACCGTGATCCGGTTTGCCATCGTTATCGTATTTATGTACAATGTATCGCCGCTGCTTACCTTTTACACCTTGTTGCCATTGCCCGTACTTTCATATGCCATTTTCAGGCTCTCCACTGAAATCAACAAAAGATCGACGGTATTCCAGCAATATCTTTCCAAACTTTCCAGCTATTCGCAGGAGGTTTTTTCCGGAATCCGGGTAATTAAGGCCTATTCGCTGGAAAGCCAATACCAGGACGGAATGGCCTCGTTGTCAATTGAAAGCAAGGACAAGAGCATGGATCTGGCGCGGGTGCAGTCACTCTTCGGGCCACTGATGATCGCGCTGATCGGAGTTTCCAACCTGGTGGTCATTTACGTGGGCGGCATGATGTACATTGACGGCCGGATCACCAGTATCGGTACCATCGCCGAGTTTATCCTTTACATCAACATGCTCACCTGGCCGGTAGCCTCGCTGGGATGGGTTTCGTCCATGGTACAGGAAGCCGAAGCCTCGCAAAAGCGCATCAATGAATTTCTCAGGATTGAACCCGAGATCCGCAATCACAATCCCGAACCATCTGAAATTGGCGGCAGCATCGAATTTAAAAATGTGAGTTTTACTTATGACGATACCGGCATCACAGCCTTGAGCGATGTTTCCTTCACGGTCCAAAAAGGGCAAACCTTGGCCATACTGGGCAAGACAGGCTCGGGAAAATCAACCGTATTGGCGCTGATGTCCAGGCTTTATGACGCCACCTCAGGCAGCATCCTGATTGACGGGCGCGAGATTGGCAGCGTAAACCTGCATGATTTGCGCGCCAGCATCGGCATTGTTCCCCAGGATGCGTTTCTTTTTTCCGATTCGATCCGCAACAACATACGATTTGGCAAGGAAGACGCCACGATGGAGGAGGTGATCAGCGCAGCCAAAACCGCGGCGGTGCATGAGAATATCGCCAAATTCAAGATGCAGTATGAAACCGTGTTGGGCGAGCGCGGAATCACGCTATCAGGCGGGCAAAAGCAACGCGTCTCGATTGCGCGGGCGGTTATCAAGGACCCGAAAATCCTGTTGTTGGACGATTGCCTTTCGGCCGTGGATACTGAAACCGAAGAAGCCATCTTAACCAACCTCGCGCAGTTCTCAAAAGGCCGAACCACGGTAATCGTGAGCCATCGGATTTCCTCGGCGCGCAATGCCGACCACATCATTATTCTGGATCAGGGCCGCATCCTTGAGCAAGGCACTCACAATCAACTTATAAACAAGGATGGCTATTACCGGGAATTGCACCTGATGCAGCTTTCAGAAAAAGATTTAAACTAATTTTTTGTTTTATAATCGTTTTTTTTTCACTTTTGATGGGAATTACTAAAAGTTTGACGATGAGAGAAAATGACTTACTGGAAAAAGAAGAGATATTTTCAAAGGTCCTGCGGGCTGGCAGAAGGACCTACTTTTTCGATGTCAGGGCAACCCGTGCCGACGATTATTACATCACCATCACTGAGAGCAAGAAATTCACCGAAGAGGACGGTTCATTCCACTTCAAGAAACACAAAATTTACCTCTATAAGGAAGATTTTGCCGCCTTTACCGAAATTCTGGGCGAAATGACCGACTACGTCCTGAGCAACAAAGGAGAAGAGGTCATCAGCGAACGCCATCAAAAAGATTTTAAGCGCGAATTTGCTGATCACCGCACCAGCGATCCGCAAACCACCGAAACTTTTACCAATATCAGTTTTGACGATATTTGATCCATACGCCCGGACCACCGGGCTTTTTTTATGGTTGTAAATTAGGCAAACCTTTCAACTTATCCTCCAACCGTCGGGCACACGGGCCTGTGGGGAAATCAGGACCACGTCGCCAGCCCCGTCGGCCGCACCCAAAACCAGGCATTCGCTCATAAACGGCCCGATTTGCTTGGGCGGAAAATTCAGTACCGCGACCACCTGCCGGCCCACCAGCTCGTCAACATTGTACCGTTTGGTAATCTGCGCCGAAGACTTCCTGATCCCAAATTCGCCAAAATCAATTTCCAATTTATAGGACGGATTGCGGGCCTGCGCAAAAATACGCGCCGATACCACTGTTCCCACGCGCATCTCCACACGCTCAAATTCACTCCATTTCAGGTCCATATCTCTTTTGGTTTGGGCGTGCCACCACCGGGCTGCCGCCACGGTGCTGTCGTGCTGTACGCGGTGCGCGGCACCTTGCTTCCATCACTCACGCAACCCCGAATTTACATCATACCCCCGTATTGACAAAAATCCTGATTTACTATCTTCGTCCAAAAAAATCAATGCGCTATTTTATTTTGTTGTTGGTTGCGCAATTGTCGCTTGCGCAAGGCCCCTACAAATTCTCGCAACATATTTCCCGGGAAATTGAGCGCGATACAACGCCCTGGCGCCTTCAGATGGGTGCCACCGCATATGCGCAGGCAGGTTTTTACCGCAAGGCGCTTCAAACCTGGGACATGGCCATGCCCTGGGAGCCGACCCTTTCCCCGCAAGACAGCCTGGAGTTCACAAAGTTGCAAAGGGTAAGTGCCAATGATTTTATAACGAGGCAATCGGCATCTGAGCACATTATTATCATCAACGAGGCGCATCACAATGCAAGGCACCGAAACTTTACGGCCGGGTTGCTGGAAGGCCTTTACCGAAACGGTTTCAGGATACTGGCACTCGAAGCGCTTGACGATACACTGGTCAATACCCGAAAATACCCCGTTCAAAAAAGCGGTTATTATACCCAGGAACCTGAAATGGGAAACCTGGTGGCGCTCGCTCTCGCGCTGGGCTATACCGTGACCGGCTATGAGGCGCCCGCCGGGACGCCCAATGGCAAAGAGCGTGAAATTGCCCAGGCCTCCAACCTGCAACAGATATTTAATGCTAACGGCCGAAAAAAAATGTTGGTACACTGCGGTTATGACCATGTGATTGAGGGCGAGCCTAATAACCCGCAATGGGAACTGGCCATGGGCGGGCGGCTAAAGCGGCTCACCGGCGTGGATCCCTTCACTGTTGACCAGGTCGCCTTTTCCGAGCGTGGCCACCGCAAAAACCAGCATCCTTTCGTCAACATGGTGCAATCGGGTGAGGCAAGTATATTGCTAGATGCAAATCAAAAGCCTTTTTCAGGATTCAAGTCACAAACTGACGCCGTGATCATCCACCCGGAATCTACTGACCATCAGCAAAGGCCCAATTGGATGATGGCCGGTCGAAAGCAATACGATGTTCCCGCGGCCAAATTGCCAAATTATCCCGCGCTGGTCCTGGCATACCGCAGCGGTGAAGATGACACCCAGGCTGTTCCGGCCGATATTGTCGAAATAATGGGGCCATCTGCGCACATTCCGCTATTTTTATCCCCCGGGAATTACAACGTAATCGTCCGCGACCAAGAGTATAAAATTGTCAACCGCTTTACCATCAGCATTAAATAATGGCCAAAACCGAATCAAATATGTTGCCCTTGGGCACTCCGGCTCCTGAATTCAGATTGCCAGACACGAATTCAAATTACTTCTATTCTTTTGAAGACCTGCGTGGGGAAAAGGGTACTTTGGTGATGTTCATTTGCAACCATTGCCCCTTTGTGCATCACGTCCTTGATGAAATTTTGATGATTGTGAATGATTACCGGGTTTTGGGAATCGGGGTAATGGCGATATCAAGCAACGATGTGGCTCAATATCCGCAGGATGGGCCTCTGGAGATGAAGGAATTTGCGTTCCGCAACCGGATGGATTTCCCTTATTTATATGATGAATCACAGGAGGTGGCCAAAGCCTTTGACGCGGCCTGCACCCCTGATTTCTATCTTTTTGATGCGCAAGGCAAACTTTTTTATCGCGGCCGCCTGGACGAATCAAGGCCCGGAAACGGAATTCCCTTGAGCGGATCAGACCTAAGATCGGCACTGGATGCAGTCATCTTTAACAGATCGTTCACCCATGAGCAGCTCCCCAGTATCGGCTGCGGGATCAAATGGAAGTGATTACTTTTTCTTGAGGAAGACCTCGACGGGTTTGTTTGTGCGGCGGCCAAAAGACATGGCCTGCTGTGCTTGTGTGGTACAAAGGACATACATGTTATAGGCGTACAGCGGAAATTCGGCCGATTCATAGTTTCCCGTGGGATCCTCGACTTTTACGCGCATTTCATCAGCGGGAAACTCATTTGTCACTTGTAGCACATAGCTCTGGGCGGCATGCGGAAAAAACCATCGTTCGCCGATCCTGTAATTTTCAAAAAACGTCAGCACCTGATCCTTGCCCGTCCAGCTGTAACGGTTATCAGTATTGACCGCGGGATTGGAATCAGCGTCGAGCAGGGTCACCGTCAGCCCATGCAAAAATTCCTTTTCCCCTTCCTCCCTAACCTGCAGCACCACGTACGACGTGAAGTCATATCCGCAGTGCTGTTGCGCGGCGGCGGACAGGGAGAGGAGGAAGAAGATATAAAGGTAGTTCTTCATTTTTGTCGAATGTCGAATGTCGAACGTCGAATGAACATAAAATCGGCAATCAGGGCAAACGCAATCATTTCGCCACCACAAATTTCACTTACTGACGATTGATGACTGACGACTGACGACTTATTTCACGTCCATCAACTCCACATCAAAAATCAGCGTCGCGTTCGGTGGAATCACCCCACCTGCGCCCTGGCTTCCGTAACCCAAATGCGATGGGATCACGAAACGGGCTTTGTCGCCAACTTTCAGCAGTGCGATGCCTTCGTCCCAGCCTTCGATCACGTGGCCTTTGCCAAGCGGGAATTCGATGGGCTTCTTGCGCGAGTATGAACTGTCGAAAACTTTGCCGTTTTCCAGTGACCCGGTATAGTGAACTGAGACGGTTTTGCCTTTTTCGGCCTGCTTGCCATTGCCCTTTTGGATGAATTTGTAGCGAAGCCCGCTCTCAGTCTTGTCAAATCCGGCCGCGAGCTTTTCCATTTGTTCCTCGGCGGCTGCACGTTCGGCGGCGATGCGCTTTTCACGCGAACCTTCAAAAGTGCGGAAAGCCTCGACCGCGTTCCAGTTTTTGGCCTCTTCACCCTCGCGGATGATCTCCACGCTCTGGATCTCATCGCCCTGGGCAATCGAATCGACAACATCCTGGCCTTCCACAACATGCCCAAAAACAGTGTGTTTGTCATCTAGCCAAGGTGTCGCGACGTGGGTGATAAAAAATTGCGACCCGTTGCTCCCCGGTCCTGAATTGGCCATTGACAAAACTCCGGGTGCGTCGTGGCGGAGTTCATGGTGAAATTCATCGTCGAATTTATAGCCGGGGCCGCCGGTGCCCTGTCCCTGCGGACATCCGCCCTGAATCATGAAATCAGGAATCACGCGGTGAAACTTGAGCCCGTCATAAAAGGGTTTGCCTTGCGGCCTGGCAGAGTTTTCCAGGTCGCCTTCGGCAAGTGCCACAAAGTTGCCGACAGTTCCCGGGGTACGGTCATGGGTAAGTTTGACAAGGATCGATCCCTTGGCTGTATTGAATTTTGCGTAAATGCCGTTGTCCATGGTAGTATTTTTTTAGAAATGCAAAGTTAATTCAATTAGCAGTTAATAACGAACAATTAATGATCTGACGGCACTTTTGGCCTTGACAGTTACAATTAAACCCTACTTTTGGCTTCGTTACCAACATTTTGAAGAAAATGAAACAACTGTTCCTCCTGTTGCTCTTTGGCATGGCCGTCCAGGCGCAAACGGTTTATAAAACGCCATCGGGACAAAAATATCATTCGGGAAATTGCCGTATGGTCAAGAATACTTCGCAGGCTTTATCAGTTTCCGACGCTGCTAACCTGGGCCTGGATCCGTGCAAGATTTGTAAACCGGCGACAATCCGAAATTTTACTGGGAAAGCCAAGGCGCAAGGTGAAAAGCCCAAAACATCGCAGTGCCGTGGCAGGACCAAAAAAGGCACGCGGTGCAAACACATGACAAGTATTGCAAATGGGTATTGCTTTCAACACCAGGATAATTAATAATTAATAAGTGATAATTAATAATTGGCGAGGAAGCAGCTTTTCGGGCAATGAGTAAGTTATCAACACTTAACAAGATTTGCGGCTTTACCGTAAATCACACCTCAAAGGTTTTAAAAACCTTTGAGGTTTGCGGGAAGACCGGATTTTGACGCAGTTATCAACAATTTATAAGGATTTCGCCAACATACATGCACGTCTGACAACCACCTTTTTTCGCCGCCGTTTACCCATCTCATCATTTTCCCGCCATTCTCAATAATTACCAATAAATTTGCAGCTCCGTTCCACGTTCGACTTTTACTCCGCTGCGCTCCGTACAATTCGGCTGCGCCTCGGGTCGACTTTCGACTTTTGACTTTTGACTTTATTATGAGAATCGACATCATCACCGTCCTCCCGGACCTTCTCCGAAGCCCATTTGAAGCCTCGATCATGAAACGCGCGATCGACAAGGGGCTTGTGGAGGTGCATTTCCATAACCTTCGCGATTACACCTTGCAGAAGCAGAAAAACGTCGATGACTACCAGTTTGGCGGCGGCGCGGGCATGGTCATGATGATCCAGCCCATCGACGACTGCATTGCCAAACTCAAATCGGAGCGCGATTACGACGAGGTCATCTACATGACTCCCGACGGCGAAACGCTCAACCAGCCCATGGCCAACAAGATGTCGTTGCTCAAAAATATCATTATTCTGTGCGGGCATTACAAAGGCGTTGACCAACGCGTGCGGGACCATTTTATTACGAAAGAGATTTCGGTAGGCGATTACGTCCTGAGCGGCGGCGAACTCGGCGCGCTGATTTTGTGCGATGCCCTGATCCGCCTCATTCCGGGCGTTTTGAGCGACGAAACCTCCGCCCTCACCGATTCCTTTCAGGACAACCTGCTCGCACCGCCCGTGTACACCCGCCCCGCCGAATACAAGGGCTGGAAAGTTCCCGACGTTCTGTTAAGCGGCCACGCCAAAAACATCGAGAAATGGCGGGAAGACATGGCGTATGAGCATACGAAAAATAGAAGACCGGACCTATTGGACCGCTGACGCTGCAAGACCGCTTCGCTGCAAGAAGCAAGACCGCTTTGCTGAAAGATGATGGCGTCGACCTCTTTCTTCTTTCTTCTTTCTTCTTTCTTCTTTCTTCTCAAACTTTTTGTATTATTCCAATAAATCTGTACTTTTGCGCCCACATTGGACCAACCTCTGGCGATAATCGTGAACGTTGCTCTGGTTTAAACCATAATAATTTACCATCATGGCAGATTTAATGAAGTTCGTCCAGGACGAATTCGTAACAAGAAAAGACTTTCCTGAGTTTGGCGCGGGTGACACCATCACCGTGTACTACGAGATCAAGGAAGGCGAGAAAACCCGTACCCAGTTCTTCAAAGGCGTTGTAATCCAGCGTCGCGGAACCGGCAGCACCGAAACCTTCACCATCCGCAAGATGTCAGGTTCAGTTGGTGTGGAGCGTATCTTCCCGGTCAACCTTCCGGCGCTTCAAAAAATTGAAATCAACAAGAAAGGCCACGTACGTCGCGCCCGTATCTTCTACTTCAGGGAGCTTACCGGTAAGAAGGCCAAGATTAAAGATAAGAGAAGGTAACTTCAAAAAAATGTCCTGCGATGAGCAGGATTTTTTTTGAAGTCACTTTTTAATGTACCAATTGATCAATGTATCGATATACCAATGAGGTCACATTGCTATTGGAAGGCAAAAGGTTCCATTTATAGTCGCGTTAGGGATCGAGGCAGGCACCGCGTGCGGCCGAGAGCCCGGCGCATAGCGCAACGCCCAAATGAATATTCCCAAAACATCGATTTAACCTAATTGGTACATTTAGACATTGCTACATCTCAATTCGCTAATTTGCTAATTAACCAATTCGCTAATTAACCAATTTCCTATCTTTGTCTTCCTTTAAACAAACCACATGACTAAAATTCAAGTTGCCAATCCCGTCGTTGAGATCGACGGTGACGAAATGACCCGCATCATCTGGAAATTCATCAAGGACCAGCTGATCCTTCCGTATCTGGAACTCGACATCAAATATTACGACCTCGGCATCGAGAACCGCGAGGCCACCAAGGACCAGGTGACCATCGATTCGGCCGAGGCGATCAAGAAATACAACGTCGGCATCAAGTGCGCGACCATCACACCCGATGAGGAGCGCGTCAAGGAATTTAACCTCTCCAAGATGTGGAAGTCGCCAAACGGCACCATCCGCAACATCGTGGGCGGAACCGTTTTCCGCGAACCCATCATCATGAGCAACGTGCCGCGCTATGTTCAGGGCTGGACCAAGCCGATCGTCGTGGGGCGCCATGCCTTCGGTGACCAGTATAAAGCGACCGACACCGTGATCAAGGGCAAGGGCAAGCTGACGATGACTTTCACCTCCGAAAGCGGCGAGACCCAAACCTGGGACGTTTACAATTTTGAAGGTGATGGCGTGGCGATGTCCATGTACAACACCGACGAGAGCATCTACGGTTTTGCGCATTCGTGTTTCCAGATGGCGCTCACCAAGAAGTGGCCGCTTTACCTTTCGACAAAAAACACGATCCTGAAGGCTTACGACGGGCGTTTCAAGGACATTTTCGAGGAGGTTTACCAGCAACATTACAAGGTGGAATTCGACAAGCACGGCATGATTTACGAGCACCGTTTGATCGACGACATGGTGGCCAGCGCGATGAAATGGAACGGCGGATTCGTCTGGGCGTGCAAGAATTACGACGGCGATGTGCAGTCGGATACGGTTGCGCAGGGATTCGGCTCGCTGGGATTGATGACATCCGTTTTGGTAACGCCCGATGGCAAGACCGTCGAGGCCGAAGCCGCTCACGGAACCGTCACCCGTCACTTCCGCCAGCACCAACAGGGCAAGGCGACCTCAACCAACCCGATCGCCTCGATCTTCGCCTGGACGCGCGGATTGGAGCACCGCGGTAAACTCGACGGCAACCAACAACTCATTGACTTCTGCAACACACTCGAACAGGTTTGCATCGACACCGTGGAAAGCGGCAAGATGACCAAGGACCTCGCGATGCTGGTCAAGCCTGAGGGACTTACCGCCGACGACTACCTCACGACCGAAGGCTTCCTGGCCGCGATCAAGGAAAACCTCGAGCGAAAGCTCAACTAATACAAGCTGCTTCGGCAGCTTTTTTTTTAACATTTGTTTGATGAAGAACTTTTTTGCCCTTGCGGTGCTGCTGATCTTCTCGGCGGCATCGGCACAAAAAGCCACCCTGAGCGGAACGGTGCGCGACGGCCAGACCCGCGAAACCATGATTGGGGCCAGCATTTTCATTCCCGAGGCCAATACGGGTGCGGTCACCAATGAGTACGGGTTTTACTCGATCACGGTTCCGGTTGGCTATTACACCCTCCGCGTCTCGTCAATAGGCTACGCCGATCTTCAACAAACCGTCGAACTTACATCGGACGTGCGGCTTGACCTGGCTCTCACGCTCCAGGGCGAACAGCTCGATGAGGTTATCATCAACGAAAAGCCCAGAAGCGATATTCGCCGCGCCGAAATGAGTACCGCCAAACTCTCGATCGAAACCATCAAAAAGATGCCGGTGGTTTTGGGCGAAGTCGACGTTTTGAAATCGATCCTGCTGATTCCGGGCGTCACCAATGCCGGCGAGGGCGCATCGGGTTTCAACGTGCGCGGGGGCGGCGCCGATCAGAACCTGATCCTTCTGGACGAGGCGACGATCTTCAACTCCTCGCACGTCTTTGGCTTCTTCTCGGTTTTCAACCCCGACGCGATCAAGGACCTCAAGCTCTACAAGGGCGGAATCCCCGCGCGTTTTGGCGGAAGGGCATCATCGGTACTGGACATTTACCAGAAGGACGGAAACGCCAACAACTTCTCGATGAACGGCGGCATCGGCCTGATTTCGAGTCGCCTTTTGGCCGAGGGGCCGATTGTCAAGGAAAAAGGTTCGTTCCTCGTTGGCGGCCGCGCGTCCTACGGGCATTTGCTGCTCAAACTGTCGGACATCAAGAACTCGGCGTACTTCTACGACCTCAACACCAAGCTCAACTATCGGCTGGACAATAACAACAGCCTCTTCCTGTCAGGATATTTCGGTCGGGACGTGTTCAACCTCTCGGGATCGTTCCTGAATATTTACGGCAACGCCACGCTCAACCTTCGGTGGAACCACTTGTTTTCGGACAAGCTGTTTTCCAACCTGTCGCTCATCTACAGCGATTATTACTACGGATTGGACCTGGCATTTGTCGGATTTAAATACGATTCGGGCATCCGGAATTACAACATCCGCTATGATTTCCGCAACTATCTGAGCGAGAAGATCACGCTTTCCTTTGGCACCAACGGCATCTACTACAAATTTAATCCCGGGACGATATCGCCCTTGGGTTCCGAATCGGGCTTCAATCCCGCACAACTCGACCTGAAGTACGCGTTCGAGCCTTCGGTTTACATCGACGCCGACCACAAACTCACCAATGACCTGACGCTTCGATACGGGCTACGCGCATCGGCATTTTACAGGCTGGGCGCCTCGGCCGAGAAATTGTACGCTGGATCACCCGTCACCTTCAACACCGAACTGCAGATTTACGAAAAGGCACAGCCCATCGGTTACAAATATTACAATTCAAACGAGGTCATGAAGGCATTCGGGAACCTGGAACCGCGTTTTTCGTTGTCGTATGCATTTAATTCACAGAAGTCATTCAAGGCGAGCTACAACCGGATGGTGCAATACCTGCAACTGGTCTCCAACACCTCATCGCCCACGCCGCTTGACGTCTGGACCCCGAGCGACCGCTACATCCGGCCGCAGATCCTGGACCAGGTGGCTTTTGGCTACTTTGTGAATTTCAACGACGACAAGTATTCCTTTGAAGCCGAATCGTTCTACCGCGAGGTCCGCAACCGCATCGACTACATCGACGGCGCCGACCTGATCGCCAACGACGCGCTTGAACAGGTGATCCTCAACGGCGAGCAGCGCGCCTACGGGCTGGAATTTTTGCTTCGGAAAAACACCGGCGATTTTACCGGCTGGATTTCCTACACGCTTTCAAAATCGCAGCAGCGCACGCCCGGCCGCAACGCATCGGAACCCGGGATCAACAATGGTGAATGGTACCGCTCGCCGTATGACAAGACGCATAATCTGGCGATCACATCTGCCTACGAATTGAGCAAAAAATGGTCGTTTGGCGCGAATTTTACCCTTCAGACGGGACAGCCCGCCACCTTCCCCACCGGCCAGTACCAGTATCAGGACATTACGGTTCCTTCTTACGGGCCGCGCAACATGAACTCGCTTCCGGCGTACCACCACCTGGATCTTTCGGCGACGTGGACACCCAAACCCGAGAAGAAAAAGGGCTGGCGGAGCGAATGGGTCTTTAGCGTTTACAATGTGTACAACCGCCGGAATGCCGCGTCGCTGTCCTTCTCGCAAAACGAGGAAACGGGCCGCAACGAGGCCGTCCGGTTCTCGATTTTTGGCATCGTGCCGGGAATCAGCTATAACTTTAAATTTTAGGCCATGAAGATTTTCAGGTTGCTATTGATAGTATTTGCGATGACACTCACCGGATGCGAGGACGTCGTCGATGTGGATTTGGGCACCTCCGAACCCCGGCTGGTGATCGATGCGCTGATCAGGTGGGAAAAGGGAACGCCGGGCAATGAACAAATGATCCGATTGTCGATGACCGCGCCTTATTTTGCCGACGAGGTTCCGCCGGTGAGCGGTGCTTCGGTGACCGTGACGGGACCGGCGGGAGTCTTCACTTTTGCCGAGGAACAACCCGGGCGCTACGTCTGCCAGGATTTCGTGCCTGAGATCGGTGCCGAATATACGTTACAGGTTATTCACGGCGACGATGTCTATTCGGCGACCGAAAAACTATTTCCGGTACCCGCGATTTCAAGCGTTGAACAATCAGCCGACGGCGGATTCACCGGCGAGGACATCGAGGTCAAGGCCTTTTTTAACGATGATGGAACCACGGAAGATCAGTACCTCTTCCGGTTCAAATCCAGCCACTACGCGATCCCGTTTTATGAGGTGATCGAAGACCGGTTTTTCCAGGGCAACCAGATCTTTGCGCTGTATTCGGACGATGAACTTGAGGCAGGCGATGAGCTGGAGATTTCGGTAATGGGAATCTCGCGTCGGTACTACAATTATATGAACATTTTGACGGGAATCGCGGGAAGCAACGGCGGCAGCCCGTTTTCCACCGCTCCGGCCACGGTGCGCGGCAACATCGTCAACCAAACCGATGAGGACAAATACACGTTGGGTTTCTTTGCATTAGGCGAAACATCCAGCGCTAACTACATCGTGCAATAGCTCTTAATGAAACGCAAAGAACCGTGATTTTCGGCAGGCAAATCATTACTTTTATGCCTCACTGAAGCAGCATGAAATTCCAAGTCGTATCAGATTACAAACCCACCGGTGACCAGCCGCAGGCAATAGAAAAATTGTCGGCGGGGATTGAAAAGGGCGAGAAATATCAAACCTTGCTGGGTGTTACCGGATCAGGGAAGACCTTTACGATGGCCAACGTAATCCAGAAAGTTCAGCGGCCAACTCTAGTGCTTGCCCACAACAAGACCCTCGCGGCGCAGCTTTACGCCGAATTCAAAACGTTCTTTCCAAATAACGCGGTCGAATATTTTGTCTCGTACTACGACTACTATCAGCCCGAGGCCTACATCCCGGTTACAGGCCTATACATTGAAAAAGACCTTTCGATTAATGAGGAACTCGAAAAACTTCGGCTCTCGACAACCTCATCATTGCTTTCCGGCAGGCGCGATATCATCGTAGTGGCTTCCGTTTCGTGCCTTTACGGTATCGGGAACCCGGTGGAATTTCAAAAGAACGTGATCTCAATCCAACGCGGTGAGATGATTTCAAGGACGAGGCTTTTGCATCGGCTTGTCCAAAGCCTTTACGCGCGCACCGAGGCCGAATTCACGCCCGGAAGTTTCCGAATCAAGGGCGACACGGTGGAGGTTTTCCCAAGTTACGGCGATGAACCCTTCCGCATCCATTTCTTTGGCGACGAAATCGAGGAAATCGAGGCCTTCGACGCCAAAACCTCCAAAGTGATCGAAAAATACACGCGGCTCAACATCTATCCCGCCAACATGTTCGTCACCTCGCCCGAGGTATTGCAGGGCGCTATCTGGCAGATCCAGCAGGACCTGGTCAAGCAGGTGGATTATTTTAACAGCATCGGGAAACACCTGGAGGCCAAGCGCCTGGAGGAAAGAACAAATTTCGACCTGGAGATGATCCGCGAACTGGGATACTGTTCGGGAATCGAAAATTACTCGCGCTACCTCGACGGACGTTTGCCCGGCACGCGGCCCTTCTGTTTGATCGATTACTTCCCGAAGGATTATTTGATGGTCATCGACGAGAGCCACGTCACCGTCTCGCAGGTCCACGCCATGTACGGCGGTGACCGTTCGCGCAAGGAAAACCTTGTCGAATTTGGCTTTCGATTGCCCGCGGCGATGGACAACCGCCCGCTCAAGTTTGAGGAATTCGAAGCGATGCAACACCAGGTGGTTTACGTATCGGCCACTCCCGCCGATTATGAACTTCAAAAGTCGGAAGGCGTTTATGTCGAGCAGGTCATTCGCCCGACGGGGCTTTTGGATCCCATCATCGAAATACGCCCGAGCAAAAACCAGATCGACGACCTGATCGAGGAAATTCAGCAGCGCGTCGAAGTCGATGAGCGAGTCCTGGTGACAACCCTGACCAAGCGCATGGCCGAGGAACTCGCGAAATATCTGACCAAGGTATCCATCCGTTGCCGGTACATCCACTCCGAGGTCGATACACTCGAGCGCGTCGAGATCATGCAGGATTTGCGAAAGGGAATTTTTGACGTCCTGATCGGCGTGAACCTGTTGCGCGAAGGACTTGACCTGCCGGAAGTTTCATTGGTAGCCATTCTGGACGCCGACAAGGAAGGCTTCCTGCGAAGCAACCGCTCGCTGACCCAGACCGTTGGGCGTGCCGCGCGCCACATCAACGGCAAGGCGATCATGTACGCCGATACGATCACCGGATCGATGCAACAGACCATCGACGAGACCAATTACCGTCGGGCGAAACAGATGGAATACAACAAGGCGAACAACATCGAGCCGATGGCGCTCAACAAGCGGATTGAGAACATCATGCCGTCTAATTCTGTTTCAACCAACTACATTAAGGCAAAAGAGGCCAAGGCATCGGAACCTGAAAACAAATACCTCACAAAACCCGAGATCGACAAGAAAATCCGCGATGCGCGCAAAGCGATGGAAAAAGCCGCGAAAGACCTGGACTTTATGCAGGCCGCGAAATACCGCGATGAGATCAAGGAATTGCAGAAGGCGCTGGAAAATGTTTAATTAGCGAATTGGATAATTAGCGAATGAATGTCTAGAAACTGACGTGAAAATCAGGGTGTTGTTCAATTTTTTTTAGGGAAAAACCGATTCCGAATAATAATGCGGCAACTGCCCTGATGCCAAACAGACAATTCATATTAGGAAAAACTGCCTAATACATTGCAAGTTTCGGATGTAAAGAAGAGCAGGTAATTTTCATATCGGTTGCTTAATGAATTCAACTTCCTGATCTGGCTTCACTTCGAATCGCTCCGTTCGCCATTTGATCTCGGTTTCCCATTTTCAAATTTTTATTCCGCTTCGCTTCATACAATTCGCCTTCGGCTCGGGTCAAATTTTCAAATTCGCTAATTCGCTAATTGACTAATTGGCAAATTAGTCAATTATGTTGCTCCCTAAACACCCTCACAATCTCCTCTCCATCAACCATTCCTGTCGGTGAGGCTTTCATCA
>JAEZGB010000190.1 GCA_023437485.1 Bacteroidota bacterium
GTTTTCGGCATCCCCAAACAGCGACGCCACGGCCCGGAGGTCGAGGTTGTCCGAAATATCGTCTGTGGTGGCTGTTACTGTGGTTCGGTCCTGGGCCCATGCGGCAAGTGAAAGGAGGATTGCCAGCGCTGTGATTATTGAATTCGTTTTCATAGTTTTAGTGTTTGTGTTTCGGCATGAGCCGATATCCTACATTCAATTATTGTGCCATGAAGCAAAAGATAATAACCCGCACGATGCGAACGACAGCTTTGCTCTTCGTACTTGGCGTGCTTCAATTGCCAACGGTATCCTGCAATTCATTGCCAATGGTTCATCCGTCGGTGCATGTCGATACACTTTTTACCGATGATATTAGTATCCGCGCCCTTGCGATCAGGGATGGCAAGCTTTGGTACGGTGCCGACAAAGCACGCTATGGGTATGTGGAACTGAAATCCGGTGAGCGGAAACAAGCCTTTGCAGACAGCGATTCGATCAAAGGCGAATTCCGCAGTATCGGCGTTGGCGAAAATGCTGTTTACTTGCTCAATACCGGATCTCCCGCCAAATTGTTTAAGGTATCCGATGACCTGTCCAGATCAGTCGTCTTCACGGATACGCATCCCGATGCCTTTTATGACAGCATGCTTTTTGTCACACAACAGAAAGGCATTGCCGTTGGCGATCCTGTAAATGGCTGCTTCAGCATCCTGCGCACCTGGGACGGGGGCAATACGTGGAAAAAGTCACCATGCGCAGAGTCGGTGGCCAATGTTGAAGGAGAGGCGGCTTTCGCGGCCAGCAATTCCAATTTGGCGTCGGCCGGCGGCACGCTTTGGATTTTCACGGGCGGAAAAATCTCGCGTGTGCTTCGGTCACAAAATTTTGGCAATTCCTGGACAATCCACCAAACTCCCATGATTTCCGGTAAATCGATGACCGGGACTTTTGCCGGTGACTTTTATGACAGCCAAAACGGCTTGATCGTGGGGGGCGATTATGAAAACCAGGGAATGATGTCCCACAATAAGGCAAGGTCCCTTGACGGTGGCAAGACCTGGCAAACGGTCGGGCAGGGCACCGGATTTGGCTACGCCTCTTGCGTGCGGTACTTTCCAAAAAGCAATTCCAGAAAAGCCATCAGCGTTGGGCCTTCGGGAGTATTCCAAACCATTGACGGTGGCCTGACCTGGCAAAAGATTCTAGCTGATCCCGATCTGCACACTTTGATATTTGCCGGTCCGAGGGTCGCATACGCCGGGGGACGCGGCAAAATCATCCGAATCGCGTTTCGGTAAACCTTACTTCTTTCCGCCTTTAGACTTATACTGTCGCAAAAGCCGCCTGTTGAAATCATCTTCGGCAGCGCTCAGCTTGAGTATTTTTGACGCCGGAAGGATTTGCCGGAGTTGAGCGTTGAATTTTTTACGCTCGCGGTAAAGTTCATCATCGTTTTGTTCAAGCTGTGAAAGGATTTCCCCGGCTTTCTTCTCATCTGATTGGGCCACGTCGGCCGAATTCTTTCGGGTTAGGGCTATCCGGTCGCGCCTGAGTTTGCGTTCGCGGTCTTCGAATTCATTGTAGACGGGCCAGAATTTGGCGGCCTCATCGGCAGAAAGCGACAATTCTGAAGTGATATGCGCAATTTTCATTGCCTTGACTTTTTTCATTTTCTCTCGCATATCGCCTTTTTGCGCGTACAGCGAACTCGAAAATACCAGCAGTACAAGGATTAAATTTTTCATGATCAATAAATTAAATGTTCAATTTCGCGGGCGTCGATGGCCTGTTCCGGTACGGTAAATTGGGTATAAATTTCATCGGCGATTTGGTCCAGGTCTTCGCGGTCCAACTCACTTATCAGCTCTTCCTGATGGTATTTCATTTCTGAAATCAGGTACTGCTCAACAGCGTTTTCGGGGTAGGTCTCATTATAATTGTTGAGTGCGGGAATCATCAGGGCCAGTGCGGCTACGGCGGCAGCGGCTTCCCATCGGAAACGGGAAATCGGAACAACCGGAACTTCCGCGGGAATCTTAACGGTGAATTGCTCAAAATACGGGTCGGGTGCGGTAAATCCGGCAGAGATGCGATTTTGATGCAGATCGACTTTTTTCATGGTCTTATGACTTGCTAGGCCGCTTTTGGTTTAATCCTGATTGAATTGCTCTTCGATTTTTTTTACGGCATGGTGGTAGGATGCTTTGAGCGCTCCCACTGACGTGCCCAGGATTTCCGAGATTTCATCATATTTCAGATCCTGGAAATACTTCATCCTGAATACCAGCTGCTGTTTTTCAGGAAGCCGCCCCACCGCCTGTTGCAAACGGATTTCGAGTTCGCCACCGTCAAAATAGGCATCGGCCTTAATGTTACCCAATAATTGCTCCTGGTAATCGTGGGCATTGCTGCCCCGTAGCCGCGCCTGTTGCTTTAGGTGGGTGAGCGCTTCATTGGTCGCTATTCGGTAAATCCACGAGAAAAGTTTGCTATCGCCTTTAAACCCATCAAGATGCCGAAAAACCTTCAAAAAGGTATTTTGCAACACGTCATCGGCGTCATCGTGATTAATGACAATCCCCCGAATGTGCGCGTAAAGCGGCCTTTTATATTGATTGACCAACCTGGAAAAAGCCACTTCCCGCGTCGCGGGGTTCAACAGCTGTCCGATAAATTCCTCCTGGTTGGGCAAAGCAAAAAAATTTACGGTTAGAACACCACCCAGCGTAAAGGTTTAATCAGGGAATCGACAATTCTTCGGCGGGTGTTTCAGGTTGCGCGGCAGGTTTGGGCTTGCGGGCAACGGGCGGTGTCACGGCGGGCTTGGGCACTGCGGGCTGGCCAATCGGAACATAGATTTCAGTTACCCATCCGGCGGGGCTTTTTGTCTGCAATTTGCCCGTGTGATAGATTTCAAGATAGGGAAGGCCCAATACCGGATTGATGTTCTCACGTGCCATCTTTTGGAACGTTGCGTCCCAGGCTCTGCGAAGGTGCGAATGATCGCCGGTCATTGTGGTCTTGAAGGCGCGGAAACTTTCAAACTTGCCCGAAACCATATCCGATTCCGGCGCAATGTGCACTTCCTGCGTCAGAGGGCCGCAAACCCTGAATTTTGCCGTGCCTGTTTTGGTGTTCCAGTATTCATACAGAACAAATGGTTTTCCCGCCATCGGGATCTTGTTGCGGCCAAAAAATTGCGTCAGTTTGGCCATCAACAATCGAATGTTTTTTGGCGCATTGTCCAATGTCGAGGTTATTTCATAGCCGATATAATGCGTTGTGGGCCGTATGGATATGCCGTCAATCCTGATCTTGTAGCGGTTGATCTCCCGGTTCATCGCATGGCCGAGTTCAGTAAGCATCTCGCGTTGCCTTTTGTGCATGACGTATTCAGGACCGCCTTCGAGCGTGGCGCGTACTTTGTCGGCGAAATCCATTTTGCCTGTCCGTCGAAGCGTTACCTGTGTCCCTGCGGCCGAATCCTTCAGCCGCCACCACACCCGGCCTTGGTTACCGTCAATGGTAGTGGCCTGCAGAATGCTGTCGGTGCCGACGGATGTAATAGTCGCGTATGTTCCGCTGCCCAGGTCGCTGGAATAGGAAAAGGAGCCGCCCTGGCCTCCGGTGTATGCCGGGAATGTAAATTCAGGATCGTATTGCCGATGAAACCACCCTTGCCAGTTGCGGTAATCATCGATATACTGAAAAACCACATTCTTTGGCGTTTTAATAAACATGCGCGTGGTGATGTCATATTCGCCTTTTTGCGTCGCCAGAAAGATTGCGGCCGCGAATGCCGCGAGCAGAAGAAGCAGAAAAATGTATTTCAGTATGCGCATGGTGAGTAATTATATCTAACGAATCCCAAATGAAAGTTATGTGCCGCTTAATTCTTCAGAAAACCTTTGATCACAAACAAGAACGCAATGAAAAGCAAAAATCCTATCAAAACCTTGTAAACGCCTTTATAATGTGTGCGGTGGAGTGCCGAATCTCCGCGGTAAATCCAAATGGCGCACGCGACAAAAACCAGAAAAAATACAATTGCAAAAATGACCTGGCCTGTGGAAAACATGTTTATTCAATTTTGGCCAAAGTTAAATATTTGCTTCGTGTTTGCGCTAAATTCGGCAAAAAGAACACCATGAAAAAACAGCTGGACTCCGTACGTGATTTTCACCAGGCCTTTGGTCTAACGGTGAACGATTCCCCCATTGCCGACCTGGGATCGTCAATCAATATGCTTAGGTTCAACCTTATGAAAGAGGAAAATGAAGAATACCTAGAGGCCGTTCTCAACAACGACACGGTTGAGGTTGCCGACGCGCTTGGCGATATGCTTTACATCCTGTGCGGAACCATTATTTCACATGGACTACAGCACAAGATTGAAGAGGTTTTTGACGAGATCCAACGCAGCAACATGAGCAAGTTAGGCGTAGACGGAAAACCGATTTACCGCGAGGACGGCAAGGTGCTCAAGGGGCCAAATTTTTCCAAACCGGATTTTTCGGCCATCCTGGGCTAGCATACTTTTACCCGCCAGCCAAAGGGGTCCGGGGCACTGCCATTTTGCAATTGGGTCAATGCGTCCTTGAGCCGGGCCGAATAGGATTCCTGCACTTTTGGCAACTCGTAATAAATATCAGAATACGAGAATCCTGAGATCGGGCTGACCACTGCGGCGGTTCCGGTACCAAAAATCTCGAGTAAAGTTCCCTTGGCCGAGGCATCGAGAAGCTCTCTCACCGTAATCGGTTGCTCGTGCACCTGGATGCCTTCGCGGCCCGCAAGCTCAATGATGCTTTTACGGGTTACGCCGTCCAGGATCCGTTCACTGACAGGTGCGGTGAGAAGCCGGTCGCCAATCCTGAAAAATACATTCATTGTTCCTGCCTCTTCAAGTTGGGTATGGGTGGCGTCATCAGTCCAGATAATCTGTTGATAGCCCTGTTCATTGGCCAGCCGGGTAGGGTAAAACTGCGCGGCGTAATTACCGGCGGCCTTGGCGCTACCTATCCCGCCATTGGCCGCACGGCTGTAATGCTGAGCGATGGTAACCTTAACGTCGCCAGAATAATAAGCCTTTGCCGGTGAGAGAATGATCATGAATTTGTAATGTGTCGCCGGCGCCGCCATCACGCCGGTTCCCACCGCAATCATGAAGGGCCGGATATAAAGCGAATTTCCTTCGCCTTTGGGAACCCACGCTTTATCCAATTTTATCAGTTCCTTCAATCCATCGATAAAAATTGATTCGGGGATTTCGGGCATGGCCATCCTTAGGGCCGACCGGTTAAATCGTTCCAGGTTTTGGTCAGGGCGGAACAGCCAAATCGCATCTTTGCCGTCACGATAGGCTTTCATACCTTCAAAAATTGCCTGCCCGTAATGGAAGACCTTCGCCGACGGATCAATCATAAACGGTTGATAAGGCTCTATCCGAGGCGTCTGCCAGCAGCCGTCGCGGTATTCGCAGCTAAGCATGTGATCGGTAAAAACAGACCCGAAAGCCAGGTTTTCAAAATCTATCAAGCCGATTTTCGAGTCCTTGACCCGAGTAACTTCAATTGGGCCGTGAAGGTTGTGGTCCATGGGGTGTTTGTTTTGAGAACGAGCCTGCCCGTAAAGGTAGAGCAAGCCGAACGGTGGCTAATTTAGAGATTTTTCCCCAGCCTTGGCTACGTGAAAATTTGGCATATTTAACGCAGCAGCTACCGGTTTTTTGCCCAATCTGCTTATTTTTGCACCAACCTGATATTAATAACAACATCATAATGAGAACTTTCGCAACGATCGCCCTGAGTCTTTTCCTGCTTGCCATGTGCAAAAAACAGTCGGAAGAAGTAAAAACTGACGAAACCATCATCAGCCATCCCGCCGATTCAATAGCTCCCGGAGACACCCTGGCCTATCTTGAAGCAGGGCGCCCGGCCGCGAGCCCACTGGAACAGGAAAAAGCCAAATACGCCACCTTTGGCGCAAGGTTCACACCGTCAAAAGTGCTTTCAAAATCGCAAATGCTCAAAAAATACAAGTCCATGAAAGCAGGCGATACCCTGAAAGTGCAATTTGCTTCCGACATTAAGGAAGTGTGCAAGAAGAAAGGATGCTGGATGTCGATGGACCTCGGTACGGGACAGGAGTCATTCGTGCGTTTTAAGGACTACGGTTTTTTTGTGCCGCTAAACGCCGATGCATCGCCCGCGATCGTTAACGGTAAGGCGTATATCGATGTAGTTTCGGTAGCCCAGTTGAAGCACTACGCCAAGGATGGCGGTAAGTCGGCGGCCGAAATCGCCAAGATCACCAAACCTAAGGTCACCTACGCTTTTCAGGCTGACGGGGTCATGATACGCGAATAATGAAAAATATCTTTTTACTGGCGGTTGCCCTGACGGCTTTTTCCTGTGCCAAAAAAACCGAGGAAGCGCCTGCTGAAGTTGAGCTTGAATCCGTTGCTGAGTCAGGTAAAAAATTTGAAATGTATGAAATGAGCGAAATGGCATTGCTCATGGAACAGATGTATGTCGATAATCAGCGGCTGCGGGAACGCATCAAAAAAGGTGAACAAATTGGCGAATTTCCTCAGCATTTTCTTGACATACACAAGGCGGTAATGACCGATGAAGAAGAAAACGACGCTTTTTTCAAGGAGCAGGCCGCGCAGTTTGTCAAAGCCCAGCAAATGATCTATTCCGATCCGCAGAATGCAAAACAGCACTTTAATAAAGGCGTGGATGCCTGCCTGAGCTGTCACGAAGTGAAATGCGGCGGGCCGATTCCGCGAATCAAAAAACTTTACATCGACTGATGCTTCGGCGAGAGGTGGTTCGCACCGCCGATGGCTCGGCATCGATCAGCATTCCGGAATGGGGTGAAACTTATCATTCCAGGCACGGCGCCTTGCAGGAGGCGATGCACGTGTTTGTCAGGAACGGCCTCGATCATTTTAGCAGTGATGTTTCTGTCCTTGAAATGGGTTTTGGAACAGGTCTGAATGCGCTGATTACTTATTCGCAGGCGCAATTGCGAAACCTTACTGTTCATTATACCGGAATCGAAGCCTATCCCGTAACCGCCGAAGAATGCCGGGCGCTGAATTATTCTGAATTGGCCGGGAACGAGCGGGTTTTTTTCCAGATGCACGAAGGTCCATGGAATACGCCCATTGCTTTATCGCCCAATTTTACCCTTGTCAAGACACTCTCCAGGTTTGAACAGATAAAGTATTTTGACGAATTTGACCTGATTTATTTTGATGCCTTTGGTTTCCGCTTCCAGCCGGATTTGTGGTCAACTTCAATTTTCTCGCTGATGTACGATGCGCTCAGGCCCGGTGGCTTATTGGTCACATACGCTTGCCGGGGCGAGATCCGGCGCAATATGGCTGCGGCCGGACTGATTCCCTGCAAACTGCCCGGCCCGCCCGGAAAACGCGAAATGTTGCAGGCGCGCAAGCCGATTTAACAGTGCATGCTCTTTGATTTATCGATTATTTAATTAAATTTGAGTTAATCGAAACACGGATTACAAGCATGAAAAGATCGATGATTGACTACACGAAAACCATTCTTGAAAGAGTTAGTTTTGATCCCTTGCTTTTTTGCAAGGAACTTCAAAAGGCATTAAAGATGCTCCTGCCTTATGAAGTTGAACAATTGGCCGATTGGCTTCTGCACTACACCAACGACAGGCCGGAACTTAAACAATGTTTGGTTCTGGTTGATTAACAGGGCTTCGGCCCTTTTTTATTTGCCTAATTTTAAATTTGAAAGAAAATTACTATATTAACAATCGGAATTATGTCGATTAACGATAAAATCATGCTTTTTAACGATAAAAAATTTGGAAAGTTGCTTTTGATTATTTTACTTTACCTCACGTTCAATAAGATAACCCTAAATCTTGCCATTATGCCACGAATGATCTACGACTACACCAAGTCAGTTTTGGAACGCGTGAGTTTTGATCCCATCCTGTTCAAGAGGGAACTGCGCAAAGCAATGAAAAATTTATTGCCGTATGAACTCGAGCAGCTAAAAAAATGGTTGCTTTATTTCACATCGGAAAAGCCTGAATTAAGGCAGTACGTCACGCTAGTTAACGAATAGGGCCTCAGGGCCTTATTTTTTTTGCACCGGCGAGATGATCTGGACATTGTGAAATACCACTGCGCCTTTAACAACACCCGCAATCACGTTTCGCATCGCGTCAATGATGTGTCGTTTCAGATCGTTTGAGGGAAAAATCAGGCTGACTTCCCGGGCCGGCCGTGGCTCCCTGAAGTGTCTCAATTTTTCCTTGTCGGAATCTTTTAGGTCAAGGGTGTGCAGGAAGGGAAGCAGCGTCATCCCAAGGCCTTCGGCCGACAGTTTGACCAGGGTTTCAAAACTGCCGCTTTCAATCTTGAATTTATTTTCGGGCCCGCCGGTAATCTTGCACAGGTTCAGCACACCATCGCGAAAGCAATGACCGTCGCGTAAAAGCAGTATTTCGTCGGGGTTTAGGTCGTCTACTTCAATTTCGGACTTGGAATAGAGAGGGTTCCCGGGTGGCACGAAGGCGACAAACGGCTCATAATACAAAACGATCTCCTTTATTTTTTCGTCCCGTAAAGGTGTGGCCGCGATAGCCGCGTCAAGATGGCCGTTTTTTAATCGGGTGATGATTTCCTGGGTATTGAGTTCCTCAATGATCAACTGGACCTTGGGGTATTTTTTAATAAAGTTTGTGAGGAACATCGGCAGCAGCGTTGGCATTATGGTTGGAATAATGCCCAACCTGAATTCGCCGCCCACAAATCCCTTTTGCTGGTCCACGATGTCGCGGATCCTGTCGGCTTCATTGACAATGTTCTTGGCCTGATTTACGATCTTCTGGCCGATTTGAGTGAGTTGGATCGGTTTTTTGCTCCTGTCAAATATCTGGACCCCAAGATCTTCCTCCACTTTTTGTATTTGCATGCTCAGGGTGGGTTGTGTCACGAAGCATTTTTCGGCCGCCAGGGTAAAGTTCCGGTGTTCGGCAACGGCCAGTACATATTGCAGTTGAGTGATCGTCATTTTTTTTTAAGATAAAAATAGCAAAAACTATAGACGCACATTATAGCGCGTTCCAATAACTTTTGATAAATTTAGGTAACCTAAAAATAAGAACATGAAAACCAATATCCTTGGGTTGCCTGTTGCCGAATCGGAAGAAATGGCACGCGCCCTTAACGTACTGCTATCCAATTTCCAGGTATATTACCAAAATCTTCGGGGCCTGCATTGGAACATCAGGGGCAAACGTTTTTTTAACCTCCACATGAAATTTGAAGAGCTCTACAATGACGCCCAACTCAAGATTGACATGGTGGCCGAAAGGGTTCTTACCATTGGCGGAACCCCGCTCCACACTTTTGAAGATTACATTGCCAACAACCGTTTGGAAGTGGGCAAAAATATTTCCAATGATGAAAAGGCAGTACATCTGATCGTGGCATCGCTCACTGATTTGCTCAAGATCGAAAGACAGATACTGGCGCGCAGCGGGGAGATCAATGATGAGGGGACCAACGCAATGATGAGCGATTTTATTTCAGAACAGGAAAAAACGGTCTGGATGATGAACGCCTGGCTTGAAGAGTCAATTTAACAAATGTTAAATAACGATTAAATTTTTTATCAACGGCATCATCTATGGTGCCGTTTTTTATTTTTGCGGAAATGAAATCGGCAGCTTCGCTCATATTGATGATGTTTGTTTTTTTTCTATCGACGCCAACCATTGTGGGCATGATAGAAAAAGGCACTGACACGTCTTATTTTTTCAGCATGACTGAAGAGGAACTTTCGCACAAGGAAGTTGTCGCCGAATTGAAACTTCAGGGCTACGAGTTCGTAAATCTCTCGGGCAATTCTTCGGCCTTGATCCTCTCTGAAAACTTGTCGCGCCACGACAATGTTTGCGCGTCCATTTTTATCCCTCCACCGGAAATGGCTTAATGCATCGGGCTTTTTAAACGGCGCAAAACGTGCCGTGCCTTTCTGTATTAATCCATTTTAGGTATGACAAAAAAAATCAAACTCTTTGCTAACCTTAAATCGGACTTTGCGTCCGGTTTGGTGGTTTTCCTGGTGGCGCTACCGCTTTGCCTTGGCATCGCGATGGCTTCGGGCGCCCCTTTATTTTCAGGTATCATCGCAGGAATCGTCGGTGGTATTGTTGTGGGTTACTTAAGTACCTCACACCTCAGTGTTTCAGGTCCTGCGGCTGGCCTCACAGCCATCGTCCTGACCGCAATCGCCGATCTTGGCGGATTCCAGACCTTTTTGGTCGCGGTGTTCCTGGCAGGAATCATGCAGCTTGCACTGGGATTTCTCAGGGCGGGCAGCATTTCCAATTATTTCCCCACCAACGTCATTGAAGGAATGTTGGCGGGTATTGGTATAATAATCATTCTCAAGCAATTGCCTCATGCAGTTGGCTATGACAGCAGCTTCCAGGGGGAAGAATCCTTTATCCAGGCCGATGTGCAAAATACGTTTTCGGCTTTGCTGGGCGCATTTGACTATATCCAACTCGGCGCACTGATTGTAACCCTTGTTTCGCTAACCATATTGATTTCATGGGACCAGGTGCCGGCGCTCAGAAAAATCAAATTGGTACCCGGGGCGCTGGTGGCCGTAGTCCTTGGTGTGGGAATCAATGAAATCTTCCGCCTTACCGGAAGCCCGCTGTTGATAGGGCAGGAGCACCTGGTTTCACTGCCGGTGATCGATTCTTTTGCCGATGTCAGGGAAATCGTGGTATTGCCCAATTTCTCGGCTATTGCCGATACGCGGGTCTGGGT
>JAEZGB010000033.1 GCA_023437485.1 Bacteroidota bacterium
AAGGGATGTGTGGGTAATTTTACTTTTTAACTAACACAGTAAACCATGAAAAAGATTTTATTGACTGCCATTGCGCTGATTGGATTGGCGTTTGGCGCGCATTCACAGGAAATACGCAAAAATGCGCTGGGATTAAGGCTCGGTGACAATGACGGATTTGGTGGCGAGATCTCATATCAGCGTGCCCTGGGTGACAACAACAGGCTTGAACTGGATTTGGGATGGCGCGACAGCAAACATTACGACGCCATCAAAGTAGTGGGACTTTATCAGTGGGTCTGGAACATTGACGGCGGCTTCAACTGGTATGCGGGAGTTGGAGGCGGCCTTGGCTCCTATAATTTTGACGATGACCATTTTCACGGACATGACCACGATGACGATGGCGGTACGTTCCTGTTGGTTGCGGGTGATATCGGGATTGAATACGTGTTTGACATCCCGTTGCAACTCTCACTTGACTTCAGGCCCGAACTTTATTTTGGCGATGATTTCCGCGAAGACAATTGGGGGCCGGATATCGCCCTGGGCATCCGATTTACCTTCTAATAAAAAAAGCTGTCAACCGACAGCTTTTTTTATTCAATAATGATTTTCTTTTTTGAATTGACCCTGACCACGGTGTAGGGATACGTCATGACCTGCGCGGCCATTCCCTCAGGTGCGGTTTCCTTTATGGTGAGAATAACACTGTCAGCGGTTTCGCGGGCCTGGGCCACCGTAATGCTGTGGCCGGCGGTGGGTTTTTCGCCCATGTTAAGAATTACAAAATTGGATTTGGCCATGTCTTCCGGGCGGATTTTCCCGCGTAGCGCCTCGTCTGACATTAACATCCTGATTTCGTTCTCCTGGGTCAGGATTTCATAGAACCTGATGGTCGCCCCTCCCTGGGACTGCTGGGTCAGCACATCATACAATGCAGTACTGGCCACGGGTTTTGGCGCGCTGCACCCGGCCAGGACAATGGCGGCAAAAATTGCGATCTTTTTCATAAAGCCTTACTTAATGCGTTGTGATAGATTTCTTCATATAGAGGCAAAATATTGTGAATGTCAAACTTGCGGGCCACTTCCAGGGCGTTAGCCTTGAATTTTTGCAGGACTTCATCGTCCCTGAGGATCTTGACGGCATTCGCTGCCATTGAATCCACATCGCCAACATTGCTCAGATACCCCGAATAACCGTCAAAGTTGACCTCGGGCAGACCGCCGGAATTGCTCGAAATCACCGGCACTCCCCATGCCATCGCCTCAAGTGCGGCAAGCCCGAAACTTTCAGTTTCCGAAGGAAGCAGGAACAGATCGCTGTAGCTCAGGATGCGGTCAATTTCATTACTGTTGCCGAAAAAGATCACCTTGTGTTGGATACCCATTTCGCGGCAAAGCCATTCGGCGCGTTCCTTTTCAGGCCCGTCGCCCACCATCATTAATTTTGAAGGAACTTCGCGGTTAATGCGTTCAAAAATCGAAATGATATCGGGAATTCGCTTTACTTTCCGGAAATTTGAAATATGGGTAATAATCCGTTCGTCGGCACGAGCCATTATGGACCGGCGACAGGAATTGTTTGACACTGATGCGTTTCTTTCCAGTTCGATAAAGTTCGGGATCACGTGGATTTCCTTGTCGATATTGAAAAGCTTGTAGGTTTCTTCCCTAAGATTGTTTGAAACCGAAGTAACCACATCTGATTTATTGATACTGAAATTCACCGCAGGCTTGTAAAAAGGATGGTTGCCTACCAGGGTAATATCGGTTCCGTGCAAGGTCGTGACCATGGGCAGGTGGATGCCTTCGTCGGCCAACATCTGCTTGGCCATATAACCGGCATAGGCATGCGGAATGGCGTAATGTACGTGCAAAAGGTCTATCTGGTAGGCCTTGACCGTATCGACCAGTTTGCTGGAGAGGGCCAGTTCATAGGGCTGGTAATGAAACAGGGGATATTCAGGAACGTTGACTTCGTGGTAATGCACATTGGCATTGAGCAGGGCCAGGCGCACGGGCTGGCTGTAAGTGACAAAATGAATCTCGTGGCCGCGGCGGGCGAGTTCAAGGCCCAGTTCGGTGGCCACTACCCCGCTCCCTCCAAATGTGGGATAACAAACAATTGCAATTTTCATTCAGTGGGATTTACTGCGAATTTAGCTAAAAATAAGGCGACTATTTGATAATTGCATCCTGAATGGCCTTTTGGATATCCTCGCGGATATTGGCCTTGGAAAGTTTGTTTTGCCCGTCATTGGGGAAAGTCCGGTTGGCAAGGAAAACATATACAATTTCGGTTTCAGGATCGGCCCAGGCCATGGTGCCGGTGAATCCGGTGTGGCCAAAACTCTCTTCGGAAACGCAGTTGCAGGTTGGGCCCGAAGTTTTCGGAAGTTGCGGTTTGTCAAAGCCCAGGCCGCGCCGGTTGCCGTGATGGCACAGATAGCAGGTGTTAAACGCATCAAAAGTTTCCTGCGAAAAATACTGCTTTCCGCCATAACTTCCCTTCCATAGATACAATTGCATCATTTTGGCGATATCCATCGCGTTGGAAAACAGCCCCGCGTGCCCGCCTACACCGCCCTGCATCGCTGCGGCCATGTCGTGCACATAACCCTGGATCACTTCGTGCCGAAAGTAACGGTCATCTTCAGTGGGTGGGATTTGGCTCATGTCATATTTGCGCAATGGGTTGTAATGCGTGGATGTCATTCCCATTGACCGGTAAAAATTATCATAACTCAGGCTGTCGAGTGTTTTGCCCGTAGTTTTTTCAAGGTATTCCTTGAGGATGATAAACGTGAAGTCGCTGTATTTATACTCTTTTTTGGGAAGCAATTTGCTGTGCGCGATCTTGTGCATGATTGAGTCGCGATAATCGTCGCGGATGTACAAACATTCCGAGACCTGAGTGGTAAAGCCGGGCTCGGCCGCTTGCCGGTAGTACAAGTGAGAGGGCTGCTTCAGGCTGTCAAGAGTGCTCTGATAAAAGGGCAACCAGGCCTGCAACCTTGCGTTGTGCAACAGGAGTTCCTTAAAGTGGATGTTCTTTTTATCAGTATCTTCAAAAATGGGCAGCATTTCGCCCAGGCGTGTCTCAAGGGTAACTTTGCCGGCATCGTAAAGCTGCATAACATTGGGCAAGGTCGATGCGATCTTGGTTATCGAGGCCACGTCATACATATCGGTGTTCTGGACCTTAAGCCCGTTTTGGTAGGTATGCGCCCCAAAAGACTTCTGGTAAATAACCTTGCCCTTGCGCGCCACCAGGACTTGCATCCCAGGGGTCATCTTTTCGCGGATCGCCTTGTTGGCAATCAGGTCAATATGGGTGAGTTTCGCGCTGCTCATACCCACATTTTCCGGTGCCGTAAATCCAAGCCGGTTCACCCGTCCCGAAGCAAGCCCAAAATTGACGGGGAACACCGGGTTCACCGTAACGGGAAGTTTGCCACGCGCGTTGACGGTGCCAAAAATTACCTGGGCCGAGACCACTTGAGAAACATCGGTGTTTTGGTAAGAAATGACGATTGAACGAATCCGCGAGTAATTGCGCACCTGGAGCATTGCATAAGGTTTGGCAAATACATTGAGCGTAACGTTGTGGTATTTGGTAATCGTGTCAAGCCGGTTCAGCTCGGCCGGTTTAAAATCATGGTTTTTCCACGCCCCATCGGCTTTGTGAAACCCCACGATCACCCTGTCAAAACCGGCTAACCGCAACTTCAGGCTATCCAGATCGGGTTCAACAATCTCTGTAACGTCGGCAAATTTTTGCAAAGTCGATAAAAAAGGCCCGTGGCGGTCGTCTCCCAGTTTCACATAGGCAATCTTTTCACGCTCCAGATCGCGCACCGGCAAATTGTCGTCGTCATTCTTGATCACGGTGACCGCATTTTCATACAGTTGATACTGGAACGCGGCCGCCTCGGGTGAGTTCAGGTCCGAGTGCAGGTTTTTTAAATCAATGGGCGAATACTGGTCCAGCCCCGCCCGGTACTTGTACTTGAGTATTTTTTTTACCGAATGAGAGAGCCGGTATTCTGAAATGATCGAATCCTGATAGGCGACGCAAATTTTCTCAAGCGCCAGCGGAACGTCCTCGGCAAAGAGCAAAATATCGTTGCCGGCCAAAAAGGCTTCCAGATCAATATCCCCGGGCTGTTTAAAGTTGCTTGCTCCTTTCATGTTGAGCGCATCGGTAAAAATCAGGCCTTCAAAGTTGAGCTCGCCCTGAAGGATATTGGTCACCACATTGTAGGATATTGACGAAGGGTAATTTTCGCGTGCCTCCATGCTCGGGACGTTAAGGTGCGCCACCATGACCGACGCCAGCCCGTTTTCAAACAATTTCCGATAGGGATAAAGTTCCACTTCATCAATCCTTTCGCGGGTGAACGAGACCGTGGGAAGCGTGTGGTGTGAATCAGTTTCGGTATCGCCGTGGCCCGGGAAATGTTTCCCTGTGGCAAAAACGCCCTGGCTCTGGATTCCCTTCATCAGCGCCAGCGCGCGTTTGGTCACGTTTTCCTTGTCTTCTCCAAAGGAACGGTTGCCAATAATCGGGTTACGAGGATTGGTGTTGATGTCCAGCACGGGCGCAAAATTAAAGTGCACCCCCATTCGCTTGCTCTGTTTTCCATATTCGACGCCTACGCGCTCAATCATCCTGAGATCCTGGATGGCGCCCAGGGTCATGTTCCAGGGATATCGCCCCACCGAATCCAGCCGCATCGCAAGGCCCCACTCGGCGTCAATCCCAATGAACATCGGGGTTTTGGCCAACGATTGGTACCGATTGGTGAGCCTGGCCTGTCTTACCGGGCCGCCCTGAAAAAAAATCAAGCCGCCAATTTTGTATTTCCGAATCAGCCTTTCAATTGAATTGGTATGCGCGGTATCCTTGTTGGAATAGGCCGCCACCATGAACAGTTGGCCCACCCGTTCATCAAAGGTGAGCGAATTGTAAACACTGTCAACCCACTTTGCTTCAGGCGTTCGGCGCAAAAAGTCTTCCTGCGCATTGGTCTGTGCAAAAGCGGGCCGCATAGCGAGCAGCAACAAAAGGATGATCAGTTTTCTCATGAAAAAAATCGGCTGTGCCAGCTCTCGGCGGCGGGAACTTCCCAATGTTCGGCAAATTCGCCCACCGTATTTACAAGGTTATTGAACACTATGGTATTTCCTGAAACCGCTTTGTCCTTGGC
>JAEZGB010000065.1 GCA_023437485.1 Bacteroidota bacterium
AAGCCCAAAACTCCATTGCATCGGCAAGCCAAAAGTAAACACGGCCGATGCAGCCAGAAGCGCGCCCAGACAATGAACAAGCCGCGGGTTTGGACAAATACCTAATCGGCCCAAATATCTGTGCAACAAAGCAATGCCCCCGATCAGGAACCATCCGTTAAACTGAAAATGAAGGAAAAACTGGATCGCGACTTTATACCAGGCCGATTCCTTTCCAAGGGTGGCGCCCACAACGCCCAAAGACCATGCACCAAAGGTTGAAATTACCATAAAAACAAGCGCTGTGCGAAACATCCCGCGCGGCAGGAATTTCCAAACCCGTACTGCAAAAACATACGCGCAAAGGATATGAAGTGTTGAGAAAGTGATTGACGCCGGAGCATAGCCCTGCAAGGGAAACGTAACCATCATTCCAATAACCGATCCCTGGGTAACCCAAAACAAATTACCGAACCGCTGTCGCGAATCATCGGGAACAAATACAGTTACAGCCAGCCCAAAAATAACCAGGTAAACCCAGCCCAGCATTGCAACATGAGAGTGCGCGTGTAAAAAGTTGGAATATTCAAACCCCAAAGGGACAAGCCGCGAAAGCCGCAACATTGACCCAAACAAGGCGGCAATCAGGAAATTTGCGAGACAGACCGCCAGCCAATTTTTGTGCATACTCTCGATTAATTCCTAAAAATAACCCGAATAGCCGACGTGCTCAAATCTTTTGGCGAAATTCTCATTGAGTTTTCCAGATTGCCCAATGTAGGGGTGTCATTCACAAATTGCTGGATAAAATAATCCCCGCGGAAACCCGTACTTTCCAGGTAATTGACCATTTTGCGCAAATCTGCTTCCGGGATCAGTTGGGAATGGACTGTGGTGCGCACTTCAAATCGGGTGTCACTACTGAGCAGCATCCGGAGCGAATCGTCAAATTTTTTGTACAGGTCGCTCACGGTGATTTTGCGAAACGTCGCCGGCAAAGCCTTGAAATCAAGCGCGACGTAATCAACCTGGCCTGAATGGACGAGCTTCTCCAGAACCTTGGGCATTGAACCGTTGGTATCGATCTTGACTCCAAGCCCGCGCCGGCGGATTTCGCTAACAAAATCAATTAGTCCATGGTGCAGCGTACATTCACCACCGCTCAGGACCACGCCGTCAAGCAGCCCACGCCGTTTGTCCAAAAACTTAAGCGCATCGTCAAAACCCAATTTGCCCTTGCCATCCACAATCTCAGGATTGTAACAGTAAAGGCACCGCATATTGCAGCCCGCAAACCAAAATATGCAGGCTGCCCTATCCGGATAATCCAGCATCGTGAAGGGCGTGATGCTGTAAAGCGGCCGCGCCATTACTTCTCGCTAAAGTGCGTGCGCTGGCGATGTTCGCCCTTTTTCCCGATGTTAAAGCTTTCAACGGGCCGGTGGTAGCCCATCACTCGGGTGTAAACAAGGCATTTGGTACGCTTTTCAGCGTTGAGTTCCAAAATTTCAGTGATCTGCAGGGTTTTCATATGGTTCGGGTTTTTGGTTACTGAGAATTTCATCATCGCATTTTGGGCAATACTCGTGCTCGCCGTTCAGATAGCCGTGCACCGGGCATACGCTGAATACCGGCGTAACGGTGATATACGGCAATTTGAAATTGGTCAGCACTTTTTTCACAAAGCTCTTGCAGGCCTGTGGTGTTGAAATTTTTTCGCGCATATAAAGATGCAGGACCGTTCCGCCGGTGTATTTGCATTGAAGCGAATCCTGGAGCATCAGGGCCTCAAATGGGTCATCGGTGTGGTCAACCGGGATCTGCGAACTGTTGGTGTAGTAAATATTCCCGTCCTGGCCTGCCTGAATGATATCGTCATAGCGCTTTTTGTCTTCCTTGGCAAAACGATAGGTGGTGCCCTCGGCGGGAGTGGCTTCCAGGTTGTACAAATTGCCTGTCTCTTCCTGGAACTGCTTCATCCGGCCGCGGATGTACTCAAGGATCTCGGAAGCAAATTCGATTCCCGATTCGCTTGTAATGTCATTGAATCCGTACGAGAAGTTTTTAATCATCTCGTTCATTCCATTGACACCGATCGTGGAAAAATGGTTTCGGAAGTGCGGCAGGTACCGTTTTGTATACGGAAACAATCCGCGATCATACATCTCCTGAATAAAAGCGCGCTTTTTCTCCAATGTCGATTTTGCAAGGTCGATAAGTTTGTCCAGACGCGCATATAGCCCTTCGCGGTCACCCTTATACAAGTAGCCGAGCCGCGCCATGTTGATGGTAACCACGCCGATGCTTCCCGTCATCTCGGCACTGCCAAAGAGCCCATTGCCACGTTTGAGCAATTCGCGCAAATCGAGCTGAAGCCGGCAGCACATACTTCTTACCGCGTTGGGTTTATAGGCTTCGGGATTTTCAACGCGATTTCCGTTTTCGTCGGTAATATATTGGCTGCCGATGAAGTTCTGGAAATACGACGACCCGATTTTGGCCGTGTTCTCAAACAATAGGTCCACGTTTTCGCTCTCCCAGTCAAAATCCTCGGTAATATTTACCGTCGGGATCGGGAAAGTGAAAGGCTGCCCACCGGCATCACCTTCGGTCATGATGGTGTAATAGGCCTTGTTTATGAGGTCCATCTCCTTTTGGAAGTGTTCGTATTTGAGGTCTTCAAGAGATTGTGCGCCCCGGGCCCTTGCCTGGTTCAAAAGTTCTTCATCGGCAATCCCGCTAAAGAGATGCCTGTCATTCCGTGTGGGGATCTGATCTTTCAAATCTGAAGGTACCATCCAGTCCAGCGTAATGTTTGTAAAAGGCGATTGACCCCACCGCGCAGGCACGTTCAAGTTGTAAACAAATCCCCGAACGGCCTTTTCGATGTCGCGGTAACCCAATTTGTCTTTAAAAACATAGGGCGCCAAATAGGTGTCAAATGAACTGAAGGCCTGGGCGCCTGCCCATTCGCTTTGCAAAATGCCCAGGAAATTGGCCATCTGGCCCAGGGCTTCGCGAAAGTGTGACGGGGGTCGGCTCTCCACCCGGCCGCGCACGCCGTTGAAGCCTTCGTTCAGCAAAACACGCAGGCTCCATCCGGCGCAGTAGCCTGTCAGGCAATCCAGGTCATGTATGTGCAGGTCGCCGTTGCGGTGCGCATAGCCTTCTTCCTTGGAATATATTTTGTCCAGCCAATAGTTCGCGATAATCTTGCCCGCAGTGTTGTTCACCAGCCCCGCATTGGAATAGGAAGTGTTGGCATTGGCATTGATGCGCCAGTCAGTTTGCCCGATGTACTCCTCAATGGTTTGCGTGCTGTTGACATAGGTGGTATCGTCATTAAGGCCATTGACGTGCTCGCGCTGCAATTTCCGGGTGTGCCTGTAAAGCATAAAGGAACGCATGACGCTAAAATGGCCCCAGTGGTACAAGGCTTTTTCAATGATGTCCTGGATTTCTTCGACTGCCCAGGTTTCCTTATCGCCCAACGCATCAAGCACTGCGATAAAAACATCGCGGTCCGTTGGCAGGGAAACGCTCGCAAATGCCTTGCTTATTGCCTCTTCGATCTTGAAAGCCTCAAAAGGATGATAGGCTCCGCTTCGCTTGATTACGTACTTTTCCATGGCTTTTACATTTGGAATGATGCCTCCATGGCAATGGCACGTGGAAAAAGGATATTGTTTTCCAGGTGGATGTGCGTGTGCAGGTCCTGTTCAAAATCGGCCAGCATCGCAAAAGTTACCCGATAGGTGCTGCAGGCGTCGGCGGGAGGGTTGTACCCGTCAGTCAGCCTGGCAATTTCTTCAAAGCGCTCGCCCTCGGTGGTGTGCTCGTCCTTCATCATGGCCACCGGATTCTCAACGGTTCCAAAATGCGGGCGCTCAATAGCCGACCCTTCTCTTTTGGCCTTGTCCATTTTTTTTATGAAGGGGAACAGGATCAACTCTTCTTTTTTCATGTGCGCGGCAAGTTCCCCGGCCGATGCGTGGAAAAGCTCATAAATGTTGAAGAGTTCCGGATGACGCTCCCCGTGCACCTTGCAAAGTTTGCTCAGGTATTGCAGGATTACCGGAGATTTTTCCTCGATATAACGGTGGTGCTTTTTCTCAATATAGTCAATGAGTAAATCTGACGGCCATGAAAGATAATCGGTGGCCGCTGCCGATGCCTGTGCAGCATTGGCGAGTTCGCGGGTCAGGTCATCAATTGAAACATTTTTTTTCTCGCAAACTTCATCAAGCGTGCGGTGTCCTTTGCAGCAAAAATCGATGCCGTATTTGGAAAATACTGCCGCTGTCCTAAAGTCTTCGGCTACAATTTCCCCGATGGTGGTTTTGGTATCTACTGTCATTTTGTTTGTGTATTAAAAATTAAATTATTGGATTTTGAATGTTCTATTACAAGTTTCGCGACCTCGAGCATGTTGAGCGTCTCAATCATAAAGGGGCTCATATCACCTGATGTGTACATCATGCCCGCAAGTTCCATCAGCATATCCAGTTCGTCTTCGGCACGTTCCAAAAGCCCGCCGGCCCGAAAGGTTTCCATGACAATGCGTAAGCTTGACCGGATATCGACAATTTGTTGCGCCTCCTTTACCACCGGGCCCGGGATTGATTTGTTGATGTAAATTTTGCGGGAGTGTGAGATCGAGTCAATCATGCCGAGGATCTTCGCCGCGGCCTGGTGTGCGAAAACCGCTGCCTCAAGCAGTGAATTTGATGCAAGCCTGTTGCTCCCGTGCAAACCGGTGCTTGCGCATTCGCCAATGGCAAAAAGCCCGTTTACAGAAGTTTGGCCATATTTGTTGGTCGCGATCCCCCCGCACTGGTAATGCGCCACAGGAACTATGGGGATAAGTTGCTTTGTGGCATCGATTCCCTTTGATTTGAGCGTCTGCACAATGTGGGTAAAGTTTTCCTGCAATTCGGCAGGATCAAGATGGCGGCAGTCCAGGTAAACATGTTTCTTGCCGGTTTTTGCGAGTTCCTCACTGATGGCGCGGGAAATTACGTCACGCGTGGCAAGTTCGCCGCGCAAATCATATTTAAAAAGGAACCGCTTGCAGTCATGATTGACAATGTGCGCGCCAAATCCCCTTAGCGCTTCCGAAAGCAAAAAGCAAGGGTTTTTGCCCGGTTCATACATGGCCGTCGGATGGTACTGCACAAAATTCATGTCACGGATCTCGGCACCCGCGCGGGTTGCAATGGCGATGCCGTCCCCGGTAGCCACCTCAGGGTTGGTGGTGTTGCCAAAAATCTGCCCGCTTCCGCCGGTACACAAAAAAGTTGCTTTTGCGCGGATGTACTTCACCAGGCCTTTATCGTCAAAATAAAACGCGCCAACACAACGGTTGCGGTCATCGGCATCTACCAGCAAATCAATTACAAAATGGTTTTCCAGCAGGCTGATGTTAGATAGCGCGTTTACCGCCACAAGCAATGCGTTCTCAATTTCACTGCCGGTCATGTCCCGGTGGTGCAGCACCCGAGGGCGCGAATGCCCGCCTTCAAGCGCGAGGTGAAAACCATCGGCGCCGGTGTCAAACATCACCCCGAGTTCTATGAGTTCACGAAGCCTTTCAGGGGCCTGGCGCACCACCATTTGAACGATTTCCGGATCGCACGCCTCACCGCCGGCCTTTAGCGTATCGGCAATATGCCGGTCAAAACTGTCATTGAGCTTGTCTATCACCACTGCTATTCCGCCCTGCGCAAACTGCGTGCTGGTGGCCTGGGCCCTCGCTTTGGTCATGATGGTTATGTTGAGGTCGGGCCGCTTTTTGGCGATTTTGATGGCTAATGAAAGCCCCGCGATTCCGGTTCCGACGATCAAAATATCAGTCTTTGTCATTGTTGTAGGTTTTATGAAAGTTCCAGCATCCGCTCAATTGGGATCAGCGCTTTTTGCCGCAAATTTTCGGGTAGGGTGATTTCGGGCGATTCGTTTTTCAGGCACAGATAAAGTTTTTGCAGCGTATTGAGTTTCATGAACGCACATTCGCTGCAGGCGCAGGTGTTATCATCAAATGATGGCGCCGCGATGAGTGTCTTGCCCGGGGCTTCGTTTGACATTTTGTGCAGTATCCCGGCTTCGGTGGCCACGATGAAAGTCGATGCACTGCTGTTTTTGATAAAGTTCAGCATCCCCGACGTTGACCCGATGTAATGCGCGGTTTCCAAAATATGGCTCTCCGATTCAGGGTGTGCCACAATCAGCGCTCCCGGATGTTTTTTATACAGGTCCAACAGCTTGTCCAATGAAAAAGCCTCGTGAACCACACAGGATCCGTCCCATAGCAACAGGTCCCGGCCCGTCACTTTTTGCAAATACCGCCCAAGGTTGCGGTCAGGGGCAAACAAAATAGGCTGGCCTTTAGGAAAGGACTCGATGATTTTTTGCGCGTTTGACGATGTGCAGACAATATCGCTCATGGTCTTGATTTCGGCCGAGCAATTGATATACGTGACTACCTTGTGATTGGGATAGCGGTCTTTCAACGCCTGGAAATCCTCGGGCAGGCATCCATCGGCCAGTGAACAGCCGGCATTCAGGTCCGGCAGCAGTACTTTCTTGGACGGGTTCAGGATCTTGGCAGTTTCGGCCATGAAGCGAACCCCGGCAAACACGATCACATCGGCAGTGGTCCGAGCCGCCATTTTAGATAACTCGAGGCTGTCGCCAATAAAGTCGGCCACTTCCTGAATATCGGGTGTCTGGTAATAATGAGCCAGGATCACCGCGTTTTTTTGCCTGCGCAACTGGTCAATCATTTCAACCAGGCTGGCTTTGTGAGCCGTGCTGGCCCGTGTCAATGCATCTTCCTTTATCATGTTGTAAAATTACCGCGTTCATTCCAAGCCATTTATGACCGTAGTCATAGAGGCTGTTTTTTGTGATTTCAGATGGCGGCTTCCTCCTGTCCAACCTCCTGAATTTGCTTTATTAAGCTTTCCAAACCGTCGAGGGATGAATCTTTCCGCCCGCGAAAAACATCTTCCCCGGAAAACAGTTCCCGGTAATAAGAGGCCCCGGCCAGCAGATTATTCCGCATCTTTTCAATAGCGGAGTCAGGTGCCCCGGCCGCAATCTGCGCTTTTAAGTACTTAACATACAGCCCGAGCTCCTTTACAAACATATTGGGTCGGTCCACCGTTAGCACCGATTGCGTGCCATAGATATGACCGATCATTTCCCGCAGGGAGTATTGCCTGTCAAAATAGGCGATATTCGGGCCCGGGCACACCACCACCGATTGGTCACCCTTGACCCTGATGCCGTTTTCCAACAGTGCCGAATTCGAGAGCCCCACGCACAGGCAGGATTTTTCCAAAACCGTTTCACGCATCTGATTTTTGGCGGATGGGTCCAGCGCGGGGTTATCGGCAATTTCAATGAGCTTGCGCTTTTGGTATTTGCGCGACGCGGTGCAGATCCCCTCATCGCCGTATTCCTTACTGAGCGCCAGGAATTTTTTGGGGCAGGAACTTCCGGGTTTTTCGCGCTCAATGCGGCTGCGGCGCAAAGCCTCGTGCGTGGTGCCGCGAACCGTGTTGAAGGGAACGCCCAACGGCGAAATATTGCTGGTATAAAGGTCCTGCTCGCGCGCCTGGGCCAGCAATTGAACTGTCGCCGGATCTACTGAGGCCGCCTCGGGGACCAGCAAAAACGGCGACCCCCATCCCACCGAATCTACTTTGTAGCGGCTTAGTAGGAACTGGTGTTCTTCGGCCGTGCCAACCCCTCCCTGTACGGTAATTTTCATTCTCATTGGGTGCGGGGGAACCGGCATTTGCTTTTCAGCAAGGGATTTGACCAAGAGGTCATGCATCATCTGGGCGAGGCTTTCGCGTTTGGATTTGAATTCTTCCAGGATGGGCCCCAGCAAATGGCCGTCGGTGGCAAAAGCGTGGCCGCCGCAATTGAGCCCTGATTCAATCCGGAACTCTGACACCCAAAGGCCTTTTTTGGCCAAAAAGCAACCCTGTACCTGGGCCGACCGATAATCGCTGACCTTAATTGCAATTTTCTTTTTCAGATTGAACATCAGGTCAGGAAAAAAATCCGGAAAGCTTTCCATATAACTGTACAACCGCGGATGCATCCCCGCCGAGAGCACCAATGTTGACGAAAGCCCACTGTTTGCAAAACCCCGTAACGCCGCGTGAGCATCGTTAAATAATATGGGTAGGGCGCCGTCCTTTCCGTGGTTTTCCCTGTCAACTTTGGTCATGATGTTCACGTCAATAGAACCCGGTACCAGATGCCTGGCAAGAAAATCCGACAGCGTGCTTTGCAGGCCTTTACCTCCCGCCAGCAGGAGTTCCAACCGGGTTCGGAAGTCAGATTTGGAGGGGAGCGTTGTCAGAAAATTATCAATAGCGGCGCGGCTGGAAAGCAGTTCAGTTTTGAAGTCATCGCATTTCTTTTTTACGATTTGATCCACCAAGTCCAGGAATTGAGTGATGCGCATTGCGCGGTAATCAGGTTCGGTGGTTGGGATTTCCTGGTGCGGGTACCCAAACTTGCGGCTGTAAAAAAGCCTGATTTTTTCCAGTAGGTCATCATCCATGATGGATATTACCGAGGAAATTCCGTAATGCGCCACCCGGATGGGCGAATCTACCGTAAAGGCAAGCCCCATAACGGGAATGTGAAAGGTGTGAAGTGAGTTGGAATCCATATTATAATTAAAGCCGTAAAGGTTCACCTCTTTTGAATTTTAAAAGATGATTTGAATCATATGCAGACCTTTTGATTTGGGATAAGTTTGCTTCCATGCAAAATTCCACACTCGTCTACCTGACTGTTTTGTGCGCTTTGACCATTGGTTTTGCGTACCACAATTATTCGGTCTATACGGGATCGCCGGGGAAAGAACTTTCGGCGCCGGCCCGTGCCGGACAGCAACTTTGGCAACAGCACAATTGCGCTTCCTGCCACCAGCTTTATGGACTGGGAGGTTACCTGGGCCCTGACCTGACAAACGCGGCCTCGGCTCCCGGGAAAGGCCCCGAGTACATCAGCGCGATGCTTAACGCGGGGCCTGGAAGCATGCCGGTGTTTAACTTCACACCCGCCGAAAAGCAGGCTATGGTGGCTTATTTGGCCGAGGTAGACCAAACGGGCTATTTTCCTGACCATCAGGCTACCCTCAGATCTGACGGCTGGGTCCAAATACGTTATAAAGATGAAAATTAATCCGGCCCGTTTATTTTTGTCAGTAGCGCTGATGGTACTTCTGATGGGGATGATATTTGGGATCCTGGGCGGGATCCAATACCTGGTGCCAAATTTTATCAAAGAGGCACTTCCGTTCAACATCGTGCGTCCGCTGCACGTAACCAGTGTCATTTCCTGGATTATCCTTGCGGCCACGGGCGGGATCTACTATTACTTGTCTGAAAGCATTACCCCGAACCGGACATGGTTTTCGTGGTTTCATTTCGCGATTTTCATCCTTGCGGGGATTCTGATTCTTTACAGCTATGCCACCTCCAATTTTGGCGGGAAGGAATATTTGGAATTTCCGCCCGCGCTGATCCTGCCGGTGCTGGCGGGCTGGGCGATTTTTGGCATCTACTACTTCGGGATGGCGGTGAAGATTAAAAATTGGCCGGTTTACAATTATATGTGGGCGACTGGAATCGCACTCATGATTTATCATCTGGTTGAAGCCTATTTGTGGATGCATCCCAGCGTGGGCGGAAATTTTATAAAATCACTTACGGTCCAATGGAAGGCCGGCGGATCATTTGTTGGCGCCTGGAACATGCTGGTATACGGAACTGCCATCTACCTGATGACCAAAATTGGGCCTAACGATACCGGACGGACCAAAACCGCGTTCTTTTTTTACTTTCTTGGCCTGACCAACCTGATGTTTGGCTGGGCCCACCATATTTACATCGTGCCGTCGGTGCCTTATATCCGTGCTTTTTCATATGGAATCAGCATGACCGAATGGATCATCCTCTTCCACATGATCTACCAATGGCGCAACAGCCTGCCCGCGGGCCAGAAACCGGCCGAAATGTCTTCAACGATCCTGGCAACGACTGATTTGTGGATTTTTTTGAACCTCATCCTCGCGCTTTTGTTTTCCATTCCCGCAATCAATTACTTCACCCACGGAACGCACATTACCGTGGCACATTCAATGGGCACCACCATCGGGATAAACACCACCATCCTGCTTGCCTCGCTGGTATACATTGCCCGCAAACTCAATCCGAATCTGCAATTAAATCAAATTCGTCTGGGATTCAGGATATTTAACCTTTCGCTCGTGTTTTTTTGGCTTTGCCTCCTTGGCGCCGGTGCCAAAAAAAGCTTTTGGATGTACGCGCAGCAAGGCGTGGCCTTTCAGGTGATGCAACACGGGCAGTATTATTTTTATCTCGGCTTCCTGCTTTTTGGGATCGGGATATTTGCAGGCTTGCTGATGATGGCCCTACCACTGCTCAAGGGGTTCCTGGGATTTACCGCAACAACGGCCGAACCCTTGGACGCCGCATCACCTGTTTACCTCAGGACCACCAGGTTCACATACAGATTGCGTCCTTTCCTGGGAAGGTTGTTCCAATCAGAAAAGGTGGAATAATAGGCGTCGAGCACATTCTCGATCCCGGCCTTAAAGTTGATTCGGGCCGCTCCCAACGCAAACCGGTAGCCTGCCGTAACATCCAAAATGGCAAAAGCCGGCGTGGAATCTTCAGCAAAACTTTGCGCGGGCCGGTCCTGCACTGCATTTCCCCACACCTGCAGGCCGCATTCCAAACCCCGGCGCTCATAACTTAACGATGTTTGATAGGCCAACGGCGAAATAAAGGGCAATCTATTGCCGGATTCATCACCGTATGCCCAATTGACCTGATGCCTTGATTTGAAACCCGCCGGCCATATAATGTTGGCATTCAGGCCGATGTTGGCAATGGTGGCGCGCGGCACGGCCTGATAAACCCTCACACCGCTCGCGCCCAGGGTCATCGGCATCAGTGAAGGGTCAGTCTTGCCGATGATATAATCAGAAATGCTGAACACTGCTGCCGTCACCGCAAAGGCCGCCCTGTCAAACTTGTATCCCGCCGATGCGTTGGCTTCCAGTGATTTTTCATTCGGAAGGCCGGGATTTCCAACATAATCATGGTTGTCAAAACTGTTAAATAGATAAAACCCGAACCCTTCGGAAACTGACGGAGCGCGTTCGCCATATCCCATCCCGAAGGAATAGTGCAGTTTTTCGCCATGGCTGTAATTTGCGGCGATGTTTTTGAGAAACCGTGATGCGGCGGGCTCCATTTGAGGGTAAAAAATCCGCAGGCTTGCCAGTCCGTCATTGCTGGCGACGCGGTTGTAATGCAATCCCGCCCCGGCCATGAGCTTTAGCACCGAATGGCAGTGGAATTCAATCGCGTCCTCAATAAAAACTCCGTTATAAAAGGTGCGCACATCGGGCCAGGTGTACATGAACATCGGGTTTTGCGATGGGTCATTGGGGTACATGGTCATTTCGGCAAGCGACATGTTGTAAAAAGAATTGAGGTTAGCCCGGATTTTGTGGTTTCGGAACTTGGCATCGGCCGAAGCGTAACCGCCAAGGGTCCTGGTCCTTCCGGGCATGTCCATGTGAATGGCGACGTTTTCCCGGCCCGTATCATCCATGATGTGCGTCACGGCGTTAAAATAGATTTTGGCTTCAATTTTTTGCAGCAGCGAATCCATCGGCTTTGATTCAAACCGCAGCGAAGCGATGGCGGCCTCGGCAAGTGAAACATCCATGGGAAGCGCCGGATACCCCACATCGCTGGCGCGGTCCAAAATCAACGAGGCTTCCATCATTGACTTTTGCCCCATCTTCCAACCTGAGGTGGCCGAAGCATTTATTTTGGAATAACCGGAATGCAGGATTTCACGTCCATTTCCAGCCTTGTAATTACCGGCATGGCGAAGCATCAAATCTGTATCGATAAAAAACGAAGCTTCAGAATAATTCACCGCTGCCCCGGCGACGGCCTGGCTGGAATTGCTCTCAAACCCCGCGCTGGCAATAGTTTTCCATCCCAGGTCCATGAAGCCGGTGCGGTTTCGCCTGAGGTCCATACCGCCGCCAATGGTTGGCCCGAATGCTGATCCTGCCTGGCCTGAAACGATGTTGGCTTCAGCGAGATTGGAAACCTCAACATAGGAAGTGATCGGATCCATTTTGTCAGTGCACGCGCCAAAAACATGCATGCCCTCAATGGTTATCCGGGTTCGCTCGGTGGCCATGTTGTTGATCATCGGCTCCCAGGCATAACTCCCCCTGCGGACCAGTTTGAAATTATGCGAATCCAGATATTGATCAAGCGTGGCCAGCGGTTTTGCCTGCTTGAGGTTAAGGTCCTTTTTAGGGCTGATCACGATGACCTCGGCAAGCGGACTGATGGTGTCAAGCTGCGCGAAGCCTGTGGAGACGCACATCAGCGCGGCCCACTTGAACAGGTTTTTCATTTTGATGGTAATGTGGAATTTTTAGAATTCCAGTTCAAAGAATATCGAACTTTGCGGGTTGTCCTCGGTAACGGGTTCGCCTTTAATCACATCGCCCGAAGGCCCTTCCAGGATCAGGTTGATTCGCCAAAGCCCGGTCATGGTAAGCGAGAGTTTTCCGCGATAGAAATTGCCTATCATTATCAGGTCTGTATTGTTGGGCGAACCGTGATTCCCCATTCCGGGCATGCGCGGGTCAATCTTTAGCGTATATCCTGAAACCGGGACAAATTGCATCATTGACTCCATTCTGTAAACCACCGCGGTCATGTCATTGAGCGCGACCTGGGGCGCTTTGGGGCCGGCCAGCGCAACGACGTATTTTTTGCCGTCTGATCCCATAAATGAATTGACCGTGCGGAGTGCGCCGGGAGCCACACTAATGTTGTCCTGGACCGAAAAATCTGCACCGTTAACCGTGTAATCAATTTTTAACGTCCAGTAGTCAGTATCGTTTTGTGCCATCTGAAAAGCAATGTATCCTACATAGACCGACGGATCTGAAGGATGTACCTCAATTTCCGAGAAAGGGCATGAGTGTGACATTGAGGCCATGTGCATAACCGGCATCCATGAAACATCGGCACCTTCCAAATAATTTCCGGTTGCCTTGTCCTTGAATTTAAGCGAGATAGTATTGAACCCGTTTACAAGGGGATTTTCTGAGTACAGTTCCACCACGTGTTGGCCATTTTCCATTTGGCTCACCAACAGCTGGCCGTGAATCGGGTTGGGAGTTTGAGAAGGGGTGTCAGTGCTGCACGCGGCAAGCAGGGCGGCCACAATAAGGGCTGCCAGTTTTATCAGTTTCATTGTTTGAATTTTGAGATTATTAAGATATTCTGCCTTGGAGGCAGTCTGAAATAAAATCAAACAATGGCGGGCGGATGAAAGTGGTTTTGCGTTGGCAGGGACTGGTATAGGTTGATGTATGGCCCTGTGGCGGGCTTTGTTGCAGAGGTTAAAAATACAGGATTGAACGGTGCTTCAGGCAGGATGAAAAGCACTTCGGCATCGGCCATTTTGAGCCTTGGCACCTGGTTGCCCTGATCATGGCCCGAGGCCTTGGCAAGTTCCTTTTTGAGCTGGCATTTACCGTGGCAGTCCAAATTATCGTTATCTTTATTGATGCACAGTTCCTTTGAAATGTAGTCGTAATTGAGTACGAATGCTACGAGCGGCAGCGCTGGCCTGCTAAAAAAAAGAATCGCGAATAATAGGGACGCTAACCGGATCATGGAACAAAGTTACGGCAAGGGTGCGGTGCAAAACATGATTCACATCATAAAACACTTGTGAAAGTTCGGCTATTTTTGAACCAATAAATTTTGAAATGCAAATAGACCTTGACCTTCTTTATTCCTGGGGCGCCATAGCCAAACAATATAAAAAGGGTGAAGTGATTTTTGACGAAAAGGCTCAGGCCCATTTTTACTTCCAGGTGGTTGAAGGCTGCGTTAAGATGTTCAATACCAACGACAAAGGCAAAGAATTTACTCAGGGCCATTTTTTTGAGGGCCAGAGTTTTGGAGAACCGCCGCTTTTTATTGATGAGAAGTACCCGGCGGCCGCAATGGCCTTTACCGACTCGCGCATCATCAAACTTTCCAAAGATAAATTTCTGAAGATTCTGGACGAATACCCTTCCATCCAGAAACAGTTTCTCACGCTGATGGCCCGAAGGATCCATTCAAAAGCGAAGACCTCGAGCGACATCATCAACCAAAATCCCGAGTTCAGGATCATGGCGTTTTTCAAGGCGCACAAAAAAAAGCGCGACGCGCCCCGTGAACTGATCCCTTTTACCAGGCAGGAAATCGCGAACTTCACCGGGCTTCGGGTTGAAACCGTGATCCGGGCGCTATCAAAGCTCAACTCAGAAAAAAAGATTGAAATCAAGAACCATAAAGTCTATTATTAATGCAACTCAATCCCCGGTTTTGGCTCAGGCTTTCAATTGTCAATTTGTTTATTGTGGCCCTGTTGGGAATGCTGATGCGGTATAAAATCGGTTATGAATTCCCTCATTTCAACCAGAAATACATCCAGTTTTCGCATTATCACTTTGCCTTTTACGGTTGGATCGGCCAGGCGCTTATGGTGCTGATGGTGCAATGCATGGCGCGCATCAACCACTCATTCGCTTACAATAAATACAACGCCGTGCTCAGCGTGAACGCCATTGGTTCCTACGGAATGCTTATTAGCTTTTTGGTTTGGGGGTTCGGGGTTTCCAGCGTATTGTTTTTGCTTTTGTCAATTGCAGCCTCATATTGGTTTGGGATTAAATTTATCCTGGACCTGAGGCGGTTCCCCATCAACCGGATCGCCGCCGATTGGTTCCGTGCGGCATTGTTCTTTAACTTCCTTTCGTCGCTGGGGGTGTTTTTGCTGGCCTATTGGATGTTGGGACGGCATATCCTCCAAAACGAATACCTGGCAACTTCTTATTACTTTTTGCACTTTCAATATAACGGTTGGTTCTTTTTTGCATGCATGGGGCTTTTGACCAACATGATCAACGGCAAGGCGGGCGTTCACAAGGCCATCTTCAGGTGGTTTGCCATTTCATGTACCCCGGCATATTTCCTGTCAGTACTGTGGCTTGAGATTCCTGTTTGGCTATTTGTGGCAGTGGTGATTGCTGCCGTGGCGCAAACCTACGCCTGGATTTTGCAACTGATGGCCATCGTCAAAACCAAACCCGAGGCCTTGCAGGGAATTCCGTTTATCCTGACGTATGTGTTGCTCTTTGTAGCCGTGGCCGGAACGGTGAAGGTCATCCTGCAACTGGGGTCCACTGTCCCTGAAATCAGCAAACTCGCATTTGGTTTCAGGCCGGTGGTCATCGCCTATCTGCACCTGGTGCTGCTGGCCCTGATCACGCTGTTTATCCTATTTTACATTTATGCAAACCACTTACTGCCTCGGCGGCGGATGGTAATGGTGTCGCTGTTTGTTTTTTCCATTGGTGTCTTCCTAAATGAAGCCATCCTGGCCGCGCAGGGAATCGGCGCGTTCAGCTATACGATTATCCCTTACGCAAATGAGATGCTTTACTATGTCGCGGTGCTTATGGTAGCCGGAATTGGCTGTATGGCATTTTTCTCGATTATCCCGGAAAAAAATGCGAAATATGACATTAATCATAATTTAAGGCGCTAATAATCAAAACCTTTGTACCATAAATCTATGACCAAATGAAAACTTTAATTAAACCATTTGCCCTGGCAGCGCTTATTGTTGCATTTGGGTGCAAGCAAACTGAAACAAACCAGGAGGAAATTGTCCTGGAGGAGCAACAAACCGTAGGGCAATCAGGGGTTGTTGACGAAACCTCAAAACCGAACGTGGTGCAAACCGCAGTGGGCAGCAAAGACCATTCAACTTTGGTGACCGCCGTCAAGGCTGCCGGTTTGGTCGATGCGCTGAGCAACGCCGGGCCGTTTACCGTATTTGCGCCAACCAATGCAGGCTTTGACAAGTTGCCGGCAGGTACTGTTGAAGGTCTTTTGAAACCCGACAAAAAAGAAGACCTGAAGTCAATTTTGGAGTACCACACCTATGTGGGCGTACTCAAAACCGAGTACATGCAGGACGGCCAGGAGTTTGAAATGGTAGCCCCGCAAAAAGTGAAAATTACCAAGGAAGGCGACAAAACCTTTGTGAACGGTTCTGAAATAGTCGCATCAATCGAAACCTCAAACGGCATCATCCACGTAATAAACGATGTACTCTTACCAAAATAGTTAATTATTAATTCAAGTGAAAAAGGCTGTCTGCAAAGGGCAGCCTTTTTTTTGGCAGTTGTCAGGGAAGTTGCACCCGACTTTACTCAAACTTGAAACTGACGACAAGGCCTACTGATTTAAGGTCTTGACCATCATTACCGCGGCTATGTTGCCTGCCCGGTCCTTAATATCGGCAGCGCGCGGCCCTTGGAACAGGCTGTCAACCACTTCAGTAAACAACTTTACCCAATGGTCAAAATGACCCTTGTTCATCGTGCTTTTGCGGTGAAGTTCGCGGTGGACCACCATTGGGCTTCCGCTGTAATTGCCGGTGTAAAAAACTATATTTTCCCAAAAGTCATACATTTTGGGCAGGTGTTCGTCCCAATTTACTTTGGCCACGTCGTTAAATAGATAGCCAATGACCTGGTCGGTCCTGACTTTGTCATAAAAAGTATTGACCAACAGTTCTATATCACCGCGGTCGCGGATATCGGTTTTCATGGTTAAAGGTCCTTTCGGTTAAATTTTCTCAGGGATAGGGCAAATGGAATTGCGGCCCACAGGCACAGCAACAGGAAAGAAATGACAAGGCCAATATCGGTACCAAAAAAATCCTTGAAAATGGCCCCGGTATATCCCATCATGGCCGAAACGTCCAGATGTAGCAGGATCAGGATCCGCGCCAGGTCAATCGGGCTCAGCGCCGTGATGCCCACCATCGCGTTTTCAATCGGATACTCGGCCAGCTGGAAAAGAAGGAACAGGACAATGCCGTCAAACAGCAGCGCAAAATACAGCCATGACATGATGGCGATGCCGATTCCCTTGGCTTTGTCTCTTGTGAGGATGGAACTCAGGAAAGCCAGTGCTACAAAAATGATCGAGATCAACGTACCTGTAGCCAGCATCATCACACCGATGCTGTCAGGCGAATTGAGCGCAAGCGGTATTCCCGCGCCGACCAAAAACGCCAGCACCATTGAAAGCGATAGGCTGATAAAGAGGCTCACCCAGATTTTGGCCCGTTTAATCGGCTGGCCCAATAAAAGTTCTATAAATTCGGAACTGTTGTAAATATAGATGGTGGAAAAAAGCACCGACACCAGCGGGACGGTGAACAAAATTACATTGAGGATGGTCAGGATTCCTTTGGAGGCGTTGTCTTCTAGCGCGAACGAACTCCACGATAAAATTCCCAAAATCAATGTGTAGGCCAGGACGATCCGGTTTTTCAGGATGTCGATCAGGATTATTTTAATGAGCCGGTTCATTGCGCTGTTGCTTTAGGATTTTTGCAATTGACCTGGAAATCTTGTCCTCGCCGGTTTCCCGCCGCAGGTCATCAATGTTTTGGTGAAGCCTTACCTGCCCTTCCTGCATGAAGATGATTTGGGTAACCAGGTCATCAAGCTCACTGAGCAGGTGCGAGGTAATCAGGATGAGTTTGCCTTTTTGTTTTTCGCGGATGATTTTTTCCTTGAGGATCTCGGAAGCCAGCGGGTCCAGCCCTGCGGTGGGTTCATCGAGGATTAGCACTTCGGGGTTGAACAAAAATGCCAGTACCGCGCTCACTTTTTGGGTAGTTCCGCCCGAGAGTGTCCTCATTTGCTTGTCACTCATTTTATCCAGTTGGAAAGCGTGGTAAAGGTCCTGGTCAAGTTCGCTGCCTGAATTCCGGATTTTTTTGATCATGTCGATGATCTGCGAGATGGTCATATTGTCAGGATACCGTCCTATCTGCGGCATATACCCAATCTTTTCGCGGTATTCAAACTGCCGCAATACTGATTTTCCATCAAATTCAATGCTTCCTATATCAGGGATAACCATTCCCAAAATGGACTTTATCAACGTGGTTTTGCCGCAACCGTTTGGGCCGATCAGCGCGATGCACTCCCCGCGGGAACAGGTCAGGTTCACATTTTTCAGGACTTCGAGCTTCCCGAATTTTTTGCTAATTTCTTTAATTTCAATCATAATGGCAGCGCCTTCATCAGTGGCGTTTTATCGACAAAATTATCGGGGGTTATACTGGGTAGGACCTTTTCAGATTTGTCCAGAAGGGTTATCATAAAACTTCGGTACAACAACATGGTGGACGGATTGCTCTCGGTCAGCACTGCAAACAGGCTTAGCGGATGGTATGGAACGTCGCCAATTTGATCGCGGTTCAAATCATAACCTTCATATTTGTCCCAATAATTGGCGTTGAAGGTGTTCAGGACCAAGCTTCCGTTGGTACTGATGTCAAAAGTATTCTTTATAAAATTGTTGTTGACTATCTCATTGTCCATACAACTGGCCTGGATCTTCATCCCCCAGCCGTTTGACCCGAAAATATTCTTCTCCACCTTAACCCGCGTGGTACCTTCCATAAAAATGCCCGAGGTATTGCGCGAAAACCGGTTGTTGAAAATATAGCTATCGGAAATTTCCTTGAGCAAAAGCCCGTAGGCCGAATCGCCCCAGTTCTCCTCAAAATGGTTGTTGAACATCTTGACATCGCGCGTGAACATCACCGCCACGCCGGCGCCATTGTTCTTAAAAACATTGGTAATGTAGGCATCGCTGTGCGAAAACATGAAATGCAGTCCGTACCGAACATTTTTTTGAGAAATATTCCGCCAGATCACTGAATGCGTCACAAATTCCAGATAAATCCCGTCCCGGTGGCCCGATATCCGGTTGCCGATGATTTGCAGGTTCTCGCTTTTCCAACAGTGAATTCCGTTGCCGATAAGCTGCTCGTCCTTGCCGTAGGCGGTGATGCGGTTGTTCCTGACAATACAGTTGCGGCCATTTTGGATGTAAATCCCAAAATAATTATTGTCCAGGATATTGTTCTCAACAACCACGTAATTGCGGTCAAAAACCTTTACGCCGCAGGGATCATTGAGCGCCGATTTACCTGAGTTGACAATCTTGAAGCCGCGCAGCACCACGCTGTCGGCATTGATGGAGACCACTTCGTCCTTTTTTTGGCCGTCGAGAACCGGATACCCGATCCCGATAAGCACCACCCGTTTTTTGACCATGATATTGCCTTCGCGGTAAACGCCGCGGTCCACTAAAATAGTGTCGCCGTCAGCGGCAATTTCAAGTGCACGCGTTACCGATTTTACCTGACGGTTCTCGCCCACATGGATAACCTGGGCGTGGCCGGAGAGGCCCAGCAGCAATATCAGGAGGATGAAATATCGCATTATTCGGCATTAAGGATGTTGTCCCATTCAACGGCCGAAGCGCCTAAAGATTTCGCGTGCTGGCTGGCCAAATCAGCCGAAGGGAACGCAGCGATGTTGCCGCGCATGGGCGACTGGATATTGCCGCCTTTGATAAAACTGGCCGAACTTACCGGGATCAGTGAATTTTCCTGGGTAAAATCGCCAACAAAATGAGTTGAAAATGCTGTTGACGAATTCTCCTTGATATACGCTACCATGCAGGAAATATCGTCAAATTTATAATACCTACCCTTTTTTGTTATTGTCTCGGCAGCAAATTTCCCATTGGAAATCGTCATTTTGCAATATTCGCACATGTCGGAATTGATCTTGATGGGTTTTGGCTCGTTTGAACCGCACGATAGCATTACCACCGACAAGGCCACCACGGCCGCGGCGGGTGCTTTTTTACTAAACCGCGCCAGCCATCCGCGAGAAATGGCAACTACCAAAAACAGCAGTATTCCGGCCACCACCAACATCCATCCGCCCAGGTCCGGCATTGAATATGCGCCAAAGTTCAGCAATTGTTTATAGCCGATCAACGGTGGCTGATAGGCCATTCCGGGTACCTGGATTGCCGCGTTGGGGTCCAGATCATGTCCGTAATCATAGTTCCATCGGTAAAAATCAAGCCCGGCCACTACCACAAAGATCAAAAAAGCGACAAAAAGCCACATGACGCTTTTACGGCGGCCAAATATTGCCATGGCCAGCGAGGCGAGCCCAAAGGCGATCATGATATAGGGGATGATCTTGAATTCAATAAAATTTTCGGTGTGAAGGGTTTTCATGCCAATGTAATGGTTTAGGCCGTTGATGATTTCAACATCGCCGCCAATTTTATCGGCGTGCAGCCTAAGCACAAGCCCTTCAGGATATTGTGGCGCCACCAAATCGATTTTCCACATCGGCACCAATAAAGAGCAAAAAAAGAGTACACTTGCCATGACCAGGAAGATCCTGGACAGCAAACTTATTTTGGAATTATCCATAGCATTTGAATTTAAAAGGGCAAAATTTCTTTTGCCCTTTCCATTTTGATTATTTGCTTGCGGGCTGATTGGTCCCTACACTATAAGTTATGGGAACCGTGCTGCCTTTTGGAGAAACCCTTACGTAACCTGACATTTCCTGGTGCAATGCACTACAGAAGTCAGTACAGTATATCGGGAAGATCCCCACACGGTCCGGCACCCACTTAAGCGTGGTGGTTTCGCCCGGCATGATGAGCAACTCTGCATTGTTGGCGCCCTTGACTGCAAACCCGTGCGGAACGTCCCAATCCTGCTCAAGGTTTGTCACGTGGAAGTAAACCTCATCGCCAAGCCTTACACCCTCTATGTTGTCAGGAGCAAAGTGCGAACGGATTGATGTCATGTACACGTGAACCTTGTTTCCTTCGCGCACCACTTTGGCGTCCTTTTCACCCTTGGTAACATAAGGGTGCTCGTTTTTGTTGATGTCATAAAACTTCAACTGCCCGTTATTGCGGATCAGATCGGCCGGTGCAGCCTGCGCGTAGTGAGGTTCGCCGATGGTGGGGAAGTCCAGGATGAGCTGCATCTTATCGCCACTGATATCAAAGATTTGCGCGCTTTGTGCCAATTCAGGCCCTGTTGGCAGGTAACGGTCCTTGGTGATCTTGTTGTAGGCCACCAGGTACTTGCCAAATGGCTTTTTACTGTCTCCACCCGGAACCATCAAGTGACCGATTGAGTAGTAAGTTGGAACCCTGTCAAGAACTTTAAGCGTTTTGATGTCCCATTTCACGATTTCAGATGACACGAAGAATGAAGTATAGGCGTTGCCTTTTCCGTCAAACTCGGTGTGGAGTGGCCCAAGCCCTGGCTTTTGAACCTCGCCGTGCAATACTGACTCATACTTAAGTACCGGAATGCCTTCATAATCGCCTTCATATTGTTTGGCGGCAATGGCCTTTTGCAATTTGTCAAAGCTGAATACAGGAATCAATGCGGCAAGCTTACCACTTCCCACAATATACTCACCTGAAGGATCGACGTCACATCCGTGCGGCGATTTAGGGCAAGGGATCATGTAGCAGATATCCTTAAGCTCGGCGGCATCGAGAACCAAAACTTCGGTTTTGATTTCAGATTTGGCCATGTGGGTCTTTTCGTCCCAGGTATTGTGGGCGTAACGGACTTTCTGTTTCTTGCCCTTCCCGGCCTTGATGTATTCCTCGGCTTTTTTCCAGTTCACGGCCATAATAAAGTCTTTGTCCTTTTGGGAAGCGTTCACTTCAAGAAGCGTGTTGGCCTGTTCAGTGTTGTAGGTCGAGAAGAAGAACCACCCGTGAGACTTGCCCTTACCGGCGTGCGAAAGGTCAAAGTTTACACCCGGGGTAACAATCTGGAACGCGATATCCATCTCACCTTCCTTGCCTACTTTCACAAAGCTGATGTGGCCTTTGAAATTTTGCTTGTAGGTATTGATGGCCACGTCGCCGTCGCTGTAATCGCCAGGTACGCTAAAGCGTGTTCCCGCTACAACATACTCGGTGTTTTCAGTAATGAACGGGCTGGAGTGGTTACCACCGCTGTTTGGAAGTTCAATGATCTCGGCTGTTTTAAAAGTCTTGAGGTCAATCCTCGCGATCCTTGGAGTGTTGTTCGCGTTGGCAAACACCCAACGGCCGTCAATTTCGCCATTGGTTTGGGACATCTCGGTGTGGTGGAGGTCATCCCAGGGCACCATTCCGTGTGAAGTGTTGAGCATCGGTTTCGTCTCTTCGCTGTACCCCCAGCCTTTCTCCGGATCAACCGAGAAAACCGGGATTACCCTGAACAACCTGCCGCTTGGCAAACCGTAAACACTGAGCTGGCCACTGAACCCGCCCGAGACGAAATTATAGAATTCGTCATACTTTCCGGGCGCTACATACGCCTTTTGGGCAGCGTTGCCACTCACGGCATCGCCAGAACTTTTAGGTTTGCACGAGGCAAAGAACAAACTTCCGGCAAAGGCGAAGGCCAATGCTACCACGATCCTGTTTTTCATAATATAGGGATTTTTAGAAAACTATTGTACACCGTCAATTTTGCGCATATACTCTAAGATTCCGCGTGCTTCGTCGTCAGACAAGCCCTGGTTTGGCATGCGCACCAAACAGATTTCCAACTGCGCCTGGAGTTCAGGGTCTTTGTCAATCATTGGGTCAGGATTGGTAATGAAGTTCATGATCCATTGCGGAGTCCGGCGCTCGGTCAGGCCTGCCCAACCCGGGCCCACAAGGCGCTCGTCGGTAATTTTGTGGCATGAGAGGCATTTTACATTGGATACTTCCTCACCTTTTGAGGCGAGGGCCTTGTCCAGATTGGGGCTTAGGTCAACTTTATCATACTTTCCTTCTCCGCGGTTCGGGTCATAATCGGCGGCCGATCCGGCAGTCTGTTCACCGGCCGGTACCACTATTTCGTCCTGATTCGAATCCTGGTCTTTTTTTTCTTTGTCACCGCATGAAATCAGTACGGCAAGGAAAGCTGTGAGAATCGCAAATTTTTTCATTGTTGGTTGATTTAAGATTAGTACAAAGTTACATACACGGCAATCTGACCTTTTATGATTAAAGTCATATTTAAAAGAAACTTCAATTTAGCCATTATAATTTAATTGGCAAATGTTTAAATGCAATTATGTCTGATAATCAGCCTGTGGTAAAATTCATTTACACCCATAATCGCCGCCAAATGACCAAAATCATAAAAGTGGTGACAACTGAGTTCCTACCTTTGTAAAATAATAATCGCCATGGCCTTGCACCACCTCTTATTGATCACGCATTTAATCGCCGCTGCAGTGTGGGTCGGCGGGCATTTGGTGTTGTCGCTCACCATCCTTCCGCAGGCTGTCAAACAAAAAAACGGTTTGCTGATACTGGATTTTGAATCCCGTTTTGAAGCTTGGGGAATGTCTTCGCTGGTATTGCTTGTGGTTTCGGGAATTGCGATGGCGTATAATTATGGTGTCCGGTTGGAAAATTGGTTTGAGTTCAGCAGCGCAGTGGAACGCGTTGTCTCGGCCAAATTGCTGATGTTGTTCCTGACACTTGCACTGGCCATGAGCGCAAGATTCGGCGCAATCCCGCGTTTGATCAGGCAGCCGACTAAAACAAACACAATGGCCCTACACATTATCCTGGTCACAATAACGGGAACCGCGATGCTGGTCATGGGAAGTTTTATAAGATTTGGAGGAATATGACTGATAAAAAACCACTCAAAAGGAGCAAGGAGCTCAGGTCCTTTAGTGTTGACCATCATCACGGGCTGCTGCTATCCTGGAAGATCAGGACCGGATTCAAAAAGGGAATTGAGGTAAAGCGGATGGCAAATTATGTCGAATGGTTTTACCAAAACCACCTGATGCCGCATTTCAAACTCGAGGAACAGTATATGTTTCCGGTTTTGGGCGATGCCGATCCGGACATAGTAAAGGCCCTTGACGATCACCGGGAATTGACCGCTTTGATTGAGAACAGGAACCAGCCTGAAGCGCTCCACCAATTGGCCGATGCACTTGAAGCGCACATCCGGTTTGAGGAACGCGTACTATTTGGGCGCATTCAGCAGGCCGCCACCCCTGACCAGCTAACCCGGATCGAACAGATCCATGACAGCGAAAAATTTGTTGAACACCATGACGAATTCTGGAAATAATGAGCCAATCGATAATTCAAAAATACAACGTTCCCGGACCGCGCTACACCTCGTACCCTACTGTGCCGTATTGGGAAGAAGACAAGTTTGACCCCGATCGATGGAAAGCGCTTTTGATCCAATCCTATAATGAATCCAACCTGACCGAGGGAATTAGCGTGTACATTCACCTGCCGTTCTGCGAAAGCCTTTGTACGTTTTGCGGATGCAACAAACGCATTACCAAACGCCATGATGTGGAAGAGGTGTACATCGAAGCATTGTTGCGCGAATGGGAAATGTACACATCATTACTTCCGCAGGTTCCTCAGATAAGGGAATTGCACCTTGGCGGCGGAACCCCTACTTTTTTTAAACCCTCAAACCTTGAAGCGCTGCTCAACAATATCTTTGCAAAAGCCCATAGGGCCAAAGGTTTTGAATATTCCTTTGAAGGCCATCCCAACAATACAACCCGCGAGCATCTGCAGTCGCTCTATGACCTTGGGTTTCGGCGCGTGAGTTTTGGCGTTCAGGAATATGACCCCGTGGTGCAAAAGGCCATCCACCGCATTCAACCGTTTCAAAACGTGGCCAATGTTACCCGCTGGGCCAGAGAGATCGGATATACCTCCATCAGCCACGACCTTGTTTTTGGGCTTCCTTTTCAAACCCTGGACAATGTTCGGGACACCATTGAGAAAACCAAATTGCTCAACCCTGACCGAATCTCCTTTTACAGTTATGCGCATGTCCCGTGGATCAAGGGGAACGGCCAGCGCGGGTTCAGTGAGGAAAATCTGCCAAAAGATGACGAGAAGCGCAGGCTCTATGAAGTGGGCAAGGAATTGCTTTTCCAAAACGGCTACCGCGAAATCGGGATGGACCATTTTGCGCTCCCCGATGATTCCATGTATGAATCGTTCGCCGGCGGGACGCTGCACCGCAACTTTATGGGATATACATCGTCAAAAACCCAGGTCATGATCGGCCTCGGGGTTTCGGCCATTGGCGATATCTGGTACGGCTTCGCCCAAAATGAAAAGAAACTTGAGGCTTACTATGATCTCATTGCCAACGGCAGGTTGCCGGTTACACGCGGGCATCTGCTCAGTGCCGAAGACCTCATCATCCGCAAGCACATCCTCAATTTGATGTGCCGGTTTGAAACCTCGTGGCAATACGGCACCGATTATTTCCCCGAACTCCCGGAAGTGCTCGCCTCGCTAAATGAGATGCGCCGTGACGGCCTGCTTGAGATTCATCAGGAAAGCCTGAGCGTGACCGAGGCGGGGAAACCCTTTGTACGAAACATCTGCATGGCATTTGACCTCAGGCTCAGGCGCAAGGCACCGGATACGCAGTTGTTCTCAATGACGGTTTAATTGGGAATAAAAATGTCAAACCGCGCGCCGTTGTTCACTTCACTGCTGGCGGTGATAAAGCCGTTGTGGTTGTCAACGATCTTCTTGACGATCGCCAGCCCGATCCCGGTACCTTCATAAACATCGCGGCTGTGGAGTTTTTGGAAAACCTCAAATATCCTCTCGCTAAACGAGGCGTCAAAACCAATCCCGTTGTCGCGCACGGTAATGTGGCAATATTCCTTTTCAGGGACCAGCCGGTCATGGAACAAATCGCTTCCCTTGACCGTTTTGGCCTTGACCGTAATGTGCGGCTGGTTCACCGGATGGGTGAATTTAAGCGCATTGCTCATCAGGTTTTGCATCAATTGGGTGAACTGGAAAGGAATAATGCGTGCATGGCAAACATCGTTTACGTCAACCAGCGCATTTTTTGACTCGATTTTTTCCTGCAGATCGCTCACCACATCTTCCAGAATTTCCCGCAAATGCGTCTGCTCAAATTTGCGTTCGGTGGCATTGGTCCTTGAAAACGCCAGCAGGCTTTCAATAAGCTGACGCATACGTTCGGCGGCCAGCTGTACCCGCTGGAACTGATGTTTGCCTTTCTCCGATAAATTTTCGCTTTCGCCCAGCATGATCAGGCTGATAAAAGTCTGGATTTTCCTGAGCGGCTCCTGCAAATCATGGCTTGAAACATAAGTGAAGGCTTCGAGCTCCTTGTTTGCCATCCGAAGCTCCTGCGCGTGGTCTTCAATTTCCTGGTTGCGCTGCGCGAGTTCGCGGTTGGCGTCCATCAAAGCTTCATTCAGGGCGCGCATCTGGTCTTCCTTGAGCTGAAGTTCGTGGTTCTTGCGGTAAAGTTCGGCAAATACCTGCACCTTTGCCTTGAGGATTTCGGGCGACAAAGGTTTGATCATATAATCAACCGCACCAGCCTGATAGCCCTTAAATATGTATTCCGACCGGTCCATATTGGCAGTCAAAAAGATGATCGGCACGTGTTTGAGCTTGTCGCTTTGCCGAATCAGTTCGGCGGTCTCGAATCCATCCATCATTGGCATCTGGACATCCATCAGGATAATCGCAAAGTCCTGGTCGCGGAGCAGAATCCGCAACGCGTCCTTGCCTGATTTTGCCTCAACAAAGTCATAGCCCTGGCCCGAAAGGACAACCTGCAGGGACAAAAGGTTCTCCTGCTTGTCGTCAACCAATAAAATTTTAACGCGGTGAGCCTCCATACGGACTAATTTTTAAGCCATACCCTCATCAGTGATGAGAGCTGATCCACATTCACGGGCTTGGTTATATAATCCGACGCTCCTGATTCAATGCACCGCTGGCGGTCGCCTTTCATGGCTTTCGCGGTTACTGCAATGATGGTCAAATCTTTGTGTTTCGGGTTTTTGCGGATGGTTTTCATCGTTTCATACCCGTCCATCTCCGGCATCATGATATCCATCAGCACAATGTCGAAATTTTTGTGTTTCTCCAAAAGGTTGATGGCCTCCTGGCCGCTTTCGGCGCTGATAACATTGAGGCCGAACCGCTCAAGGGCCGTTGTGAGTGCAAATAGGTTCCGAACGTCGTCATCCACCAACAGTACATTTTTGCCTGACAGCACATCTTCACGCATGTAGTAGTTCTCGATGCGTTCGCGCATTTCCTCGGGCAATTCCTTGTGTACCCGGTGCAGGAACAGCGCGGCCTGATCTACGAGTTGGTCAAGTGAACTGGCACTTTTGGTGATGATGCGGTTGGCGTAACGATTGAGCCTGTTGCGTTGTTTTCGGTTCACGTCCCGCGCCGAATGGATGATGAGCGCCGTATCCTGTCCCGTGAGGTTGTTTTCAAGATCGGTAATAATATCAAGCCCGTCGGCGTCAGGAAGCACTAGGTCAAGGATGATACAATCAAAGGATTGTTGGGAAATCAATTTTACTGCTTCCCTTGCCGTGGTTGCCGTAAATACTTCGACATCGCTGCCCCGAACCGCGTCAGCTACCATATTCAGTTCGAGTTCATTGTCATCTACAACCAGCAACTTCTTGGTTTTTTTCTCGCTGAAGTTGTGGATGTCGTTAAACAGATAATCCAGGGATTCACTTTTGATGGGTTTGACCAGAAAATTCCGCGCGCCCCGTTTAAGCCCGTTGTTTCGGTCATCTTCACCTGAAATGATATAAACCGGAATATGCCTGAAAGTGAAATCGGTTTTGAGGCGGTCCAGGATTTTCCATCCGCTCGTATCAGGCATGTTGATGTCCATCGTGATGGCGTGCGGGTTGAATTGGTTGATAAAATCCACCACATCATTCCCCCTTGTGGTCACAATCGCCTTTACGCCGTTTTCACGCGCTTTGTCGAGCATGATTTTCGCAAAGGTCAGGTTGTCTTCGGCAATCAGCAGGACCTTGTCTTCAGGTTTGATGTCGCCGCGGTCGTCGCCCACTTCATCCACAAAAAACAGGTCGATGTCCGATCCGTCAAAGTTGCTCTCAGTTGTTGACTTAAGCGTGGACCTGACCGGCGCAGGTATGTCATTCGACGCATCCGAAACCTCGCTTACCTCAATCCCGTCGGCATCCTGCGGAACAAATTTGAGAGGCAAAAACAACGTAAAGCGGCTTCCCTGGTTCACTTCTGATTCGAGTTCGATTGATCCGCCCAATAGATCCGAGAGCCCTCGGCTGATTGAAAGCCCCAGGCCTGTTCCGCCATATTTGCGCGAAGTTGATCCCTCGGCCTGCTGGAACGCCTCAAAAATGATGTTTTGCTTCTCCTTCGATATCCCGATTCCGGTGTCGCTGATCTCAAAAGCAATAACCGTTTCGGCATTGTCCAGGCTCGCGTTTCGCATCTTCCAGCTGTTGTCGGCTTTGTAGATTTTGAGCCCGACCTCGCCCTTCTCGGTAAATTTGAACGAGTTAGAGAGCAGGTTCTTTAGGATCTGGTTGAGTCGCTGGCTGTCGGTTTCAATCTGTTCCGGGAGTTGCTCGTCCATGTCGATCGTGAATTTCAGGTGTTTGGCCTCAGAGATCGGGTTGAACGTTGACTCCACGAAGCGGCTGATTTCCCTGAATGAGATCGGGCTGTAATCAACTGAAATATAACCCGATTCAATTTTCGAAAGGTCGAGGATATCGTTGATCAGTTGGATAAGGTCATCCCCGCATGCGTTGATGGTTTTTGCGAACTGGATCTGTTTATCGGTCAGGTTGCCGTCGCGGTTTGAGATGAGTTCGTTGGCCAAAATCTGAAGCGAGTTGAGCGGCGTCCGGAGCTCGTGCGACATATTGGCCAGGAATTCGGATTTGTATTTGGATGTGAGGGCAAGCTGGTCGGCCTTTTCCTCCAGCGCCTTACGCGCCTCCTCAACCTCCTGGTTCTTGATTTCCACCTCCGATTTCTGGTTCGCCAGCAGGATTGCCTTCTCCTCGAGTTCCTCGTTGGTCATCTTCAATACCTCCTGCTGGCTCTTGAGCTCGCTGGCAAGCGACTGCGACTGTACCAAGAGTTCCTCGGTACGCGAGTTGGATTCAATCGTGTTAAGTACGATACCAATGGATTCGGTAAGCCCTTCAAGGAAGTCCAAATGCGTTTGGCTAAAGCTGTCCAGCGACGCGAGTTCGATTACCGCCTTGAGCCTGTCTTCAAAAAGCACGGGAAGAATAATCACGTTGTGCGGCCTGGCATCGCCAAGACCTGACGAAATCCTGATGTAATCTTTTGGAACATTGGAGAGCAGCATGCGCTCCTTTTGCACTGCGACCTGCCCGATAAGGCCTTCGCCCATCGAATATTGCGTTGGCGCGTTCTTGCGCTTGACGTATGCGTAGGAGGCGATGAGGTTCAGTTTGGAATCCATGAATTGCTCGTCCTCCTGCAAAATATAGAAAAGCCCGTGCTGGGCGGTAACCACCGTTGCAAGTTCCGACAGGATTTTACTGGTAACCGAGTTGAGCTCTTTTTGGCCCTGAAGCATCTGCGTAAATTTCGCCAGGTTGGATTTGAGCCAATCCTGTTCCTGGTTCCGGAGCGTGGTTGCCTTGAGGTTGAAGATCATCTGGTTGATGGTATCCTTCAAGGCCTCAACCTCGCCTTTCGCCTCAACCCCGATGGTACGCGTAAGGTCACCCTGGGTTACGGCCGTTGCCACCTCCGAGATCGCACGCACCTGAGTGGTGAGGTTCGCGGCGAGCTGGTTTACGTTTTCGGTGAGGTTCTTCCAGGTTCCCGATGCGCCCGGCACGTTTGCCTGTCCGCCGAGTTTTCCTTCGACCCCTACCTCGCGCGCCACCGTCGTTACCTGATCGGAGAAGGTCGCGAGCGTGTCGATCATTTCGTTGATCGTATCGGTTAACTGGGCCACTTCGCCTTTTGCCTCAATTGATAATTTCTGTTTCAAGTTTCCTTTGGCTACCGACGTTACAACTTTTGCGATACCACGAACCTGTCCGGTAAGGTTGGATGCCATCAGGTTCACCGAGTCGGTGAGATCCTTCCAGGTTCCGGCGACACCCTTTACTTCGGACTGGCCGCCGAGTTTTCCTTCGGTACCAACTTCCCTCGCCACACGCGTTACCTCCGATGCGAACGAGTTGAGCTGCTCCACCATCGTGTTGATCGTGTTCTTCAGGTCGAGAATCTCGCCCTTTACATCCACCGTGATCGGTTTGGAAAGGTCGCCGTTGGCCACCGCTTTAGTTACCTCGGCAATGTTCCGCACCTGGGCTGTAAGGTTACCCGCCATCTGGTTTACCGAGTCGGTCATATCCTTCCAGGTTCCCGCAACACCCGGCACGAACGCCTGGCCCCCGAGTTTCCCTTCGGTACCAACTTCTCGCGCCACACGCGTTACCTCCGATGCGAAGGCGCGAAGCTGATCCACCATTGTGTTTACCGTTTCCTTGAGCTGTAGGATTTCACCGCGTACGTCTGCCGTAATCTTCTTGGACATGTCGCCGTTGGCCACCGCGATGGTCACCTCGGCAATGTTACGCACCTGGGCCGTAAGGTTACCCGCCATCTGGTTCACCGAGTCGGTCAAATCCTTCCAGGTCCCCGCGACGCCCGGCACGTTCGCCTGGCCCCCGAGTTTCCCTTCGGTACCAACTTCCCTGGCCACACGGGTTACTTCCGATGCAAATTCCCGCAGCTGGTCCACCATTGTGTTTAGCGTTTCCTTGAGCTGAAGGATCTCACCGCGAACGTCCACCGTAATTTTCCGGGACATGTCCCCGTTGGCCACCGCGATCGCCACATCAGCGATGTTACGCACCTGGGCCGTCAGGTTACCCGCCATCTGGTTCACCGAGTCGGTCAAATCCTTCCAGGTTCCCGCAACACCCGGCACGTTTGCCTGGCCGCCGAGTTTCCCTTCGGTACCTACCTCGCGCGACACCCGCGTTACCTCCGATGCAAAGGAGCGCAACTGGTCCACCATCGTGTTGATCGTATTCTTGAGTTCGAGGATTTCCCCCTTAACGTCTACCGTAATCTGGAGCGAAAGGTCGCCCTTGGCTACCGCTGTTGTTACGTCGGCGATGTTACGCACCTGCGCCGTAAGGTTACCCGCCATCTGGTTCACCGAGTCGGTGAGATCCTTCCAGGTTCCCGCGACACCGGGCACGTTTGCCTGGCCGCCGAGTTTCCCTTCGGTACCTACCTCGCGCGCCACTCGCGTTACCTCCGATGCGAACGAGTTGAGCTGGCCCACCATCGTGTTGATCGTGTTCTTGAGCTCGAGGATTTCCCCTTTTGTATCCACCGTGATCTGGCGCGAAAGGTCACCCTTGGCCACCGCCGTGGTCACCTCGGCAATGTTACGCACCTGGCCGGTAAGGTTGGACGCCATCTGGTTTACCGAGTCGGTGAGATCCTTCCAGGTTCCGCCGACGCCTTTAACTTTCGCCTGTCCACCGAGCTTCCCTTCGGTACCAACCTCAAGCGCCACACGGGTTACCTCGGATGAGAACGAGTTGAGCTGATCCACCATCGTGTTGATGGTTTTCTTGAGCTCGAGGATCTCGCCCTCGGCATGCGCCGTAATTTTCTTGGAAAGGTCGCCATTGGCCACCGCGGTGGTTACCTCGGCGATGTTACGCACCTGCCCGGTAAGGTTTGATGCCATCTGGTTTACCGAATCGGTAAGATCCTTCCACGTCCCGCCGACACCTTTTACTTTTGCCTGGCCTCCCAGCTTCCCTTCGGAACCTACCTCACGCGCCACACGCGTTACCTCGGCGCCAAACGAGTTGAGCTGATCCACCATCGTATTGATCGTATTCTTGAGCTCGAGGATTTCCCCCGCAACGTTTACCGTAATTTTTTTGGACAAATCGCCTTTGGCCACCGCCGTGGTTACCTCGGCGATGTTACGCACCTGACCGGTAAGGTTGGATGCCATCTGGTTTACCGAATCGGTGAGATCCTTCCACACACCGCCAACGCCACGTACCTTCGCCTGGCCGCCGAGCTTTCCTTCGGAACCTACTTCACGTGCCACACGTGTTACCTCGGACGAGAATGAGTTGAGCTGATCCACCATCGTATTGATCGTGTTCTTGAGCTCCAGGATTTCCCCCTTAACGTCCACCGTAATTTTTTTGGAAACTTCACCGCGCGCAACCGCCGTGGTTACATCGGCAATGTTCCGCACCTGTCCGGTGAGGTTGGAGGCCATCTGGTTTACCGAATCGGTGAGATCCTTCCACGTTCCGCCGACGCCCTTTACCTGCGCCTGCCCGCCGAGTTTCCCTTCGGTACCCACCTCACGTGCCACACGGGTTACCTCGCTCGAGAACGAGTTGAGCTGATCCACCATCGTGTTGATCGTGTTTTTGAGCTCCTGGATCTCGCCCTTTACGTCAACCGTAATTTTCTTGGAAAGGTCACCTTTGGCCACCGCTGTGGTCACATCGGCAATGTTACGCACCTGTCCGGTAAGGTTGGAGGCCATCTTGTTTACCGAATCGGTAAGATCCTTCCAAACACCGCCCACGCCGCGAACTTTCGCCTGGCCACCGAGTTTCCCTTCGGTACCCACTTCACGTGCCACACGGGTTACCTCCATCGAAAAGAGGTTAAGCTGCTTCACCATCCCGTTTACTTCCTTGGCGATTCGGAGGAATTCACCCTGAAGCGGGTTGCCTTCAATGGAGAGTGGCATTTCCTGCGAAAGGTTTCCTTTGGCCACCGAGGTGATTACGTGCGCAATCTCTACGGTTGGGTGCACAAGATCGGAAATCAGTGTGTTAACCGAATCCACGCAGGTGCTCCACGATCCGCGGGCGCCATCAAGCTGGACGCGGTTGTTGAGTTTTCCCTGTTTACCGATACTCTTGCCCACCTTCTGGAACTCGAAGACCATGCGCTCGTTGAGATCGATGATTTCGTTGAGCGTGTCGCAGATGGAGCGCTTAAGGCCGTTCTGGTCAGTTGGAAAGCGCTGCGAGAAATTCCCGTTCTTGACCTTGAGCAGGATCTTGAGGAATTCGGCGTCAGAGAGGACACCTTCGTCATTGTTGTTGTTAGATGGCTTTCGTTTGGCCTGCTTGGGTTTTTTGACGGCAGCGGCGGCAGGGGCCATAACGCCGTTGGCCGCAACGGTAGTGGCTTCTTTTTTCATATATAGAATGGCGAATCATCCCGAAACCCGGGTGGTTAATTTTGGCAATGCGGGTTGTAGGGGTTCCCGGCAACGGCCATCGCTAATTTAGGAAAAATCGTTAGGCAAACTCAAATGAAATTCCAGAATTCAAAATACGTTATTCGGCGTCGTCGGCAAGAATCTTCCTCAGGTGGAATTGCACAAAGGCCTCCATTGAATCTGGCCGCTTTGTATTATCGTTATAATTGAGCGGTTTGATGATGTAACCTGAGATGCCGAGGGATTCGGTCATTGTCCTGTCGGCCATTTCGGCCGAAGTGGTCATGATGAACACGCGCAGGTGTTTGAGTTTTACGTCATTGCGGAGCACTTTAAGAAATTCGATCCCGTTCATTTTGGGCATGTTCAAATCCAACAGGATTACATCGGGCACATTTTCCTTTAAAATTTGCAGTGCTTCGATTCCGTTGTAGGCCGTAAGGAGTTCATAGTCGCTGCCAAATTGCTTGAGAGTCCGCCCAACGCTGATCACATCGAGCTCATCGTCTTCAACCAGGAGGATCTTGTGTTTTTTCATATCGTTGTTTTTTTCCATGTGAAAGTGAATTCGGCACCTTTTCCTGCCGATGATTTTAGCGTGATCCGGCCGCGCTCCTCCTCGATGATCTTGCGAACGATCGCCAAACCGATGCCCGTGCTTTCCTTCTCGTTTTTCTCGCGCAGTGTCTGGAAGATCTCAAATATCTTGTCGTGGAATTCCGGGTCAATACCGATACCGTTGTCGATGACCGAAAATTCATAAAAATTTGAATATTCCCTGCACGCGATCTTGATTAACGGATTGTCTCCCGGGGTGTATTTGACCGCATTTGAAATCAGGTTGGAGAACACCTGCTCCAGTTTTAGCCGCTGGGTCACGATCACGGGCATCTGATCAATTTCAAGTTTGAAATGCCTGGGGACGATAGAGTCGGCAATATCGTGGATCAAGTTGTTCAGGTCAACGGTTTCGGCCTGGGTTTCCTGGCTGATGCGGGCATAATCCAGCAAACCGTTGATCAGGTTTTCCATTCGCTTGGTGCGCTCGGGAATGATGTCCAGGTAACGGCGCATTTCGGGCGAAATTTCGTGGCCCAAATCTTCCTCGATCCACTTGATCACATTGTGGATACCGCGCACCGGCGCCTTGAGGTCATGTGAAACCACGTAGGCAAATTTATTGAGTTCGGCGTTGCGGTTTTCCAGGTCATGGATATTCTTGCTGAGTTTTTCGCTCATGATATTAAGCGATTTGCTCAGCCCGGTAAGCTCGTCATTGCGCGTATCATTGACCACGTTGAACTTTCCGCGCGAGATGTTCTCGGCCAGGCGCACCATTGTGGCGATCCGTCTCGAAATAAAGGTCACAATATAGTAGGCACTCAGGATCCCGACGAAAACCGTCGAACTTAAAAAAAGAAGTGAATAAGTCCGGGTGCGGTTAATTGATGCGATAAGTGTTGATCCGTGCTCGTTACGTAATTTGTATTCATTTCGGTCAAACTCCATAAATAGCTGGGTGATGTCATCGTTGAGTTTTTTCCCCACCTGTTTTTTAAACCGGCTTTCAAAGATACGCTCGTAGGCCTGCTGTGATCCTTCTGACCGGCTGTAATCCTTGCGCAATTTGATCAGTGTGCCTGAATAGTCCAGCCATTGGCGGTGTAGCGCGGCAATCGAATCAATGATGTGGTTCTGATCGCGGTTGCCCCTGATAAGGTCGCGCTGAAGGTTCATAAACGCCGGAACATTAGTTAGCCCGAGGTCATAGGATTCGAGAAAACTTTCATCGTCAGTAAGCAAAAAGCCCCTAAAGGCGCTCTGCATATCAATCATTGCCTTGTGCGATTTGTTGGAATTTCGGATGATCGCCTCAGAATGTGTCAGGAAGCGGATGTTTTCCTGCACCTTTTGCGAAAGCATGTAATTGGTGTAGGCTTCGCCGATTGAAAGCAAAATGATAACGGCAAACGCGATGAGGATCCTGGCGGATAATTTCATGTCAATTTTGGTGAATATTTCCGGGAACCCGGGTAGGGATGCTAAAAGTAAACAAAAAATGCCACGGCAAAAAATCAGGAGCGACGCTACTTTTTAACAATTGCGGCAGGAAAACCGGAAACACACCACGAATGCCCTGTTTAATTTAGCTCAAAATCAAACGCGGTAATTGTGAGGCTTACCCCCTTGAATGTTGGCAAGTGCCCCCGCTTTTTCTGCAAGGCCCGGAATCGCGGCGTAGAGACGGCCAAAAAAAACAGCCATACGAAGATCCTGGAAAGACACGTACGGCTGAATTAATCAATTAATTATTACTAAATTATGAAAAATTTTATTTTTGGCCTGTTGGCCGTGTTGTTATTTTCAATGAGTGGGTTTGCGCAAACCAAAACCTCCGCTCCCAAAGAAGAACGAATTTACATTAAATTCGGACGAGTGTCAAAAGACTGCGGTGGAATTGGAATTTGCGAATTTACTTTTCAGGTAGAGGTGGAAGATATCATCAATATAATCACCGCATTCTTTGACAGAAATGGAAATTTACAAATTAAAATTCCTGCGCATGTTTACGAAACCAACAAATCTAAATTTGCAAACAACAGTTTGTCAATTGAAGAAGACTATGTTGTGCCTTTAGCTGAAACATCCAAAATGGGACGCTCATCAAGTTTCACTATTAAAACCGGGAAATACCCGCTTGTCTTCAATTCGTCCACCAATACGTATAATTGTACCTTTTAAATTGTACTAAAAAAAGCAATAAAATGAAAAGACTATTCTTGTTGTTAATCATTGCCTTCGGTTCTTGCCAATCAGTGCTCAAAACCGCTTATGGCATCAAGGACCCGAAAATTGAATCCAAGAAAGAAATTCAGTCGTTTGTCCTTAAACACAATCTTGACACAACACGAATAGTCTTTTTTAAAAACCTGATGGGGTTTACACTGGCTTCCAAAAATAAGTATCTCAATATTCCGGATGCGATATTCTTCAATTCAAAAGGAGATTTTGTGGATTACAAGAAAACGGCTTCCGACTGCAATGCCGGCGTGGGTGCTTTCCTGACAGACCTTCGGGAATTTGAAAACCGCGTTCCAAACCCCGACAAAAAACTTTCGGATTTCAATCAGTTGCTTGCCAGCGATTCATCATCGGCAAAGCAGGGCATCATAGTGTACATTACCTTTGCCAAATACGTCGGCAAACTCAACAGGGATAAAGCCTTCGAATGGGTAAAATTGATTGAAAAGGCCCAAAAGGACGGCCTCGACATTGATTATTACCTCCTGAATTGCGACTTCCTGGACTCGTGGAATATTCCGCCCAAGTTGCATGAGACGCTTGGCATCAAATCCTGACTGTAACAATAATGGCCGAAGCGCTACAAAGTAAGACCCAATGCGTTAATTTCGTGGGGTCAACACTTAATTTCAGCTACATGGCCAACTTTCCTTTCAAATTCGCTCTTCCTGTCCTGAGCGCCGCGGCTTTGCTTGTATCGTGCAAAAACACTGAGCCGGGCGAAAATGATCTCAAATCCGGTATAGAACTCGCCAATATGGACACGCTGGCAAAACCCGGCGACAATTTCACCGCTTACGTAAACGGCGCGTGGATGAAAAAAACTGCGATTCCCGCAGATAAATCCGGGTACGGGGTCTGGGACGTGATTAACGACAAAGCCGAGGAGGATGTGAAAAACATCATTGAAGAAGCATCAAAAGGCAATCATAAAGCCGGTTCCAACGAGCAGAAAATTGGTGATATGTATGCTTCCTATATGGATTGGCAGACCCGTAACAAAAAAGGATTGCAGCCGCTTGAACCCGAGCTGGCGAAAATCGACGCCCTAAAAAATCACGCTGATCTTGCGGCCTACTTTGGACACGCCAATAAATTGGGCATTCGGATCCCATTTTCAGTAGGGGTGATTGAAGATTTCAAAGATCCAACAAAATATATGCTCTATACCTGGCAAGGCGGGCTGGGCCTTCCCGAGCGCGAGTACTACTTGCTGACCGATTCAAAATCAAAAGCGATCCGGGACAAGTATGTTTCTCACATTGAAACTATGCTGACGATGGCCAATATCCCGGAGGCTGCCAAAAAAGCTTCTGCAATTATGGACCTTGAAACCAGGATTGCGCGCGGCCATATGAAAAAGGAGGACACGCGAAATATCGTTGGGTTGTACAATAAATTCGCGGTTGCGGACCTCGGCAAACTTGCGCCCGATTTTGATTTTTCGGCGATGTTTGAAAACGCATCGATCCCTGCGCAGGACAGCATTGTGGTCACCCAGGTGCAATATACCAGGGCCCTGAACTCGATTGTCAGGGATACCCCAATCGAGACCTGGAAGGCATACCTCAAATGGAGCAATCTCAACTCTGCCGCGGGCGCACTAACGCAGGAAATGGACCGCCAGGACTTTGAGTTTTACGGCAAAACGCTCAATGGAACACCCGAACAGCAACCCATGTGGAAGCGGGCGGTGAACTCGGTCAATGCCACTCTTGGAGAAGTCATTGGCGAAGTGTATGTTAAAAAGCACTTCAGGCCCGAGGCCAAGAAAAGGATGGAAGAACTGGTGCAAAACCTTCTCAAAGCCTATGAACAAAGCATCAGCGAATTGGACTGGATGACGCCCCAGACCAAAAAGGAGGCGCTCAAAAAACTGAGCAAATTCACCCCGAAAATTGGATATCCTGACAAATGGCGCGATTACTCCGCGCTCAAAATTGAGAAAGGCGAACTCTTTGCCAACCTGCAGCGCGCACAATTGTTTGAATACAACCGTCAAATCAGCAAATTGGGCAAACCTGTTGACCGCACCGAATGGGGCATGACACCGCAAACGGTGAATGCCTACTACAATCCAACGCTGAATGAAATCGTTTTCCCGGCGGCGATCCTTCAACCCCCTTTCTTTGACATGGAAGCTGACGATGCTGTGAACTACGGCGGAATCGGCGCGGTGATCGGACATGAAATTGGACATGGTTTTGATGACCAGGGAAGCGCCTTTGATGGCGACGGCGTGATGCGCAATTGGTGGACCCCGCAGGATCAGTCTGCATTTAAGCAACGAACCCAGGCGTTGGTTTCGCAATACAATGAATTTGAGGTGTTGCCGGACCTGAAGGTCAACGGCGAATTTACTCTGGGTGAAAACATCGGCGACCTTGGCGGGCTTTCGATAGCGCTCAAAGCCTATAAAATGAGCCTAAAGGGCAAGCCTGCGCCTGTGCTGGACGGATTCACCGGGCAACAACGCGTGTTCATTGGATGGGCTCAGGTGTGGATGCAAAAAGACCGCGAAGAGGCCCTTAGGAACCAGGTTGCTTCCGATCCGCATTCACCGGCCAGGTTCCGGGTTAACGGAATTGTCAGGAACCTACCCGAGTTTTATTCGGCTTTTAATGTCAAACCCGGAGACTCACTTTACCTGGCGCCCGAGAAACGCGTCAGGATCTGGTAAAATGTCAAACCCGCTGAATCGCGGGTTTTTTTTTGGCCAAACCAATCTAAAAATAACGGTAACACTACCGATTTTTATTTAAATTAGGCTAAAAATAAAATGATGAAAGATTCATTCAGGGCCGTTTTTGAGGCATTGGCCACCGCAGGTTATTCTGAGAAACTGGCAAATGAGGCAGGGACTCCCATCGACTTTAAGTTTACACCTTATTCACTCAATACCAAGCTGAGTTTCCGCTTTGACAATGCCGAGGATTTCTTCGATTTCCTTGAAGCGTCTGGCAATGTATTGGGCGAGGCCAAAAAAGAATCAATACGGGTGGCCATCACCGAACTTGGGCTGAATCCGGCTGAATTCTTCTGGGTTAACTTTTATGAAGCCGGCAAAGAAACGGAAATGGAAATGTAATGAAAAACGTTCCCATCCAGAATGTAAACGCTGCTCTCATTTTTACAGTGCTCACAATCATTTTGTTATACCTGGGAAAACCATTCCTGGTACCGTTGTTTTTTGCGATCCTGCTGGCGATGCTTATGCTCCCGGTTTGCAATAAACTTGAATCCTGGGGTTTGAGCCGGATTTGGGCAACAATTGCCGGAGTGGTCATCATCGTGCTCTTTGGTGCATTGCTTATTTGGGTGGTGGCGGCGCAACTTGCCGGAATGGCCGAAGACTGGCCGAAAATGCAGGCAACTTTGGAGCGAATCATAGCGCAGGCCCAATCATGGGTGGAAGATCATTACGGATTGGATCCCGGCGAGCAGAACACCTACCTTCAAAAAGGCGCGAGCAAAGCATCGGACGGGGCGGGCCAATTCATAAAGTCTACTTTGCAAGGCGCGATGGGGATCCTGACAGGATTTGCGCTCACTTTGCTGTACTTTTTCTTCCTGATGTGGAAACGCGAAAAATACCGCGACTTCTTCCTCAAACTGGCCGATCCGGAGAACCGTGGTGAGGTAGGCCGCGAACTAGATGAAATCTCCAAAGTTTCAGGTCAATATCTCATCGGAAGGCTGATTTCAATGGGCTTTTTGGCGCTTTGCTACGGAATTGGGTTTAGTATTCTGGGGCTGGAAAACGCAATCCTGATCTCGTTGGTTGCGGTTATACCCACGCTGATTCCCTATGTCGGCTCCATTCTGGGAGGGATTATAGTGGTGGCAATGTCATTGCTGGGAGGCGCACAGGACATCATTTTTCCAATCATAGTAATCCTTGTCGTCGCACAGATTATTGACAACAATATCATTGAACCCCTGGTTGAAGGCGAAAGCCTTGGAATAAGCCCCATCTTCACCATAATTGCCATTGTTTTGGGCGAAATGATTTGGGGAGTGGCGGGAATGATTCTTTTTATCCCAATGTTCGCCATTGCCAAGATTGTTTGCGACCATATCCCGGCGCTTCATCCGTATGGTTTTTTGCTCAACAACGAATTGGAAAAACCCGAATGGATCAGCCGGATCAAAGACTGGTTCAGCAGTTCCAAAAAATAGCGGGTTTACAGAATTTCACAACCCGAAAGCCGATCGGATATTCAAATAATATAACAAATCCGTAAAATTATGGAACGCAGGAGTAGCGTTGATTCGCTTCATTTGTATCGTACAAAATGAATGAGTGAACAATCAATGAAGCCAGCGATGACGGTAACCACAACACTTACAAACAATCCTTATTGCAAGGTTCGCAATGAGGTAATCAACATCAGTTACGGCAACAGGAGTTATGAAGTACCTGTTGAAAAAGTAAGTAAAATGTATCTTTCACGCAAAAAGAGAAATTATCTTTCGTTTATTCCGGGGATGAAGATTTTTTCGCTTGATACAAACTACAACCTGTCAATCAAAACCCGTGACGGCAAAGACCTCAACATTCCCGTGAAGGCGTTTGAAAAACAGCATTTCGTGGGGCTGATATCATATGTCCGAAGTAAGATGCGCAAGACGCAACCCGAAACCAAACTAAATTAAGGCATGCATCGCATGCTTTTTTTATGTGTGGCCAAATTTTGTAATTTACCCCAATAATTCCAGCCGCATGACCAAATTCATCCTCTCACTGTTTATCGCTTCATTTTTTGCCTGCAGTACTGACCAGCCGGCCATGGCGCAGGTGCCGCTGGACAATCATCCGGTCTTTGATCTCTCACGCGTTCCTGAAATAGAACTTTCGGTCTCGCTTGAACAATGGAATAGGCTGCTTTCGAATTTTGACCAAAACCCAAAAAACGAGAAAAAGATCGTGGCTGCCTTTTCATACAAAACCGGGGGCGAAACCGTTATTCTTGACAGCATCGGGCTCAAATTACGGGGCAATACCAGCCGCCGCAGGCCTGAGGGGAGCGCGGGCCAGTTGCACGATGCCGCCAATCCGGACTGGCATCATTGTCACTTTGGGATCGATTTTGACAAAAACCGGCCCGGACAAAACTTTAAAGGACTCACCAAACTCAACCTTAAATGGTTTAAAGACGATGCGACTTACGCCCGCGAAATTTACAGTTATGACCTATTTAGGCGATTCGGTGTTTGGACAGCCCCACGTGCCTCATACTGCCGGCTGACGATCAACGTGGAGGGCGATCAAAAGCCCGCGTACTTCGGGGTCTATGCCATGATTGAAAGTGTAGACGAGAAGTACATCGCCGCAAGGTCTACCCATTGGGGGCCGGCGGTCGGGTTTATGTGGAAGGGCAGCCACATCGGCACATTCCAGCCTGATTTTGTATCCACTCAAAGCATGGGTGTGGAGGACGTCAAGATGAACCCTTCCAAATCCAAATATTACGCCTATGATTTAAAAACGCGCAAAGATGAAATTGCGTCCGCAAAAGCATCACTCACTCAATTTATCACGGACCTAAACGCCAAACAGGGCCAGGAATTCCAAACCTGGATCAGCAGTAAAATGGACATCGACCTTTTCCTGAAAACCTATGCGACTAACATCATGCTGGGGATGTGGGACGATTATTGGGTCAATACCAACAACTTTTACTTTTATATCGCCCCTGACCAAAAGGCATATTTTATCCCGTACGATTATGACAATTCACTGGGAACCTCGATGATTGTGCCCAATTCCGGATTGCAGGACCCGCTAAACTGGGGGCCACAATCACGGCCGCTCGTTGCCAAGATCCTCGCCGTGGAGCCCTTTCGGGAAAAGTTCAAAAAATATATTTCGGAACTTTCGTCAAGCAAAAAAGACCTTTTTGACCCCGCAAAAAGCAAGCAGAGAATCCTGAGCTGGCACACACTAATCGGCCCGCACATAAACAACGACACAGGTGAGGATATGTCAATTGGCGACACCCCGGCCGGTTGGGGCAACGCACCGTTTTACAGGCTGCTTTCAGGCAACGATAAAGGTGGCGCCGACGGGCCCGCCAATTATTTCAGCACCCGAATCAAATCTATCCAATGGCAATGAAAAGGGTCCTGATATTGCTGATGCTGTCAACCTTTATGGCGGCCAGTGCCCAAAAAGACAAGCAGGAAATTGCGCAAACTCTCGATGCCTGGCACCTTGCCGCGGCGCAAGCGCAATTTGACCAATACTTTTCATTTATGGCACCCGAAGCGATTTACATCGGAACAGACTCAGAGGAAAACTGGACCGTTCCGCAGTTTAAACAATTCGCCAAACCATATTTTGACAAGGGTTCGGCATGGAATTTCAAGCCGGTGCAACGCAACATCTATATTAAAGGTGATATCGCCTGGTTTGACGAACTGCTTGATACGTGGATGAAGTTGTGCCGCGGTTCAGGGGTTATGCAAAAAATAAATGGAAAATGGCTGATCACTCATTACGTATTGTCAATGACCATTCCAAATGACAATGTAAATGAAGTCATCAAAATAATCTCGCCGCTTCAGGATGCGGCACTGCAAAAAATCACAAACTAACTATTACCTGAGATTTCTGATCATGATACCGGCCATTTCGGCAAGGCCGTACTGATGCTGCCAGCCCCAATCATCCCGCGCCGCCGAATCATCGATGCTCGCCGGCCAACTGTCGGCAATTTGCTGACGGAAATCCGGTTTATAGGTTATCGTAAAATCAGGCAGATGCTTTTTGATTTCGTCAGCAATCTCCTTTGGCGTAAAGCTCATCGCGGCCAAATTGTAAGATGATCGGATTTTTATCGCATTGGCTGGAGCATCCATAATCCCAATGGTAGCGCGAATCGCATCATCCATATACATCATCGGCATTCTTGTATCCTCCTTCAGGAAGCACTCGTAAGTTCTATCAGACAGGGCTTTGTGGAAAATATCAACCGCATAGTCGGTGGTTCCTCCGCCCGGTGGCGAAGTGTAACTGATCAGGCCAGGGTATCGGATACTGCGGACATCGACACCAAAAACCCGGTGGTAATACTCACACCAACGCTCGCCCGCCTGTTTACTGATCCCGTAGACGGTCGAGGGCTCGGCGACAGTGTACTGCGGGGTCATGTCTTTGGGCGTGGTGGGCCCGAATACCGCGATGCTCGAGGGCCAGAAAACTTTTTTGACCTTGCCCGCCTTGGCAATGTTAAGCACGTGGAACAGCGAATTCATGTTCAGGTCCCATGCAAAGGCCGGATTCTTCTCGGCAGTGGCCGACAATAGTGCCGCCA